>NZ_JBFAIS010000074.1:0-1156 GCF_040654795.1 Streptomyces sp. NPDC050617 | reverse complement strand
TACTGACCTTCAATACGTGATGTCGTCATGGTGGAACGGGCGTGAGTCCGGTACCGGTGAGGCAGCCGTCGATGACGTCGGGGCGGTATTGGAGCTGGCGTAAGCCGCGGCGGACGGCGGTGATCAGATTCTGGGGGCCAGCGAACGCGCGGTTGGCCGTGGTGGTGCGCCGCAGCACTGACCAGATGCCCTCGACGGGGTTGAGGTCGGGTGAGCAGGGCGGGAGCTGGAAGACGGTGAGCCAGGTCCGATCAGCAATGTAGCGGCGCATTCCGGCCGACAGGTGGGTGTTCAAGTTGTCCCAGACCAGCACGATCGGGCCGCCGAGTTGCTGGTGCGCGATCTGGATCAGGTCGCGGTAACCCTGCCAGGAGAAGCTTTTGCGTCCGTCGAGCCGGGCGTCGGGGCACGGCCGGTAGATCAGCCGCGAGCGTTCGCCGGGTTTGTAGCAGACGAGAGCGGCGACAGACAGCCGACGGCGGGAACGGCCTCGCACACGCACCACGGGAGTGTGGCCGCGGCGGGACCAGGTACGGGTGGTCGGCGGCGTCATCGAGAATCCGGCCTCGTCCTCGAAGACGAGCCAAGCCCCGAGCGCCGCCACGGTCCTTCCACCTGCGGCCAAGTCTCCTTCACCCAGCCGGCCACCGCCGCCTCGTCGCGCTCCACTGCCCGACGGGCCGGCACCTGGCAGCTCCAGCCATGCCGCTTGAGCAGTACGGCGACACCCTGGACGGTGTAGCTCTTGTGGAACCGACGCCCGATCAGCGTCCTGATCCGGGACAGGGTCCAGGTCTGGTCCGGCCAGCCGTGCGCCACCGGCCCCCTGGCCAGCTCACGCTCCAGCACGGCGAACAGTTCGTCACTGAGCACCGGCAATGACGCGGGCCCCCTTGAAGCCAGGGCTCTCGGCCCGCCCTGGGACCAGGCTCTGCGCCAGCGCTGCACCGACCTGACACTGACCCGCAACTCGTGCGCGATGACCATGTTCTCCTCGCCCAGGGCGAACCGCTCGGCTGCCTCCAACCGCAGCCTCTCGCGAAAGGCCCGCCGCTCGTCGGTCAGCCCGCCCCCTTGCGCATACCTCATGCAATGGGCATACCGCAGGAATCAAGAACCGTCAGCCTTGCCGACATCACGCATTGAAGGTCAGTAG
>NZ_JBFAIS010000073.1:0-1281 GCF_040654795.1 Streptomyces sp. NPDC050617 | reverse complement strand
TCAGCCCGCCCCCTTGCGCATACCTCATGCAATGGGCATACCGCAGGAATCAAGAACCGTCAGCCTTGCCGACATCACGCATTGAAGGTCAGTAGTGTGGATAGTGTGATCACGGCGGCGCAGCGGTCCGTTCATTGGGATGAACCTGCGCTGTCTCGGTAAGTTGGTGACTGCGGCACGCCGTAGACCGGAGCCGATGTACACCGAGGTCGCCCGTGAGACTTGGCGCTGGATGACTGAATCCTGCTGGTCGCGACTGGCTTGCGAACGAACTTGACGACGTGCCAACTTGCGTCGCTGTCCGGCGGCTAGAAGTCGACGCTCGACCGGATCATCGACCTTCCCGGTTCCCTGCTCGCGCTCCAGCCGCGCGATCGATTCGACTAGGACATCGTGCTCATCGGCGACGGAACACTCGTGCCCACCCGCGACCGCTCGATCGCCGTGCAATCGGAGAACTACCGTTACTCCACGGCCTACCAGGTCGTCATCGACGCTGGCGGTCGCCTGGTCGTCGTGGTCTGTCGGTCGTTGCCCGGCAACCGGCACGACTCTCGAGGCTGGGAGGAATTCGGCGCGAAGGACGCTAGCGGTCACAACATAGCCACCACGGACAGCGGCTACCAAGGCACCGGACTCGCCATCCTGCAACACCGAACCGGGGGCGGGAAATCCCCAGTCTGGAAGGAACAACACAACCGTGCCCCCCCACAAGCAAGTTCGTGCCCACGTCCAGTGCACTTTCGCTCGCATGAAGGGCTGGAGGATCCTCCGCGGCTGCCGGCTCAAGGGCGACGACGTCCACCACGCCATGCTCAGCATCGCCCGCTTGCATAACCTCGCCCGCAACGGATGGCTGAGTCGAATGGCCTTCGGGTGCCCGCATTCACATCCACTCCAAGATTACTTACGGGACAACCTTGATGGCAGGGCGAGCCAATGTGTCATCTCGGTATTCCAGCGAGGAACCACGCCAGCCCAACCCTGCAGGGCTGCGAGAACCCCGCAGACGGCCCCACTTCGGTCGCAGAGAAGCGGATTGATGCGGCGTTCATCCGGCCGATGCTGCCCGAAAGTCAGAGCTGGGTGCGCAGGCTGGTCGAAGCAAAAATATAGGCGCTGCCGCCCACGCAAAGGGAGGCGTTCGCGACGGCATGCATGACAAGACGGAAAATGCACCTCTTACCTACTGACCTTCAATGCGTGATGTCGGCAAGGCTGACGGTTCTTGATTCCTGCGGTATGCCCATTGCATGAGGTATGCGCAAGGGGGCGGGCTGA
>NZ_JBFAIS010000072.1:0-1408 GCF_040654795.1 Streptomyces sp. NPDC050617 | reverse complement strand
CTAGTACTGCAATGGTCTTTGGCCTGATGGTTGGGCAGCTTCTGGTGGTGTGTGGCCGCGTTGTTTGTAGTGGCTGAGGCGGGCTTGGTGTTGTCGTCTGCGGCGCCAGTGTGACCAGTGCAGGACGTGGTCGATGGGTGCGGGGCGGCGGTGGGTGAGGCGGTGGATCAGGCGTCGTAGTTCGGGGAGGGTGAGGGGTATGAGCTGGGAGGATCCGTTTCTGCTTTGTCGGTGTCGAGTGCGCGGGCTCGCAGGACGGTGAGGCAGGCGTGGGCGGCCATGGCGAGGGTGATGTGGCGGTGCCAGCCGGGGTATCGGCGGACCTGGTAGTCGTCCAGGCCGCATTCCTGCTTGGCGGTCTGGAAGCATTCCTCGACGGCCCAGCGGCTGCCGGCGACGTGGATCAGTTCGTCGAGAGTGGTTTTCGTGGGGCAGTAGGCGATGTAGTAAGAGATCTCTTGGGGTCGGCTGACGCTGCGGCGGGCGATCACCCAGTGCCGCCGGTCTTCTCGGTGCCAGGGCCGGACCTCGGCCCTCGCCCAGTCATAGACGCGCGGACCGTGGGCTCCGTTGCCGCAGGAACGGCGCTTCCATTTCTGCCGTGGCAGGCCGGGAAAGAGGTCATGGACAGGGTGGTCCATGGCCCAGCGGGTGACGACGGTGTCGTGGCGGGTGGTGGCCATGACGTGGAAGACATCGGCCCGCTCGAGCTCGGTCCGCCAGCCCTTGCTGAAACCGTAGGCGGCGTCCGCGGTCACCCACCGAAACGGGATCTTGTCGGTGATCGCCCGGCGGACCATCGCTTTGGCGGTGACGACCTTCGTCTCGAAGGCGACCGCGTCGTCAATGCCCGCGGCCCGGCACCGTTCCCGGTCATCGGTCCATGACGTGGGCAGATACAGGCGCCGGTCGATCAGCGTGCGGCCACGTTCACCGGCATAGGCGAGGAAGACGCCGACCTGGCAGTTCTCCGTCCGCCCCGCCGTCCCGGAGTACTGCCGTTGGACCCCGGCCGAGCGGACCCCCTTCTTCAGGAAGCCCGTGTCGTCCACGATCAGCACGGCCTCCGGGTCACCGAGGTGTTCGACGACGTAATCACGCACGTCGTCCAGGACTTCGTCAGGGTCCCAGTCGCACCGGTTCAGCAGCCGGTGCATGCGGTCGGGAGCCGGGTGCCCGGCTTCCTCAGCCAGCGTCCAGCCGTTCTTCCGTTCCAGCGGGGCTATCAGGCCCCGCATATACGCCAGCGCTGACTCACGCGGCTCCGACCGGGCAAATCGGTGCATGAAACGCTCATGCACCTCACCCAGACCCGCCGCCCACTTCCTCACATCGCCGTGGCCCCCACCCATAACCAGCCCAACGACCAACCTGGCCACCAGTCACACCAAACGCCGTTGCAGTACTA
>NZ_JBFAIS010000071.1:0-1416 GCF_040654795.1 Streptomyces sp. NPDC050617 | reverse complement strand
ACACAGTGGACGCGAGCAACTGAGGACAAGCCCTCGGCCTATTAGTACCAGTCAACTCCACCCGTTACCAGGCTTCCATATCTGGCCTATCAACCCAGTCGTCTACTGGGAGCCTTAACCCCTCAAAGGGGGAGGGAGTCCTCATCTTGAAGCAGGCTTCCCGCTTAGATGCTTTCAGCGGTTATCCTTTCCGAACGTAGCCAACCAGCCATGCCCTTGGCAGAACAACTGGCACACCAGAGGTTCGTCCGTCCCGGTCCTCTCGTACTAGGGACAGCCCTTCTCAAGACTCCTACGCGCACAGCGGATAGGGACCGAACTGTCTCACGACGTTCTAAACCCAGCTCGCGTACCGCTTTAATGGGCGAACAGCCCAACCCTTGGGACCGACTCCAGCCCCAGGATGCGACGAGCCGACATCGAGGTGCCAAACCATCCCGTCGATATGGACTCTTGGGGAAGATCAGCCTGTTATCCCCGGGGTACCTTTTATCCGTTGAGCGACGGCGCTTCCACAAGCCACCGCCGGATCACTAGTCCCGACTTTCGTCCCTGCTCGACCCGTCGGTCTCACAGTCAAGCTCCCTTGTGCACTTACACTCAACACCTGATTGCCAACCAGGCTGAGGGAACCTTTGGGCGCCTCCGTTACCCTTTAGGAGGCAACCGCCCCAGTTAAACTACCCACCAGACACTGTCCCTGATCCGGATCACGGACCCAGGTTAGACATCCAGCACGACCAGAGTGGTATTTCAACGACGACTCCACCACGGCTGGCGCCATAGCTTCACAGTCTCCCACCTATCCTACACAAGCCGAACCGAACACCAATATCAAGCTATAGTAAAGGTCCCGGGGTCTTTCCGTCCTGCTGCGCGAAACGAGCATCTTTACTCGTAGTGCAATTTCACCGGGCCTATGGTTGAGACAGTCGAGAAGTCGTTACGCCATTCGTGCAGGTCGGAACTTACCCGACAAGGAATTTCGCTACCTTAGGATGGTTATAGTTACCACCGCCGTTTACTGGCGCTTAAGTTCTCAGCCTCGCCCCACCGAAATGGAGCTAACCGGTCCCCTTAACGTTCCAGCACCGGGCAGGCGTCAGTCCGTATACATCGCCTTACGGCTTCGCACGGACCTGTGTTTTTAGTAAACAGTCGCTTCTCGCTGGTCTCTGCGGCCACCCCCAGCTCAGACCGAAAAGATCATCACCAGGAATGGCCCCCCTTCTCCCGAAGTTACGGGGGCATTTTGCCGAGTTCCTTAACCATAGTTCACCCGAACGCCTCGGTATTCTCTACCTGACCACCTGAGTCGGTTTAGGGTACGGGCCGCCATGAAACTCGCTAGAGGCTTTTCTCGACAGCATAGGATCATCCACTTCACCACAATCGGCTCGGCATCAGGTCTCACCC
>NZ_JBFAIS010000070.1:0-1450 GCF_040654795.1 Streptomyces sp. NPDC050617 | reverse complement strand
TAAAAGACTTCCCAATCAGAAAGTCAAGCGACCATCGTGACTGGTGGTGCAGCTTGATAGCACGCTCCGTCGCGGATCATTGCCCACAGAACATTGGCTCTGCGGCGGGCGAGCGACAGCACAGCCTGCTTGTGCCCTTTCCCCTCGGCACGCTTGCGTTCGTAGTACGCCCGCGATGCGGGACACGACCGCAGGCTGGCCATGGAGGAGAGGTAGAACGCCCGCAGGAGGCCGCGGTGATAGCGGCGGGGGCGGCGCATGTTGCCGCTGACGCGACCGGAGTCGCGCGGCACCGGGGACAGGCCGGCGAATGCCGCCAGCCGGTCAGCGGTGCCGAAGGCTTCCATGTCTCCGCCGGTGGCGGCGATGAACGTGGCTCCGAGCATGGCGCCCATGCCGGGCAGGCTGCGGATCACTTCGGCATACGGGTGCTGGTGAAACCGGGCCTCGATGAGAGCGTCGAGCTCGGCGATTTCCTCTTCGAGGGCCATCACCCCCTTCGCGAGGCGGGCCACCATCGAGGCAGCCAGCTGCTCGCCGGGCAGTGCGGTGTGCTGGGCCTGAGCCGCCTCGACGGCGGCCTGGGCGATAGGGGCGGCGCCTCTGACCTTTCGGTTCTTCAGCCAGGTCTCTATGCGCCTGGCCCCGCTTCGGCGGATGGCGGCCGGCGTTTGGTAGCCGGTCAACAGCAGGATCGGCCCCTTGTTTGTCAGGCTGAGCGAACGCTCCAAGGCCGGGAAGATCTCCAGGAGTTGTTCGCGGAGCCGGTTGATCTGACGGGTGCGGTCGTTGACCAGGTCGGTGCGGCGCCTGACCAAAATCCTGAGGTCGACGGCTATCTCGTCGCCGGGCCGGAGCACGCCGAGGTCCTTGCGCATGCGGGCCTGGTCGGCGATGACGAAGGCGTCCTTGGCATCCGTTTTGCCCTGGCCCCGGTAGGCAGCCGAAGCCTGATGAACAGCGAGCCCGGTGAGGTAAACCATCGGCTGGTCGTGGCTGAGGAGCAGACCGATGAGCAGGGCGGCACCACCGTGGTTGATGTCCACTGCCCACAGCGCATCCTCGGAGAGAGCGAGTACGTCACCGATCAGCTCCAGCAGGGCACTCTCGTCGTTCAGGACTCGCCGCGACAGCAGGCGTTCGCCCTGCGCGTCGATCACCACACAGTGGTGATGTTCCTTGCCGATGTCCATCCCGGCCCAGATCTGGGGCATGGTCACCTCCGCCAGCTCGTCGTCGCACATCGATCCCGCAGACGACCTCGCCGACGTTGTCCTACACAGCGATCGAGTCGCGTATCCCAATTAGCGGTCGAGTCGTCGCGGGGCTCCGGGCGGCCAAGTCTTTTGAGCCATCGGACGGCGACAAGCTCACAGCCATACCCGGAACCCCTGGGCCCGACGATCTTACGAATGACCGTCTCAGGCCCACGCTTGGAAGGTAGGACAAG
>NZ_JBFAIS010000069.1:0-1468 GCF_040654795.1 Streptomyces sp. NPDC050617 | reverse complement strand
GCTCCAATACCGCCCCGACGTCATCGACGGCTGCCTCACCGGTACCGGACTCACGCCCGTTCCACCATGACGACATCACGTATTGAAGGTCAGTAGGTGCCCTACCCCACCGGAGAACGGCCACCTTCGAGGAGCTGATGGAAGGGGCGAAATGGCTCTCTCAAGACACCGGATCTCTCACCCTCGAGTGGCGCGACTACGGCATCCATGTACCAGAGACATACATCGATCTGGCTGCTGCAGCACGACATGACCCGTTGCTCCAGCGCAACCTCGGTAGGAATGCAGGGGCTCTCGGTTGGGTGGACCCCAAGGAGCCCGTCCCAGCCGGTCACATTGCTCAGGCGGCTCTCCTTTTCGAGCTCCCTGTGAGCGAGGTCTGTGCACGCCTCGCGGCCTATGGGTTACGCATCGATGCTGCAGGACTGCCGGAGCGGCCAGATGCCGAGGTGGCCGTCCTGCTCAGCCAACGGGCGGACAGCATGTGGCCCTGGCTGGACCGCACGAACGAAGTGCCGCCAGGGCATGTCCTCGCCGCCGCTCAGGTGCTGGGACGCTCGCCGCACGAGATGGTGGACCATCTGGAACGGCTGGGCTTCGCCCCTCCAACGGTGTGGCCCGAGGACACTGACCCCAGTGAATCCGCCCTTCTGATCGAAGCAAGGCACGGGACGCTGTCCCCAAACGAACCAGTGCCTTATGCCCATGTCTTCGACGCAGCACGGCACCAGAACTGGTCTCTGGAGCAGACGGCCGACCGCCTGCGCGCCTACGGGTTCGGCCTTCGCCTACGGCCACCGCGCCACTTCGATGCCTTGGACGAGCAGTTACTGCGGCGGGACGGCCCTCTCGTATGGTTCGGGGTCACCACCGCCGACCCCATGCCGTTCGCCCACGTGGTGGCAGCGGCCCGCAACCTGTTGGAGCCCCACTCGGTCCTGGTGAAACGGCTCGTCGGCTACGGCATCAAGGTCTCCTGCCCAGACCTCCCGGAGGGCCTGTCTTTCACCTCGGCCGTCGAATTGCTGAGGATCACCGAGGACAGCGACCTGCTCCTGACCATCGACTGCGACATCGACCTGCACGTCCTCATTGAGAAGGCGGAAGTCATGAACGTCCCAATTGCCCAGGTGGCCCGCTGGTTGCAAAACCTCGGCCTTACTGTCCCCGACCTTACGGAAACCCTCCAGGACGCCCTCGAACGAGTCCCCCGATCACTCAGCACCGGCTGCCCCACACCCGCCGACGGATGAACAGGAACAGCACGGTGCGGCCGACAGCCTGCCGCCGTTCAAAAGACAAGGCGCGTCCCACAGTCCTCAAGACACGCCCCCGTCGCGGTCAGCGGTCAGCCCAATTCGGGGATGATCCGGTCCCCGTACGCGTCGATCGTCGTCTCCTTCGCGTCGTGCATCGCGTACAGCGCGAACTGGTCGACGCCCAACTCCCGTAGCACGCGCAGTTTCTC
>NZ_JBFAIS010000067.1:0-2287 GCF_040654795.1 Streptomyces sp. NPDC050617 | reverse complement strand
CATGCGGTTTTCGCCTCCTCGGAGAGGGCTTTGGCGGTGGCGTCCTTCCAGGCCATCCAGCTCAGCAGGGCGCATTTGACGCGGGCGGGGTACTTCGAGACGCCGGCGAAGGCCACCGCGTCCTCCAGGACCTCCTCCATCGCCTCGTCCGGCTCCAGCCGGCCCTTGGACTGCATCAGCTCCAGGAACGTCTCCTGGATCCGGTGCGCCTCATCGAGAGGCTTGCCGACCAGGAGGTCGTTGAGGACGGAGGCGCTGGCCTGGCTGATGGAGCAGCCCTGCCCTTCGTAGGACACGTCTTCTATCGTCGCGCCGTCCAGCCGCACCCGCAGGGTGATCTCGTCCCCGCAGGTGGGGTTCACGTGGTGGACCTCCGCGTCGCCCTGGCGCAGGCCCCGCCCGTGCGGGTGCTTGTAGTGGTCCAGGATCACGTCCTGGTACATCGAATCGAGCTTCACGTAACCGCCGCCCTAGCCGAAGAAGTTCCGTACGTGCTCCAGGCCCGCGACCAGGGCGTCGACCTCGGCCGGGGTGGAGTACAGGTAGAACGACGCGCGGGTGGTCGCGGGAATTCCGTAGCGCAGGCACACCGGCCGCGCGCAGTGGTGGCCGACCCGCACCGCGATCCCCAGCTCGTCCAGGACCTGCCCCACGTCGTGGGGGTGGATGTCGCCGAGCGTGAAGGAGATCGTCGCCCCCCGGTCCTCGGCGGTGACGGGGCCGATGATCCGCAGTCCGGGGACTTCCTGGAGCCGTGCCACGGCGTATTCGGTGATCGCGTGCTCGTGGGCTGCGATCTTGTCCATGCCGATCGCGGAGAGGTAGTCCACCGCCGCCCCCAGCCCCACCGCCTGCGCGATCGGCGGGGTGCCGGCCTCGAACTTGTGGGGGGCCGGAGCGTAGGTGGAGGAGTGCATGGAGACCGTCTCGATCATCTCCCCGCCGCCGAGGAACGGCGGCAGGTCCTCCAGCAGCTCCTGCCGGCCCCACAGCACCCCGATGCCCGTCGGGCCGCACATCTTGTGCCCGGTGAACGCCACGAAGTCCGCCTGCAACGCCTGGACGTCGAGGACCATGTGGGGGGCGGCCTGGGAGGCGTCGATGGCCACCAGCGCGCCGACCTCCTGGGCGCGGCGGATGATCGCCTCGACCGGGTTGACGGTGCCCAGCAGGTTGGAGACCAGCGTGAAGGAGACGATCTTCGTCTTCTCCGTGATGATCTCGTCCAGGCTGGTCAGGTCGAGGCGGCCGTCGTCGGTCAGGCCGAACCATTTGAGCTTCGCGCCGGTGCGCTGGGACAGGAGCTGCCAGGGCACGATGTTGGAGTGGTGCTCCATCTCCGTGATGACGATCTCGGTGTCCCGGTCCACCCGGTAGGGCTCCTCGGCCCAGCCGAGCATGTTCGCCACCAGGTTCAGCGACTCCGAGGCGTTCTTCGTGAAGATCACCTCGTCCCGGCTCGGCGCGTTGATGAACGCCGCCACCTTGTCCCGCGCGCCCTCGTAGAGGGCGGTGGCTTCCTCGGCCAGGACGTGCACGCCGCGGTGGACGTTGGCGTTGTGCCGCTCGTAGTAGCCGCTCAAAGCGTCCAGGACCTGACGCGGCTTCTGCGAGGTGGCCGCGTTGTCGAGGTAGACGACCCTCTTGCCGTCGTGGACCTGCCGCTCCAGGATCGGGAAGTCCTTGCGGATCGCGTCGGTATCGAGAAGGTCCGGCAACGGTGTCACGCGGGTACGCCGCCCTTCACGTAGTTCTCGTACCCCTCGTTCTCCAGCTTGTCCGCCAGTTCCGCGCCGCCCGACTCGGCGATGCGGCCGTTGGCGAAGACGTGCACGAAGTCCGGCTTGATGTAGCGCAGGATCCGCGTGTAGTGGGTGATGAGGAGGGTGCCGACCTCGCCGCCCTCGCGGACGCGGTTGACGCCCTCGGAGACGGTGCGCAGGGCGTCCACGTCCAGGCCGGAGTCGGTCTCATCCAGGATGGCGATCTTCGGCTTGAGGAGTTCGAGCTGCAGGATCTCGTGGCGCTTCTTCTCACCGCCGGAGAACCCCTCGTTCACGTTGCGCTCGGCGAAGGCGGGGTCCATCTGGAGCTGCTCCATCGCGGACTTGACCTCCTTGACCCAGGTGCGGAGCTTGGGGGCCTCGCCGCGGATCGCGGTGGCGGAGGTGCGCAGGAAGTTGGAGACGGAGACGCCGGGGACCTCGACGGGGTACTGCATGGCCAGGAACACCCCGGCCCGCGCCCGCTCGTCGACGGTCATCTCCAGGACGTCCTCGCCGTCGAG
>NZ_JBFAIS010000066.1:0-2875 GCF_040654795.1 Streptomyces sp. NPDC050617 | reverse complement strand
ACAGAATGCCCTGCAGTGTCTTGCGGTCATCGATCCGTTTACGGCCCGGGTGCCGGTAGCGACGTTCACACCTGGGCAGCAGCGGTTCGATCACCACCCACAGTTCATCGCTGACCTCCCACGGCTTCCGCCGAGTCATCCTCACCCCCGAGGAACGACATCACCTGCTCCTCCACCGTGCCACACGAAGATCATTCTGCAAGGACTCCTAAGTCCCACCGCGACCAGCTCCAGGTCCTGCGCGAAACGGCGCGGGCCGCCGATGCCATCGTCGTCCCCACCAACGCAATGGCCGACCGCCTCCTGAATCTCGCCCCACAGACCGACCGCCGCAAGATCACCCGCATTCCCTGGGGCATCCCCGACCACCTGCTCACCGCACCGCCGCCCTGGCCCGCCCGGACCGTCAGCAGCCACCTGCGACTCCTGTACGCCGGACGGCTGACCGCGGAGAAGGGAGTCGAGTCCCTGCTCCAGGGCCTGGCCCCGATACAAGGCGTCGAGCTGAGCATCGCCGCGCCCCGTGCTCAGTTCCGGGCCCTGGCCCCACTGCTGCAACGCACGGGCGTCCGTGCCCGCTACCTCGGCTGGCTCCGCCGCCCCCAGCTGTGGAGAGTCTTCGCCGAACACGACGCGCTCGTCATTCCCTCCACCACCCTGGAAGCCATGGGCCTGGTCGCCCTGGAGGCCCAAGCCTGCGGCCTCCCCGTCCTCCACCAGCCCGTACCGGGCCTCAACGAGACCCTGGCTGCCTCCGCCATAACCACCGACTTCACCCACCCCACCGCCCTCGCCCGCGACGTGAACCGGCTGCGCACCAGCCCCGGCCTCCTCCCCGCCCTACGGCAAGCGGGCTACGCGAACGCCGCCCGCTACCCGCTCTCGGCGACCGCCCAATCCCTCACCGAACTCGGCCACCAGCTCACCTGAACCGAGCCCCACCGCCCGCCGACACCCACGCGCCACTGCCCGATCCACCCCGCCCGCGTCACTACGCTGACCGGCGGGATGCCCACGGCGAACAGGGAGACCATGACGTACCGCAGCACCGACCACATCGAACAACTCCTGTCCGAAGGCGTCCGCGACAAGGTCTACCCCGGCGCGGTGTGGGCCGTCGGCGACGCCACAGGCATCCAGGCGCAAGGCGCCACCGGCGTCCTCGACCCCAACGAGCCCCACGTCCCCATGCAGCCGGACACCGTCTTCGACGCCGCCAGCCTCACCAAGATCCTCGCCGTGTGGTCCTCCATCGGTGCCCCGTGGGAAGACGGCAAACTCGACCTCACTGCCCCACTGGGCACCAACTGGCCAGAAGTCGCAGGCCACCCCCTGGGCACCGCCACCGCCCACCACCTGCTGACCCACACCGCCGGCCTCCCCCTCCGAGCCCAGCTCAAGAACCTCTACGGCACAGACCCCCAGGACATCCGCGACGGCGTCCTGCACGAGCCCCTCCACCGCCCGCCGGGCGAAGCCGTCGAATACACCGACCGAGCCGCCCTTGTCCTCGGCTACCTCGCCGAACACCTCTCCGGCCAACGCCTCGACCAGCTCGCCACCGAGCGAACCTGGAACCCCCTGGGCATGACCTCCACCCGCTTCGGCTCCCTCCCCACCAACCTCGCCGCCCGCTGCGCACCGACCGAGCTCGACCAGGACACCGGCACCTGCCTCAAGGGCACGGCCCACGACTTCTCCGCCCGCCTGCTGAACGGCTTGTGCGGCATCGCCGGCGTCTTCACAGTCCTCGACGACCTCGCTGCGTTCCTGCGCCACATGCTGTACGCCCCCACGGCGCCAGGGCTCGCAGGATTCGGCACCGCTTGGACGGCGGAATCGCTGACGATCCAGACAGGCACCCTCGAACCCGCCCGCGGCCTCTTCTGGCACCCCGCCCCCGGCACCACTCCCGCTGACGACATCTGGGTCCACTACGGCTTCACCGGCACCGGCATGTGGATCTCCCCCACCCAGGACCAGTGGGCAGTCCTCCTGACCAACAAGCTCTTCTACACGCGCGACCGCGAACCGCTGACGACCGTACGCAACTCGTTCCGCGCCGCAGCCCTTCCCCTCAACCCCTGATGTCGTATGAGCTGCACCGCGTACCAGCAAGCCCTCTGGTCACCAGCAACGCGAAGGACCATGCTCAGAAGCGGCCCGTAGTAACGCGACTCTCTTCAAGGACCAACCGTGGCACATGAATTGGCCGCAATCTGCGACGTCTGTACGCGAGCCGTAGCCGACGGCGAGGGCAGCTTCTGGGTCGACATGTCAGAAGTCGACCGGTGCTCCACCAACGTCCGCGCCTGGGAGCTCCTCGAAACGAAGCAGGTGGAGCCAGGGCTCCATGCCTACGACGCGGCGAGCCTGATGTCGTACCCCGATGCAGCCCGCTGGCGCGTCCACCACACAGCATGCGACCCCAACCCCAACGCGAACGCGTACGCCGTCGAGGTGCACCGCTGTCGCAGCTGGGCTGACCTTGTGTGGTGGAGGACCGCCCACCTCATGGGAAAGACCTGGCTCCAGCACACCGACTGGGAGGACGTCCTCCAAGGCGCGGCCGACGCTGACGGATCACGGATATCCCCAACCTCGCCCCCGAAGCGCCACCAATAGACGCGGAGTTCTACCACCGCATTCCCCATCGCCTTCGCCAGTCGGATACTGGCCACCATGACTTCGTCTCCGCAGGAAGAGATAGAGAACGCTGCCCGGACCCATCTCGAACATGCATATCGCAACAGTTCCCAGCGAGCACGCCCAGGCTGCGGCTACTGACCTTCAATGCGTGATGTCGGCAAGGCTGACGGTTCTTGATTCCTGCGGTATGCCCATTGCATGAGGTATGCGCAAGGGGGCGGGCTGA
>NZ_JBFAIS010000065.1:0-4001 GCF_040654795.1 Streptomyces sp. NPDC050617 | reverse complement strand
TCCGTTGTGTGGTGAAGCCTAGACACCTCCACCACACCGGAGGTCTTCGCCATGATCAAGCCCAGCCGGTGTCAACAACGCTCGTGATCAATACACCTAGAGGGTGGAGCGGGAGGAGCTCGGGGCACTGCCCACGCAGCTGACCGACCAGGCAAGACACTCGGCACGTGACGCGCGACGACACGCCGCGCGGCCCCATCCGGCGAGAAGCGGAAGCGGAACTGCGACCCATCGCCCACGGTCAGCGAGACTCTTTACTAGAGTATCTGCTCCATTAATAGGGTAGTCTGTGCTTATGCGCACCGTTGATCCCGAGCAGCACGCCCGTAAGCGGGCGGAGATCCTGGCCGCCGCGGCACAGGAGTTCGCCGTGAACGGGGTCGACGGCACCTCGACGGCGAGCATCTGCCGCCGGGCCCGGATCGGGTCAGGGACCTTGTTCCACTACTTTCGGACCAAACGGGCCATCTTCCACGCACTGTTCGCCGACGACCTGGCCGGCAACGCCACCGCCTGCGAGGCGGCGCTGGCAGCCGAACGGGCGCAGGACGGAGTCGTCGCACTGGTGGATCACCTCGTCGGTGACCTGGCGGACCCGCTCGTGCCCGGCTTGACGGCCGCGGCGTTGCTGCAAGCCCAGCGGGACGCGAAGTTCGCCGCGCTGCTCGCCGCCGACGAGCAGCGGACGCTGACGGCGCTGACAGCGCTGCTGCAGCGGATGGTCCGCGAGGGCGCCGCTCTCGCCTTCGAGCCGCCCCGGGTGGCCCGGTGGATCGTGACGATGGTCGACGCGACCTTTCTGGCGGCCGTGGAGGACGACTTCGCCCCGGCGTCCCACAAAGAGGAACTGCACCGGATCCTCGCCTGGCTGACGGGGAGCGCTCGCGGCACGGAGCCGCCGACGTGAGGGGCGGAGCGGCACCAGGGGCAGAGCCGTCGAGCGGGTGCCCGTAGCGGGCGGGCGACCGGTGGTGGTCAGCGACCGGGCGTCAGAACGTCGACGAGGGCGGGGCGGCCATCGCGGTTGAGGATCTCGGTGGAGACCGGCACCTCAAGAGGGGACACTCGCGGGATGGGTCGCAGCATGTCGGCGGAATCGGTCGGGCGAGGGTGGGATGGGCCGTGGTATCGGGTCCGACTGGAGGGTTTCGAGGCACTGTTCCTGCCGGGGCCTGGCGAGGACCTGGACTCGCTGTGCAATGTCGATGTCGAGGTTCGGACGGTGTTCACCGTCGCCGAGGTCGAGCGCATGATGGAGAACTGGTCTCGCAGTGGTGAGGCGCTGGGAGGCCGCTACTTCTGGTGCCCGGACGGCCTGATCGTGCGCGATTCCGGCATCGACGGCATGACCCAAATGGTCAGGAACTGCTCGGCGCCAGTGAGTTCGACGATGCCTTCCGACGGCTTGAGGGTGAGCGAACGGAGGCCAGTTCGCCGAGTAGTCAGAGGCCGGGGAATTGATGGTCGCGGGTGATCGGCGTGACTTCGTGGACGGCGAGTTCCTCTGGGGCCGGCGAGAGCGGGGCCGGAGTTCGGAGGGAATCGTTCGACCACCCTCGCCAGGGCCTCCTCGGGTGTCGCGGCCGTCCTCATGCTCTGGCTGAAGTGCAGTTGCTGTCAGCACCGAGGCGTGGATGACGTGATCGCTGGGTGGGACGAGGTCGTTCATCGGCACGGCGTCGGCGTCGTTGATGTCGCCGGCGACGACGTCCGGGTCTGCGGGCGAGATGCCGAACACGGAAGAGCGGCCGTGGCTGCCGTAAGCGTCGAGTCGACCTACGCAACGCCGCGCGCCCAGTGAAAGTTCCACCTGGTCAGGGTGGACGGACAAGCCATTCCCGCGCGCTGACACATCATCCGCGATAGCCGCGGAGGCTGGTGGCTTTCGGACTATGAAACCACCCGTTTTGTCATGGAAGACCTATCCTTCATGCAGGAGAAATAGGCCATTCCGTATAAATGTCTAGACCGCACACTGTCGGCAACTTATGCTGAAGCGCCCAGCGATATGGAGCCGTGGAATAATCCGGCTCAGGCCGAAATCTGGGAACCGAACCGAACGGAACGAACGATTCTCCTATTTCTGGGATGCGAACGAATCGCGTCCACTCAGAAGGGTAGGCAGTTCGATGCAATGGAAGAGCGCACTCGCCACGGTAGTGATGGCGGGCGCGATGGCCGGCGGATCAACTCTGGCTCTCGCTCCTGCAGCTCAGGCCGCACCGCCCAAACCTGGCTGCCTCGGTGCCCGGGCGTTCTGCTTCTGGTACAACTCCAACCAGACCGGCTCAGTCGCGGGATGGGACCTGAACACTGGATTTCGAGGATTCCAGAATCTGGCGGATGCGGGGAAGTTCCTCACATCCGGTAACGGTCAGGGGGTTCCGGTGAAGAACAATGCCGCCTCTGCGACCTATCAGTTCCCTGGAAACTGCGGGGGATCTGTAGACGTCTACTTCAACAGCGGATGGACCGGTGCCTCCGACAACGTACCGGCTTGCAGTGGCGTCAACTTGGTGAAGACCAAGAACAACAACGCTTCCTTCTACAGGAACTAATGCGCACGGGAAGGGAAGGCGTCATGTCCCATCCGCTCCGTCGCTCCGCGGCCAGCGCCCGGCTGCGCGGCGCGATGCTCGTGAGCGGTGCCTTCCTGACCGTTGCGTCCTGCACGGCCGGAGGGGGTGGTGCGGCGGGAGAATCCTCCGCTCCGCCCTCTCCGCCGGCAGGGAACGCCACTCCCTCAGAGAGGGCTGACCCTATAGCGCTTCCCCTGGATCGCTATTTCCTGTCGACGGCAGAGAGAAAAAAACTCCTGTCCGCCCTGGATGTCCTGGTCGCGGCTTGCATGAAGCAGGCCGATGTGAAGATTCCTCCCGCTACAAAAATCGCTGCGGAACCACCGCGTTATGAGCGGCGATACGGGATCAGCAACTCGCAAGAAGCAATTCTCTACGGCTACCACCGCCCGGAGCGACCCGCCGATAACGCGCCACCCATCACTGAGCGGCAGAAAATAGCGTTGACGGGCACACCTGATGGAAATCCGGGCCCTGGCGGCAGCCCGCCCAAGGGATGCCAGGCTACAGCAGCGCAAAATATCACCGGAAGCGACTTTTATCCTGCGGACCCCCTCGCCGTACGACAGTTGAACGTGGACTCGTTCGAGCAGTCCAAGCAGGACGGACTGGTACGGGCTGCGCTACGAAAATGGTCGGCCTGTATGAGATCCAGCGGATTCTCCTACGCGACCCCGCTGGATTCCCCTAACTCCATGGCGCCCGGCCCACGCCCATCGGAAAGAGAAATCTCTACAGCCCGCACGGATATCGCATGTAAGAAAAAGACACGCCTCATAGACGTTTGGCAGACAGCGGAATCAACCTACCAGCACCAGCTGATAAAAGAACGGCACAAGTCACTCGCCCTCACCCAACGCGAACGCGCAACCCAACTGGACCGGGCCACCCGCGTACTGGCCGACAGTGACAAGACACCCACCCGATAACACGGGACCCCTCGTCGCAGCGAAAGACAAGCCGGAGAGACTCCGAAGAACGTGAGCGTGCCGTGGCCCCTCCGGCTCCCGCCACGACGTGCGCGATGGGACGCTCGGCGTCCACACGCTCGCGTAATCGGTGCTCGTGATTGCCCTGCACCCATTCGACAGCACCGGCACTACCGCATCGGCCGCCAATGCCCTCGGACGCGTCGGCACCAGCGTCGACCTCTCACCCGCCTACACCCAGTTCGCCGCTTGGCGCAGCCAGCCCCTCCTCGACACGGTCCGCCGCCGCGCCACCACCCGGCGCTGAGGCGCTACCAATCTCCCGATCGGATGCAACTTCATGCGGGGACTTGCCGGTTCCCCGTACCAGCCCCTCAGGAAGTGGAACAAGCTCTGATCTTGTCCTACCTTCCAAGCGTGGGCCTGAGACGGTCATTCGTAAGATCGTCGGGCCCAGGGGTTCCGGGTATGGCTGTGAGCTTGTCGCCGTCCG
>NZ_JBFAIS010000064.1:0-4965 GCF_040654795.1 Streptomyces sp. NPDC050617 | reverse complement strand
CACGGTGGGCGAGGTCCAGATGACGATGCGCGGGATGGCGGCCTGCAGCGTCCGCTCCAGCCGTACGCGCAGTTCCAGGGCCATCAGCGAGTCCATGCGGCCGCACCCCTCTGTCCTGCCGCCGTACGGTCAGCGCTTCGGCGCCCCGGCGGAGCCGTAGCCCGTGTCCGAGCCGTTCGACGCGCCCGCCGGCAGCTTCGGCGGCTTGTACCCCTTCACCGGCTCCTTGCCCTGGTCCGGGCGTACGGCGCCGAGCAGCGGGTTCGCCGCTATGGGCGACACCTTCACCTTCGCGCCGGGCCGCGGGGCCTGCACCACCAGCCCGTCCCCTATGTACATCGCGACGTGGGTCGCCCCCTTGAAGTAGACGACGAGGTCGCCGGGGCGCAGCTGGTTCAGCGGCACCCGCGGCAGCGACTTCCACTGCTCCTGGCTGGTCCGCGGGATCGGGTCGCCCGCGTGCGCCCACGCCTGCGAGGTGAGGCCCGAGCAGTCGAAGGAGTCCGGCCCGGTCGCGCCCCACACGTACGGTTTGCCGAGCTGCTTGAACGCGTACGCCACGGCCGCCTGGCCGTCCTTCGAGGGGGCGCGCGACGCCCCGCCCAGCGAGCCGCTCGCCATCAGCTTGTCCTGGGCCGCGCCGATGTCCTGCTGCTCCAGCCGCTGGAGCTCGGCGAGCTGATCGCCGGTCAGCGACGCGAGCATCTTCTCGACCTCGTCGAGCCGCTGCTTGACCGTGTCGCGCTGCTTCTTCTGGGTGGCGGCGAGCGTCTCCTGGACGTCGAGGGCGGCCAGCGCGTCGGTCGCGAGCTGGTCGGCCTGCTGCTCGCCGCCGGTGAGCCGCTTTATCATCTCGGCCCGCCGGCCGGCCTCGCGCTTGAGCTGGTGGCCCTGGTCCAGGGCTTCCTGCGGGTCGCGGCTGAGCAGGAACCGCACGTACGGGGAGAGGGCGCCGGTGCCGCCGCGGTACTGCTCGCGGGCGAGGCGGCCGGCGTCGTTCCGGCTGTTGGCGAGCGCGACCCGGACGTCGGCGAGCTCGCTGTTGAGCTTGTCGACCCGGGCCCGCTGCGTCTTGAGCTTCTCCTCGGTGCCGTTGTACGTCTCCGTGGCCTCCTCGGCCTTCTGGTACAGCGTCTGGAGCTGGGTGAGGAGCTCGCTGACCGGGGCGTCCGGCGGGTCCTTCGGTGACGCGAAGGCCATGGGCGCGGGCAGTGCGAACGCCGCCGTGGCGACCACCGCCGCCGTGCACACCGACCGTACGAACCGTCCGGACACGATTACCTCCATGAGTGGCCTGGATCAGTGGCCTAGATCATTTGGCCCAGGAAGGGATCGTGCCATGACCAATGCTATTAATGGCAGTGGTACGGGCGATTCCGCCCGACCTCGCCACTGAATGGCCGCCTTCGCGTCACCTGACCAGCGGTAGCCGTGGGGCGTCAGCGCCGGTAGTAGGCGTCGAAATTCTTGGAGAACTCCCGCTTGTTGAAGGAGTCCCAGTTCACCGACCAGGCCATCAGCCCGCGCAGCGCGGGCCACGTCCCGTGGGTGGCGTAGCCGCCGCACGAGGTCTTCTTGGTCAGGCAGTCGAGCGCTTTGTTCACCTCGCCGGGCGCGGTGTGGCCGTTGCCCGCGTTCGGGCCGGCGGGCAGTCCGATGGCGACCTGGGAGGGCTTCAGGGCGGGGAAGACGTTGTTCTTGTCGCCCGCGACGGGGAAGCCGGTGAGCAGCATGTCGGTCATCGCGATGTGGAAGTCCGCGCCGCCCATGGTGTGGTACTGGTTGTCGAGCCCGGTGATCGGGCCGGAGTTGTAGTCCTGTACGTGCAGCAGCGTGAGGTCGTCGCGCAGGGCGTGGATGACCGGCAGGTACGCGCCCGCGCGCGGGTCCTGGCCGCCCCACTTGCCCGAGCCGTAGTACTGGTAGCCCAGCTGCACGAAGAAGGTCTCCGGGGCCATGGTGAGCGTGAAGCCCGCGCCGTACTTGGCCTTCAGGGTCTTGACCGCCGAGATCAGGTTCACGATGACCGGGGTCTTGGGGTGCTTGAAGTCGGTGTCGCCGTTGTCGAGGGAGAGCGAGTGCCCCTCGAAGTCGATGTCCAGGCCGTCCAGCCCGTACCGGTCGATGATCGCGCCGACGGACTTGACGAAGGCGTCGCGGGCGGCGGCCGTGGTCAGCCGCACCTGGCCGTTCTGCCCGCCGATGGAGATGAGCACCTTCTTGCCCGCCGCCTGCTTGGCCTTGATCGCGGCCTTGAACTCGTCCTCGGACTCCACGTTCGGACACTCGCTCTTGGGACAGCGGTTGAAGCGGATGTCGCCGGAGGTGGTGGAGGTCGGCTCGCCGAAGGCCAGGTCGATGACGTCCCAGCTGTTCGGGACGTCGGCCATCCGCACATAGCCGGAACCATTGGCGAAACTGGCGTGCAGATAGCCCACGAGCGCGTGCTCGGGGAGGGCGGTCGCGGCCGTCGTACGGGCGTCGGGGCGGGGGGCCGCGTGGGCCGTGGGGAGGTACGCGGCGGTGGACAGCAGGGCGGTGGCGGCGACGGCCGCCAGCGACGCGGACAGCGTTCTCTCGCGCAGGGGCATGGGGGGTGCTCCTTGTTTCGACGGCGGTACGGGTGGTGGGGGTGTGCCGGTCGAGCGATGGGGAGAGGGGACCGCCCTCGCAGGGGAGGGACCGGCCCCGGTCCGGCCCCGGGCGCGGCAGGTACGGAGCCTTCGGACACGGAGCCGGGGAGTTCGCCAAGGCGGACCCCTCTGGTCAAGCAATAAACCGGTCTGGACCACTGGTGTCAATGGTCCGGACCAAACCTCGGGCGGTCCGATTACCCGCGGTCAACCGCTCCGCGTCCACGGCCACTTCAGGCCGCGCGGCGGCCGGCCCTCGGGTGCGTACTCGTACCGCCAGCCCCGCGGCAGCCCCAGCCGCTTCGTCACGCCGGCCGGGACCCGCAGATAGACATGGACGGTCGGCGGCCGTCCGTCGTCGTTCGGCACCGGGATCTCGTACGACTTCGGCGGCTGCCCGGTGGCGCCCACCAGCACCGGCAGCACGCGCCCGTCCAGCGGCCCGCCCACGAACAGGGTGTCTTCGCTTCTCACCGCACCAGTCTCCGCGATGCGCGGCGCGGCGCCCCACGGCAGCCGCCGACAGCTGTACCGACCACGGGGATACCATGGCGTCCATGCCCGCCCTGCTGATGACCGAGGCGACAGACCGCGCCGAGCGCGCGGTCCGCTTCGGCACGGCCGGGTTCGCCCGCGGCCGCCGGGCCATCGACCGCCGGCCGGCGGGCCTGGTGTGGATCTCCAGTCGCCGGCCCGTGGTGGCTTCCGGCGCCTGACGCGCGCTTCCTCTCGCGTTTCCCGTGTCGCGTACGGGCTCCCGTCTCCATCACGTCCGCGTCCCTCGCACGCCCTGCCGTGGCGGCCCCGCGCGCCGCCATGCCGATGGAACGAAGATCCATGCACCCCCTCAACGCACGATCCCCCCTGCCCGAACGGAGCCGCAGATGGCTCGGCGTCGCCGTCATCTGCCTCGCGCAGCTGCTCGTCGTCCTCGACGCCTCGATCATGAACGTCGCCATGCCGTCCGTGCAGCGCGCCCTGCACATCTCCGAATCGACCCGCCAATGGGGCGTGACCAGCTACATGCTGGCCTTCGGCGCGCTCCTGCTGCTCGGCGGCCGGGTCGCCGACCACACCGGGCGCCGCCGCGCCTTCGTCGTCGGGCTCGCCGGGTTCGCCGCCTGCTCCACGGCCGGCGGGCTGGCCGCGAACGGCCTGATGCTCTTCGCCATGCGCGCCGGGCAGGGGGCCTTCGCCGCCCTGCTGGCCCCGGCCGCGCTGGCCCTCCTGTCCACCGCCTTCAGCGACCCCTCCGACCGGGCGAAGGCGTTCGGCTGCTACGGGGCCGTCTTCGGGGCCGGTTCCGCGGCGGGGCTGATCGCGGGCGGCGCCCTGACCGCCCTGGCCTCCTGGCGCTGGTGCATGGTCATCGCCGCGCCGTTCGCGCTCTGCGCCGCGCTGGCCGCCCCGCGGGTACTCGACGAGAGCCGCACCGACGGCGCGCGCCGCTACGACCTGCCCGGCGCGCTCACCGCCGCGCTCGGCCTGGGCGGCCTCGTGTACGGGGTGAGCGCCGCCCAGGAACACGGCTGGAACTCGGCATGGGCGTGGGGCTGTTTCACGGCCGCGCTGATCCTGCTGACGGTGTTCGTACGGCTCCAGCGGCGCGGGAGCGATCCGCTGCTGCCGCCGCGCGTCCTCGCCGACCGGCGGCGCGTGGCGGGGATGCTCGCGGTGGGCCTCGGCGGGCTGGCCGTCACCGGGATCTTCCTGCTCCTGAGCTACTACCTCCAGCGCGACCTGGGCATGTCCGCCCTGGCCACGGGGGTGTCCTCGCTCCCGTACTCCGCCGGAATGGCCGTCTCCGCCGCCCTCGGCGGACGCCTGCTGCCCCGCACCGGGCCGCTGCCGCTGATCACCGGCGGGCTCACCGTCGCCGCGCTCGGCGTGCTGCTGCTCGCGCGGGTGAGCGGCGAGGACGACTACCTGACGGCCGTGCTGCCCGGCCTGCTGGTGCTCAGCGCGGGCGTCGGCGCGATGTTCTCCGCGGCCTCGGCCACCGCGCTGGACCGGGTGCCGGAGCGCGACAGCGGCACGGCGGGCGCGGTGCTCAACTCCTTCAGCGAGATCGCCGGAGCCCTGGGCTCCGCCATCCTGGCCACGCTCGTCACCACCGCCGGAACCGGCCCTGCGGCGGCCGTCCACGGCTACCGCACGGCCTTCGTGTTCAGCGCCGTGGTGCTGGTCCTGGGCGCGGGGGCGGTGGCGCTGCTGCTGCGCGAGCGGCGCACAGCCGGCTAGGGTGTGTTGCGAAAGTGGATCTTGTTCGTTGATGATCATGTTCTGTGGGACGTGGGGATCTGACGAACGGGCAGTGGGCCCGGCTTGAGCC
>NZ_JBFAIS010000063.1:0-5726 GCF_040654795.1 Streptomyces sp. NPDC050617 | reverse complement strand
GACGTCCGTATCGACAAGAAGGTCGAGGGCGCGGAGGGGGAGATCCGCGTCGTGGGCCGCCAAGGGGCCGCCCCCCGCCCCGGCGCCGGCCACGCAGCACAGTCCGGTACCCGAGAGGAGCACGCCCTCATGCCCGCCATGCCCTTCCGCTTCTTCGACGTGCGCGTCCTGCGCACCGAGCGGCTCAGCCCCGCCATGGTCCGCACCACCTTCACCGGCGACGACCTGTCCGCCTTCGCCAGCGGCGGCCGCGACCAGCGCTTCAAGCTCTTCCTCCCGCGCCCCGGCCAGGACGCGCCCGTACTCCCCGACGACCGGGGCGAGGGCTGGTTCGCCGCGTGGCGCGAGATGGACCCGGCCGTACGGGCGGTCATGCGTACGTACACGGTGCGCGACCAGCGGCGCGACCCCGACGAGCTGGACGTCGACTTCGCCCTGCACGGCGGCGACCACGCCCCGGCGGGCGTCACGGACGGCCCGGCGTCCTCCTGGGCCCGCACCGCCCGCCCCGGCGACCGCGTCACCCTGCTCGGCCCGGTCGAGGAGGACAACGGCGGCGTCGACTTCCGCCCGCCGCCCGGCACCGACTGGACCCTGCTCACCGGCGACGAGACGGCGCTCCCCGCCATAGCCGGCATCCTGGCCCAGCTCCCGCCCGACGCCCCCGCCAAGGCCTGGATCGAGATCCCGACCGCGGAGGACGCCCAGCCCCTCCCCACCAAGGCCGCCGCCGACATCACCTGGCTGGTCCGCGAGACCCCCGGAGCCAACCCCGTCCTGGAGGCCGTCCGCGCCGCGGACCTGCCCGCCGGCACCCCCTACGCCTGGATCGCCGGCGAATCCGCCAACGTCCGCGCCCTCCGCCGCCACCTGGTCGGCGACCGCCAATTCGACCGTAAGGCCATCAAGTTCACGGGCTACTGGCGCCGAGGCGCGACGGAAGACGACCTGATAGCGGAAATCGAGTAAGCACCCACCCGCCCGACGCTTGAGAACAAAGCCCCGCCCAGCCGAATCCAGCCCGCCCGGCGCTTGAGGACCCTCCCCGCCCGACCCCTTCCAGCCCGTCCGGCGCTTGAGGACAAAGCCCCACCCGGCCTCCGGGCCGCCCCACCCACCCCAGCCGAATCCAGCCCGTCCGGCGCTTGAGGACCGGGGCCCGGGGCAGCGCCCCGGTTACGGGAAGGGGCGGGGTGGGGAAAAAATCCCCCGGGCTACAACCCCAACCGCCCCAAAACCTCCCCCGAGTCCACCTCACAAACCTGCTCCCCGGCCAAAGACCAAGCGGCCCCGCACAACGCCCTCAGCCCGTCAATCGAAGCGCCATCCCCCTCAAGCACAAACTTCCCGCCCCCAACAGAAGCCCTCCACCCCCCACAGACAAAAGCATCCCCCTCCGCCGAAACCACCGGCTGCGGCTCCAGCAACCCCCGCAAATCCAAAGCCACATACGTAGGCCGATGCCGAGGAGAAGCCCCCAACAACTCCCCCGCCGAAGTAACCCCCGTCAATACCAACAACGAATCCACACCCCCCACATAGGCCCCCTCGATATCCGTATCGAGCCGGTCCCCGACAACCAACGGCCGCGAAGCCCCCGTCCGCAGCACCGTCTCCCGGTGCATAGGAGGCAACGGCTTCCCCGCCACCCGCGGCTCCGCCCCCGTGGCGATCCGCACGACCTCCACCGCCGCCCCGTTCCCCGGCGAGATCCCCCGCGCACTGGGAATCGTGAGATCGGTGTTGGAAGCGAACCACGGCACGCCGCGCGCCACCGCGTACGACGCCTCCTGCAGCCGCTCCCACGTCATCCCCGGCCCGCCGTACCCCTGCGCCACCGCCGCCGGATCGTCGTCGGCGGAGAACACCGGCTCCAGCCCGCGCTCCCGCAGCGCGACCTCCAGCCCCTCCGCGCCGATCACCAACACCCGCGCCCCGGACGGGACCTGATCGGCGATCAGCCGCGCCACCGCCTGCGCCGAGGTGATCACGTCCGCCGCCTCCGTCGCGACGCCCAGCCGCGTCAGATGCTCGGCGACCGCCTGCGGCGTACGTGCCGCGTTGTTCGTGACGTACGCCAGGTGCATCCCGCCGTCCCGAGCCGTCCCCAGCGACTCCACGGCGTGCTCGATCGCCTCGCCCCCCGCGTACACCACCCCGTCGAGGTCCAGCAGCGCGGTGTCGTACGCGGCGCTCAGCCGCTCCTCGCTGCCGTCGGGGCTGGTCCGGACGGTCTGGTTCATGGCGTGCGCTCCTCGTGCTTCCGTGTCTCTCTCCCCCGATCATCGCTCATCCCGGTATGCGGCATAACATTTCCCAATGAGCACTCCAGGGCACGCCGGACAGGGTCTCCAACTGGCCCCCTTCAGAGGGCTGCGCTATGTGCCGGAGCGGGTCGGCAGCCTGGCCGCCGTGACCTCGCCCCCGTACGACGTCGTGGTACGGCCGGACGGCCTGCGCCACCTGGAGACCGCCGATCCGCACAACATCGTCCGCCTGATCCTCCCGCAGGCCGCCACCGCCGCCGACCGGCACCGCCAGGCCGGCGAGACCCTGCGCCGCTGGCAGGAAGAGGGCATCCTCGCCCCCGACCCCGAACCGGCGCTCTACGTGTACGAGCAGCACGACGGCCACACCCTTCAGCGCGGCCTCATCGGGGCCCTGCGCCTCACCCCCCGCGAAGCGGGCGTCGTCCTCCCCCACGAGGACGTGATGCCGCACATCGTCGAGGACCGCGCGGCGCTCATGCGCGACACCTACGCCAACCTCGAACCGCTCCTCTTCGCCTACCGCGGAAACGGCTCGACGACCGGCGCGACCGCCGTCATCGAGCGCACGATCCGCACCGAGCCGCTGCTCGCCACCACCACCGAGGACGGCTTCGCCCACCGGCTGTGGTCCCTCACCGACCCGGACGACCTGGCCCGCGTCGACGAGGACCTCTCCCGGCGCCAGGCCCTCATCGCCGACGGCCACCACCGCTGGGCCACATATCTGCGGGTCCACTCCGAACAGGCCGCGCCCGGCCCCTGGGACTACGGCCTGGTCCTCCTCGTGGACACCGCCCGCTACCCCCTGCTCGTACGGTCCATCCACCGCCTCCTGCACCGCCTCCCGATCAAGGAGGCCCTCAACGCGGTGTCGGACACCTTCCGGGCCCGCGCCGTCGAAGGCCCGCTGCCCGAAGCCCTCGAAGTCCTCGCGGACGCGTCACGAGCCGGCGGCACCGCCTTCCTGCTCGCGGGCGACGGCGGCTTCCACCTCATCGACCGCCCGGACCCCGGCCTCCTGGCCCGTACGATCCCCGACGGCCGGCCGCAGGCATGGCGCTCCCTCGACGCCACCGTCCTGCACTCGGCCCTGCTCGAACACGTCTGGCGGGTCCCGGACGACCCCGACCACATCGGCTACATCCACGAGGCGGCGGTCGCCGTCGAACAGGCCGAACGGCACGGCGGCACGGCCGTACTAATGCACCCGGTACGCGAAGAGGTCGTACGGGAACTGGCCCAGCAGGGCGTGACCATGCCCCGCAAGTCCACATCCTTCGGCCCGAAACCGGCCACGGGCCTGGTCCTGCGCAACCTCGCGCTGGGCTGAGAACGAAAAGGGCGGGGTCCCCATCGGAACCCCGCCCTCTCTCACCGCTCACCCATCAGCGGTCAACGCTGAGCGTCATCGCCGTGCTCGGCCTCGTCGCCGTCCTCGGCCAGCGCGTCCACGAACTCGACACCGTCCAGCTCGGCAAGCCGGTCGGAGGCGTCCGTCGTACCGCCCTGGTCGGCCTCCAGCGCCTTCCCGAACCACTCGCGCGCCTCGTCCTCGCGCCCGACCTCCAGCAGCGCGTCGGCGTAGGCGTAACGGAGGCGGGCGGTCCACGGCTGGATCGAGTTCGAAGCCAGCTCCGGGCTCTGGAGCGTCACGACCGCCGCGTCGGCCTGCCCCATGTCCTTACGGGCCCCGGCCGCGACCAGCCGCATCTCGACCTGCCCGGCCTTGTCCAGCCGCTGCACCTCGGGCTCACCGGCCATCGCCATGGCCCGCTCCGGCCGGCCCATCCCGCGCTCACAGTCGGCCATGACCGGCCACAGGTCGACAGACCCGGTCATCCGCCGCGCCGCGCGGAACTCCGCCAGCGCCTCGGAGTACTTCTCGGTGGCGTACGCCGCGAACCCGGCCGCCTCACGCACGGCCGCGACCCGGGAAGCGAGCCGCAGCGCGATACGCGAGTACTCGTACGCCTGCTCCGGGTCCTCGTCCAGCAGCTTCGCCACCATCACGAGGTTCCGCGCGACGTCCTCGGCGAGGGTCTTCGGCAGGCTCAGCAGCTCCTGCCGCACATCCGGGTCGATCTCATGGCCCGTCACGTCCTCGGGAATCGGCAGCCGTCGTACGGGCTCACGGTCCCGCTCCCGGTCATCGCGCCGCCCGTACCCGCCGGACCCGCCGCGCTCATCCCGCCCGCGGTACCCGCCGCCGCCCTGCCGGTCATCCCGCGAAGAGCGCTGACCACCGCGGTAACCACCACGGTCGCCATCCCGCCGGTCGCCACCGCCCCGGTCATCCCGCCGGAACCCACCGGACGGCCGGCCCCCGCGATCATCCCGCCGGAACCCGCCCCGGTCATCGTCCCGACGCGGAGCCCGCTCATCCCGCTGGAACCCACCGGACGGCCGACCCCCACGGTCATCCCGCCGCGGAGCCCGGTCATCACGCCGAAAACCGGGACGGTCGTCACGCCGGTCGTCGCGCCGATCATCACGGCGGTCGTCACGGCGGAACCCGCCGCGGTCGTCCTGACGCGGCCCGCGCGGACGGTCGCCGCCCCCACGGTCATCGCGACGAGGCCCACGCCCCCGATCGTCATCCCGACGCGGCCCACGGTCGTCCCGCTGGAAACCAGGACGACTGTCACGCCGGTCACCACCACCGCGCTCATCCCGCCGGAACCCACCACGATCATCACGGCGGTCGTCACGGCGGTCGTCACGGCGGAACCCGCCGCGGTCGTCCTGACGCGGACCGCGCGAACGGTCGTCACGCTGACCGAAGCCACCGCCACCGGAGGGGCGCCCGCCACGGTCATCGCGGCGGAACCCGCCCCGGTCATCGTCCCGACGCGGCCCGCGGTCGTCCCGCTGGAAACCAGGACGACTGTCACGCCGGTCACCACCGCCACGATCATCCCGCCGGAACCCACCGCCAGAGGGCCGGCCGCCGCGGTCATCGCGACGCCCATACCCGCCGCCACCACCAGGACGACCGCCCCGGTCATCGTCCCGACGCGGCCCACGGTCGTCCCGCCGGTCGCTGCCGCCACGGTCATCCCGCCGGAATCCGCCGCGGTCGTCCTGACGCGGACCACGCGAGCGATCATCGTCACGGCGGAACGCCGGACGGTCGTCACGCCGGGGGCCGCCGCCACGCGTATCGTCACGACGCGGTCCGCGAGGACCACCCCGCCGAGGCTCGCGATCCGACCGATCGTCGGAAGAGTTGGGGGACATCGTCGTGACTCCTGTCTTCGGGTAACGCAGTCATTCTCGCGCACCCGGCTTATCGGCGCGCTTCGGCAAAACAAAAAGGACCCTTGGTCCCAGCGTGAACGCTGGGACCAAGGGTCCTTGAAATATTGTTCGGCGGCGTCCTACTCTCCCACAGGGTCCCCCCTGCAGTACCATCGGCGCTGAAAGGCTTAGCTTCCGGGTTCGGAATGTAACCGGGCG
>NZ_JBFAIS010000062.1:0-6387 GCF_040654795.1 Streptomyces sp. NPDC050617 | reverse complement strand
CGCCAGAAGGGTGTCCAGGTTTGTCGTCACACACGAGCCAACGGGCGCCCTTCGCCATGGTCGCGGCCAGCACAAACATCGGACTCATTCATCTAGCCCAAGGCCACCGTCTGTGCGGCGCTCCACGTCACCAACGAAGCCGACCGTCCGGTGCTCCTGCGCACGCCCCGCATCCCAGCAGCATCCCGGTTTCCCGGCGGCAACATGGGGATCCTGGCGAGGCACCCTTTGAGTGCGCTGTCCGGGAAGAGCGGGAGGAGACGGGCCTCACCCTCGCCTCCGAGCCGCAGCTGCTGCTCATCCACTTCCTGCCGCCTGTCAGGAACTGGACCCAGCTCTCGTTGGGAGTCGCGTTGGACTTCCTCGGCCGCTCTGCTTTCACCCGCACGCCGGCGGCCGGGCTGCGCCCGCTGCGTAACCCGACCACCGACCAGAAAGTGGCAGACGACGAGAACAGCCGACCGCTCTGCCCAGCGGTCTGCTGTTCTTGCTACTCAGCCTCCAGGACGAAGAACAGGAAGCACAGGAAGCGCGGCATGGCCTCGATCGCCTCGGGAAACATCTCGCGGGCGGCGGGATCAGGGTCCGGCTCGCTGATAACCGAAATCCGAAAACCGGCCCCGATGAAAGCCTCGACCATCGCGTGCAGCGGCCTGTGCCATCTGCTCACCTGAGCGGTGCTGCCGCCCATGGTCCACTTGGTGGTGTCGAAGTAGTTGCACTCGTCCTCGCGTCGGGCCTCGCGGTGGATGAGGTTGACGGCAAATGGATGGTCGACAGAAGAGATCAGCCGACCGCCGGGCCTGAAGATGCGTCGCAGCTCGGCCAGCGTCGGCCCCCAGTCCTCCAGGTAGTGCAGCACCAGGGACGCCACTACATCGTCGAACGCGTCATCAGCGTAAGGAAGGGGCTGCCCAGGTCCGCAGCCTGCAGGTCCGCACCGTCGCCGAGCCGCCGCCGGGCCAGCTCCAGCATCCCGGCGCTCGTGTCGAAGCCACTTACAATGGCGCCACGGTCGCGCAGCGCGGCAAACAGGGCCCCCGAGCCGCAGCCGGCGTCGAGGATCCGCCGGCCCGTCACGTCTCCAGCGAGTGCAAGCATCGCGGGCCGCTCGTAGTAGGCATTAACGAGGTTGGATTCGTTTGCGGCCGCGTACGCCTCGGCGAACCTGTTGTAGTCGTTGGTCTTCGACGGATCCACACTCACGGCGGACGGCGAGACCAGCTTGGTGGACATCGCGTGCTCTTGGCGCTCGATCATGGTGCGGGAGACGTCCACTTCAGCAGTTCGGTTCCTGGCTGCGTCCATCTGCTGCGCTGCATCTTCGCACGGGTCAATCTCGTTCGCCCCCCCGAGTCCTCTCTCTATCGGGCCACGCTGGTGCGGCGGACCCACCCGGAATGCAGCAAGCGCCCCGGCGCTGGTGCTGAGAGCCGAAGCGCGAGCGCAAGCATCGGCGACGCCGATGGCATCATGTCATACCGGGCGCACACGGATCCCTGCACAACGGGCACCGGCAACATTCGCCCTTCGCCCCGCGTGTGGATTACCCCGCCAGCAGATCCCTCGATGGATCGCAGCGTTTACGCCAGACACCGCTACGGATCGGGCACATGATCTTGGGCAGCGGTGCTGTAGCCCATACCGGTCATCCGTAAGGGATTGCTCGGCGTGGGCCACTGCCCCTGCACGATGCCAACTGGACTGCGGCCCGCACCACCTGGCAACGCCCGGACCGAAGCATCATGGTCGAGCGCGGCAGGCTCGCACGCACGGCCTGCACTTCGCGTGCGTCTGGGTCGAGGGACGCGTGCTCGACGAGGGCACCGATCCCGAGCAGCAGCTCAACGGGGCCTCGCCGCGCCGCCGTTCGCTCCCCTACCCCCCCATATGCTCCACGAGGCGCGGCGTACCGTACGCCTCGCCAAGGGCCGGCTGCTAAAGGCTGTTGCAGAAGGGTGGGTGTGGGCAGGTCAAAGTGGTATTGAACCTGCTGGTTCAGCCTGTCATAGCGAGGTTTTGCATGGTGGCGACGGCGTGGTGGAGGCCGTCTCCTTTCTGGCGGCAGTCGCGGAGGATTTTCCAGTTCTTCATGCGGGCGAAGGCGTGCTCGACGAGGGTGCGGACGCGTCGGTGTTCGGCGTTGTCCTCCTCCTGGCCGCGCAGGAGTGAGTGTCCAGATCTCTTGCGGTGCAGGACGATCAAGCCGGTTCCCAGGTAGGCGCCGTCTGCGATGACCGTTGCCCCGGCCGCGATGGCGGGCAGGTCCGATTCCCGCCAGGCGTGGGTGTCCGCCTTGTTGTCGGGGACGGGGCGGGCTGTGGCGATCACCAGGCGGCTGTCCGCATCGATGATGACCTGCACATTCGCCGAGAACCGGTAGTTGCGTGAGGACGCGGCGACCGTACGGTCACGGACCGGGACGAGGGTTCCGTCCACGATCCACAACCGTTCGACGTCCGCGACGGGCCGCGGCGCCGGCTCGATCGCCAGGAGCGGCCGCAGGCGCTGGATGACCCGGCAGACGGTGGCCGGGGAGATCCCGAACAGCGGGGCGAGCTGCCGCATCGTGAGGTTGGTTCGGTAGTAGACGGCCACCAGCAGGACCCGGTCCGCCAGCGGCAGGCACCACGGCCGGCCGCCACCGGGACCATTACCTCCCCGCTCCCGTACCGCCTTCACCAACTTCTCGAACCGGCCCATCCGCAACCCGGTGAACGTCTCCACCCACAACGGATCAGCCCGCAACACCCCACCCATACAAGAGGAATGCCCTAACTCAGGCGTCCTACAACAACCTTTAAAGCGTGTTGCAGAAGGCTGGCGTCGGGCAGATGAAGCCGGGTTCTGTGCCTTGTAGATCATGTGGCCAGGGCGTGGTTATGGAGTGTGGCGACGGCTTGGACTGCGTGGTGGAGGCCGTTTCCGCGTTGCCGGCAGTCGCGGAGGATCTCGTAGTGCTTCATGCGGGCGAAGGCGTGTTCCACGCGAGCCCGTACGCGTCGGTGTTCCGCGTTGTCGGATTCCTCGCCCGGCAGGAGTGGGCGGCCGGGCCGCTTGCGGTGAGGGATGAGGAGGCCGGTGTTGATGTAGGCGCCGTCACCGAGCACGGTCACGCCCTGGCATACGTCGGCCAGACCGGAGTCCCGCCACGCTTTGGCATCGGCGGTATTGCCGGGCACAGGGCGGGCCGCAGCGATCACGAGCTTGCTGTCGGCGTCGATGATGACCTGCACGTCAGCGGAGAAGCGGTAGTTGCGTGAGGACGCGCCGACCTGCCGGTCCCGGACCGGGATCAAGGTTCCATCCACGATCCACAGCTGTTCGACAGCATCAGCGGGACGAGCAGCCGGCTCGATCGCCAGCAGTGGCCGCAGCCGGTGAATGACCCTGCACACAGTGGCCGGCGAGCAGCCGAACAGTGGCGCGAGCTGCCGCATCGTGAGGTGGTCCGGTAGTAGACGGCCACCAGCAGAACCCGGTCCGCCAGTGGCAGGCGCCTCGGCCGACGCCCGCCAGGACCATCCCCACCCCGTTCACGCACGACCTTCAGCAGCCGGTCGAACTGCCGCATCCGCAGGCCAGTGAACGTTCCCACCCTCAGCAGCTTGGACCGCCTCGTCCAAGGTCCGACGCACTGCCTCCTCGACCCGCAGGCACAATCCGTCCCCGTCCGGGTTGATGGTGTACGCCGATCCGCCCATAGTCAGCATGTCTTCCAGTTCCGACCCAAGACCGTCCGTTTCCCGGAAACGCTGGAAACCTTCCTGGTAACCCACTTTGGAGAGGATGTCGAGCAACACATCCGCAACCTCAAGGAACAGCATGCCACTGGAATCTTCCATGCTGATCAGCGACTGCGCAGCGTTGCAGCTGTTGAGGATTCTTGTCGGCAGGTGCAGGCGTAGACAGGCTTACTGCGCCGCCACGGATTATTGAGCAGCCACCTACTCACTGGGTCGCAAATCAAGAAGCGAGATATCGTCAAGGTTTCTTGGGGAGTAAAAGGAGATGCTCCTCCCTGACTACGTCGAATCGGAGCGCAAAGGCCACGAGGGCTTCACGCTTGGAATGCATACGCCCCTCGCTCATATACCTGGACCAACGACTAACTGGAAGCTTTTGATCTGCCAGATAGTTAATGTGATAATTAATGCTACTTCGATTTGCGTCTCTGAAATCACCACTCCCCCTCAACCTTTGGACAACTTCCTGCACGGACGGCACGGCCGCCATCGAATATCCCCTTAGGCGCGGTTCGCATAGTGCGACCAGAACCACAAAGTATTTACTCGCCGTCTCAAGGTCAACCATGGCAGGGCCCGGTGTCCCGACCGATAGCTCTTCCCCCATGAGGGGCGGAGGAGAGCCGAAAACAGTGAGCTCGATTATGTTATCACCAGAAGGAATCAGAACACGCGACATTTCAAATGGTATCGCTACCTGGAGCTGGCGCGGGCGCGCCTTGACCAATTCTATTCCACCCTCCAAATTCTCTATGACATATGTAGCACTGGTAGTAAAATTTGAAACAAGGAGACAGTTTTCGTGAAATTCAAATGCTCCGATGCTGGGCTTTCCGTCCGGCTCGAACCTGCCCGTACAACTCTCTATCCTGAAGTCCAGTTGTTCACCTGCTTTAAGGTGGACACTTTCACTCGTACCGCCCTGGCCGAGATCACGTTTCCTATCAACCCATGTCACGATCGCGACCGTATCGGGCTTTTCTGTCGAATGCATTAAATTGCTATCTCTTTCTCTACCATCATCGAAACGTCAGGCAATGAACAGCGGCGCGCCGACCAATCATCTAAAGGTGGTCCCGCAACGGCTGGTCACGGTCAGATGATCTTAGTACTCCGGCCGGAGATGTGATCTTCATGGCTGTAGGACGGCTTGGCGGCGGTAGTGGCTGTGGCAGGCTCGGGCCTGATGGCGTCGACGCCAGAGGGACCAGCGCAGTCGGTGAGCGAGGTCGCGGGCAGGGTGTGGGAACAGGGCGGTGAACAGGCGCTGGATCTCGTTGCAGGTGAGCGGGGCCAGTCCGTCGGGTGTAGTTCCATCGTCGGCCAGGGCCTGGCCCTGCCGTTCGAGTGCGGCGGTGACGGCGAGGAAGGCGTGGGCGAGTAGGGCCAGGGTGACCCAGCGGTGCCAGGAGTTCCAGCGGCGGACTTGGTGTTCGTCCAGTCCGGCCAGGGTCTTGGAGCTCTGGAAGGTTTCCTCCACGGTCCAGCGGGTTCCGGCGATCTTGACAAGGGTGGGCAGCGGGACCGGTCGGGGTGCGTAGCAGCGGTAGTAGGCACGCTCTCCGGTGCGACGGTTGCGGCGGATCAGCAGGTACTGATGTCCCGCCAGGCCGGGTGCGGCCAGGGCGAGGTGTGTCCAGTCGTACCAGCGGTGGCCCTTGGCTCCCTGCCCGGCGGACAGCTTGTGCCAGGCCAGCCGCGGGATGCGCTTGGCGAGGTGGTCAGAGCGTTGTGGCCCGGCCGGGGTGGGCAGGCGATGGGTGCTGGAGATGGCCAGGACGTAGCCGAGATGCCGTCCTTCCAGGGTGGCGCGCAGGTGCGGGTTGTCGCCGTAGACCTCGTCGCCGGCCGCCCACGCAGCCGGTGCTCCGGCGTCCAGTGCGCGTTCGATCATCTGAGCGGGGAGTTGTGGCTTGGTGGCGAAGCCGATGTCCTCGGGCACGCCGGCCCGGCGGCTTCGCTGCGGGTCGGATGTCCAGGACTTCGGCAGGTACAACACGCGGTCGATGCCCGCGTGGCCATGCCGGGATGTGTAGGTGGGGTGGACGGCAACCTGGGCGTTCTCGATCCGCCCGGCGGTGCCGGTGTACTGGCGCTGCACGCCGACGGTGTGGGTGCCTTTCTTCAGGTCGCCGGTCTCATCGACCACGAGCACGGCCTGGTCGTCGGCCAGATGGTCCAGCACGAACGCGCGGAGGTCGTCGCGTACCAGGTCGGCGTCCCACTTCGCCCGGCCGAGCAGGTGCTGGAGCCCGTCCGGGCTGGTGTCGCCGGCGTGCTCGGCAATCGTCCAGCAGTTCTTGCGCGGCAGGTCAGCCAGCAGTCCCAGGACCAACTGCCGTACTCGCAGCCGGGGCTCGGCCCGCCCGAAGCGGCCCGCTATCCGGCCCAGCAGGCCCTCGAACATCGCCTGCCAGCAGCCAGGCACTACGCTGTGGCCCGCGGCCACCGCTTCGTCATCAGTCCACACCTGACGATGATCACCGGTGGCCTCACCCGTCTTCCCACCGGCCCTACCAACAAGATCACGTCTCGGGCTGGAGTACTAGTACTGCAACGGCGTTTGGTGTGACTGGTGGCCAGGTTGGTCGTTGGGCTGGTTATGGGTGGGGGCCACGGCGATGTGAGGAAGTGGGCGGCG
>NZ_JBFAIS010000061.1:0-7144 GCF_040654795.1 Streptomyces sp. NPDC050617 | reverse complement strand
TGCAGGGGGGACCCTGTGGGAGAGTAGGACGCCGCCGAACAATTTTTAGCCGGTGTCCCGGACCTTGTGGTCCGGGACACCGGCATTTTTGCGTTTAGGGTGCAGTCATGCGCTACGACCTCATCATCTTCGACAACGACGGAGTGCTCGTCGACAGCGAGCCGCTCTCCAACCAGGTGCTGTCCGAGTACCTGACCGAACTGGGCTACCCCACCTCGTACGACGAGTCCCTCCGCGACTACATGGGCGCCGCCGTCCATCGCATTCACGACATCGTCCAGGAGCGGACCGGCCGGCAGCTGCCGGCGGAGTTCGACGAGACGCTGCACGCGCGGGTCTTCCACGCCTTCGAGCAGCATCTCCAGCCGGTGAAGGGGGCGGCCGAACTGCTGGAGTACCTGGTCGCCGAGGGGGTCTCGTACTGTGTGGCGTCCTCGGGCACCCATGAGCGGATTCGCGTCGGGCAGCGCAAGGCCGGGCTCGACGAGTGGTTCGAGGAGGAGTGGATCTTCAGCGCGGACGACGTCGGCAGAGGCAAGCCGGCGCCCGACCTGTTCCTGCACGCGGCACGGTCGATGGGCGTGGAGCCGGCCCGCTGCGTCGTGATCGAGGACAGCCCGCTCGGGGTGGAGGCCGCCGTCGCCGCGGGGATGGACGTATTCGGTTTCACCTCCATGACCCCCGCCGACCGGCTGGCCGGCGCGACCGAGGTGTTCACCGACCTGGGGGACCTTCCCCGGCTCCTCGCCTGACCCGCCCTCGGCGCCGGCCGCCGCGGCCTCGACCGCAGAACCCCCCGAGATTCGCTGTGTGATCCATCTACCCAGCGGTAGTTCCGGCCCGTACGCTCCCCGCCATGACTGCCACCCCCGATTCAGTGGCGCGACTGCGGCACGGCCGAATAGCCCTGGCCGTCAGCTTCTTCGTGCAGGGCGCGGTGTTCGCTCTGCTCGTGACCCGGATCCCGGCCATTCAGGATCAGTACGGGATATCCGACGGGCTGCTGCCCGTCTTCCTGGCCGCCGTGCCGATCCTCGCGGGCGCCGGCAGCGTCGGCGCCGAGCACCTGGTGGCGCGGGTGCGGCCGAGTGTCGTGCTGCGCTGGGTGCAGCCCGTCGTCTGCCTCGCGCTCCTCGCCGCGGGCTCCGGGGACGCGGTGTGGGAGGCGGCGGTCGCGCTCGGGCTGTTCGGGCTCGCGGTGGGCGGCCTGGACGCGTCGATGAACATGCTCGGCGTCAGTCTGCAGCGGGCGTACGGGCGGAGCATCATGCTGGGCTTCCACGCCGCGTACAGCCTCGGGGGGATCGTCGGGGCCTCGCTCGCCTGGGCCGGCGCGCACTGGCATCTCTCGCTCGCCGTCCTGTACGCGCCGCTGGTCGCGGTGGTGATCCCCGCGGCCCTCGTCGCCAGCCGCTGGTACGTGGACCGGCGCGGGCCGGAGCGGGCGGACCGGGACGGCGGGGCGGAGGGGGAGCCGGCGGCCCGGCCCGGTTCTCGGGTGGCCATGAGGCTGCTGTTGCCGCTGTGCCTGGTGATGGCCTTCGCCTATATAGGCGACTCGACGGTGTCCAACTGGAGCGCCAAGTACCTCCAGGACGTGCTCCACAGCTCGGAGCAGCTCTCCACGGTCCCGTACAACGTCTACATGGTCATGACCCTGCTGGGGCGGGCCGTCGGCGACCGCGGCGTGCGGCGGTTCGGGCCGGTCGCCGTCGTACGGGCCGGGGCGGTGGCGGCGGCGTGCGGCTTCGGGGCGGTCGCTCTCGCGCCCGGCGCCTGGGCCGGGATGCTCGGCTTCACGGTCCTCGGGCTCGGGCTGTCCGTGATCGTGCCGCAGACCTTCGCGGCGGCCGGGCGGCTGTTCCCCGGAGCGACGGATATCGCCATCGCGCGGCTGAACATCTTCAACTATGTGGGCTTTCTGATCGGTTCGCCGCTGGTAGGGGCTCTGGGGGACGCCTGGAGCTACCGCGGCGCGATGGCCGTACCGATGCTGCTGGTGCTCGCGATGCTCTTCTACGCCCACTCGTTCGGTTCCGCCGCCGACCGATACCGTGGCGGGCATGAGCGGCCGCGCACAGCTGATGTGGGATGAGGCAGTAACGGGCTACGACTTCGGTCCGGGGCACCCGATGGACCCGGTGCGGCTCGCGCTGACCATGCGGTTGGTCGAGGCGTACGGGCTGCACCGCGAGGTCGACGTGGTGGCCGCGAAGCCGGCCGGCGACTCCACGCTGCGGCTCGTGCACCGGCAGGACTACGTGGACGCCGTGCGGCGGGTGTCGGCCGATCCGGGCGCGGCCGACGGCACGTACGGGCTCGGGACCGTCGACGACCCGGCGTTCGCGGGGATGCACGAGGCGTCGGCGCTGATCGCGGGCCAGTCGGTGGGCGCGGCCGAGGCGGTGTGGCGCGGCGAGGCGCTGCACGCGGTGAACTTCACGGGCGGGCTGCACCACGCGATGCCGGGCGGCGCGTCCGGGTTCTGCGTCTACAACGACGCGGCGCTCGCGGTGGCGCGGCTCCTGGAGCTGGGGGCGCGGCGGGTCGCGTACGTGGATGTCGACGTGCACCATGGGGACGGGGTGCAGGCGGCGTTCTGGGAGGACCCGCGGGTGCTCACGGTCTCGCTGCACGAGCACCCCAGCACGCTCTTCCCGCAGACCGGCTGGCCGCAGGAGACGGGCGCGGACGGGGCCGAGGGCTCGGCCGTGAACGTCGCGCTGCCGGCGGGGACCGGGGACGAGGGGTGGCTGCGGGCGTTCCACGCGGTGGTGCCGGAGCTGGTGGCCGCGTTCGCGCCGGACGTACTGGTGACGCAGCACGGGGCCGACACGCACTTCGAGGACCCGCTGGCGCATCTGGCGGTGTCGCTGGACGCGCAGCGGATGGTGGCCGAGTCGTGCCACGCGCTGGCCCATGAGCACGCGCGGGGGCGCTGGGTGGCGCTGGGGGGCGGCGGGTACGCGGTGGTGGACGTGGTGCCGCGGACGTGGACGCATCTGGTGGGGATCGCGGCGGGGCGGGCGGTCCCGCCGGAGTCCCGGGTGCCGGACGAGTGGCGGCACGAGGTGTACCGGCGGACCCGGTCGGCGGCGCCGGCCCGTATGACGGACGGCCGGGCCCCCGGCTGGCGGGATTTCGTGGAGGCGGGATACGACCCGGCGGACCGGCTGGATCAGGCGATTCTCGCCACGCGGCGGGCGGTGTTCCCGGCGCACGGCCTGCTCCCGCTGCCCTAGCCTGCGGCTGCCTCCTGGCCGGCGGCCGGCCCTTGGGCGCCGCCCGCCCCGACGGCGACCGGACCGCCCCGTAGCGTGTGGTTTTGGTGATTTGCCCGCACCGTGCCGGGGCGGCGGGCCACCATGGAGCCCGTGGTGAGTTCATACGCCCTGCGCGCGCATCTGCTCGATGCCCGGCTGGCGGGCCCGGTGGCCACGAGCCGTGAGCGGAGCCTGCACCGCTACCGGCTCTTCGTCGCGCGCGACCCCCGTGCGCTGATCGGCCTGGAGCCCGAACGCGACTGGTCTCTGGTCGAGTTACTTGGTCTTATGGGCGAACGGTGCGGGGTTTCGGCCGATCCGGCACATACTTCCGGGCAGGATGTGATCGACCCCGACCGTACGGTGGAAGCCCTCGGATGCTTCGCCGACCGGCTCCGCGCGGCGGCGCGGGACGGGGCGGCCGTGCTGATCGGGACCGGTCATCCGCACCGGCTCCTGGGCTTCTACGCCTCGTTGGCCGCGGCCCTGTCGGCGGCGGGATGCACTGTCCTCACCCCGGCGCAGGGTCGAAGAGTCGACATGACGACCCGGTTCGGGGTACGCACGTACAACCTTGACTACGTACGGGGAGTCGCGATGGTGCGGGAACCCGGCGCGCGGGAGCCCGGTAGTACGCCGGGCGCACACACCCATTCCCCCCTCCCGATTCGTACCGCTCTGGGGGCCGCCGTAGACGCCCGGAGCGGACTGCCGACCCTCGTCATCGGGGATCACGGATGGGTCTGCGGAGCAGGTCAGCTGGGCATTGAGGCCATCGGTCTGGCGGACACGGACGATCCGGCGCTGTTCGTCGGGCAGGCCGAGGGGCGGGTGTCCGTCGCCGTTCCGCTTGATGACACTGTGCGGTCTGATTACTACCGACCGCTTACTCGCTATGTACTCAATCGAGCGTGTCTGTCACAGTAGGCGGCCGATCGCTGCTCCTCTTCCCCACTCGTATCACCCGCCCCTAACCTGGGGAGTGAGCGCGCAGCGACGAGGAGTCACCGGAGGGGAAGCCGGTGCCCGTCATGTGCGGAAGGTTCAGGTGTGACATGGCTGCTGGCGAGAGGCCTCTGAACGAGGTCGTGTTCCTGACCGTGGCGGAAGTCGCCTCGGTGATGCGAGTGTCCAAGATGACCGTGTACCGCTTGGTGCACAGCGGTCATCTGCCGGCGATCCGGGTGGGCAGGTCCTTCCGGGTCCCAGAGCAGGCGGTGCACGAGTACCTCCGTGAGTCCTACGTGGGGGTGGAGACCGCCTAGGGGGTGGGCTGGGGGACGCGTTTCCCCAGCGTGCGCCCGCACGAGCACCTCGGATTACGCCGATCGCTCGGTGCCGGGTAGGCTGGCCCGATGTAGGTAGTGTGGGCTCGGACGCCCCGCACCGAGTGATCGAAGTTAGCGAGGGTAGTCGTGGGCTCTGTTATCAAGAAGCGGCGCAAGCGGATGGCGAAGAAGAAGCACCGCAAGCTGCTCAAGCGCACGCGCGTTCAGCGTCGCAACAAGAAGTAAGCAGCGACGCTGTGTACGTCCCGCAGCCCTTCCACCGGATCACGGTGGAAGGGCTGCGGTGCTGTGCGGGCGGGGCGGCGACCCTGGGGGCAAGGCGTCGCTATGTGTGAACCCTTCGCTACGGCTTGAAATGTAGCTCCACGCATCGGGCGGTCATCACAGCGCAACAACGAGCCGCTACGGTGGCGGCCAAAGCTCCGCTCGTCGAGCGAGGTTTCGAGGGAAGGCGCTGATCTTGGGCAAGGTCGTGCTCGTCACCGGGGTCGCACGCCAGCTGGGCGGCCGTTTCGTACGGCGCGTCCAGCGGGAGCCCGACGTCGACCGGGTCATCGGCGTGGACGCCGTGCCACCCGAGCACCACCTGGGCGGGGCCGACTTCGTACGGGCCGACATCCGGCACCCCACGATCGGCAAGGTCCTCGCCGAGCACGGCGTCGACACCGTCGTCCACATGGACGTCAACGGCACCCCGCTCGGCAAGCGCGGCGGCCGGACCCTGGTCAAGGAGACCAACGTCATCGGCACGATGCAGCTGCTCGGCGCGTGCCAGAAGGCGCCGACCGTCAAGCGGCTCGTGATCAAGTCGAGCACCAGCGTGTACGGTTCCGCGCCCCGCGACCCCGCGATCTTCACCGAGACCACGCCGCCCAAGTCGCTGCCCAGCGGCGGCTTCGCCAAGGACACCGTCGAGGTCGAGGGGTACGTACGCGGGTTCGCGCGGCGCCGCCCGGACGTCGCCGTCTGCGTGCTGCGCTTCGCCAACGTGCTGGGGCCCTGCGCCGATTCGCCGCTCGCCGAGTACTTCTCGCTGCCCGTCCTGCCGACCGTGCTCGGCTTCGACCCCCGCCTCCAGTTCGTGCACGAGGACGACGCGATCGAGGTGCTGCGCATCGCCGCCGGCGAGCCGCGCCGCTCCACGCTCAACAGCGGCACCTTCAACATCGCCGGCGACGGCGTGCTGCTGCTCTCCCAGACCGCCCGCCGCCTCGGCCGCCCCACGCTCCCCTTCTTCCTGCCGACCGTCACCTGGATCGGCTCCGCGCTGCGCTCCCTCGGCGTCAGCGACTTCTCGCCCGAGCAGATCCGGCTGCTGACGCACGGGCGGGTCGTCCAGACCGCGCAGATGCGCGAGACACTGGGTTTTGAACCGAAATACACCACCGCGGAGGCGTTCGCGGACTACGCGCGCAGCCGCGGCCCGGGGCTGCTCCCGCCCGAGACCCTCGCCCGTACCGTCGACCGGATCGCCGCGGTGCTGCCAGTCGGCGGCGACCAGAATTGAGGAGCGCACCCAACATGGCGGACGCGAAGGTCATTCCGTTCGGCGAGGAACCGCGGTCCCGGCGCCGGGCGAGGCGCGCCGGACGCGCGAGCGGCCGGGCGGACGTCCCGCTGGCGCCCGTACCGCCGCAGCGGGAGGAGGACCCGGAGCCCGCCGGCGAGCCGTCGCGCCAGGACGGCGGCGGGGGCTGGGACCGGCGCCTCGCGCACGGGCTGAGCTTTCTGCGCCGCCGGATCACGGGCGAGTACGAGGTCGACGAGTTCGGGTACGACGAGGAGCTCACCGACCAGGTGATCATGTCGATGCTGCGCCCGTTCTACGACAAGTACTTCCGGGTCGAGGTGAAGGGCATCGAACACATCCCGTCCGAGGGCGGGGCGCTGATCGTCGCCAACCACTCCGGCACGCTGCCGCTCGACGCGCTGATGCTCCAGGCCGCGGTGCACGACGAGCACCCCGCCGAACGCCATCTGCGGCTGCTGGCCGCCGACCTCGTCTTCGTGCTGCCGGTGGTCAACGAGCTGGCGCGGAAGGCCGGGCACACGCTCGCCTGCGCGGAGGACGCGCAGCGGCTGCTGGAGCGCGGCGAAGTGGTGGGGGTGATGCCGGAGGGGTTCAAGGGGATAGGGAAGCCGTTCTCCGACCGGTACAAGCTCCAGCGCTTCGGGCGGGGCGGGTTCGTCTCGACGGCGCTGCGCGCCGGGGCGCCGATCGTGCCGTGCTCGATCGTCGGCGCCGAGGAGATCTATCCGATGATCGGCAACGCGCGGACCCTCGCGCGGCTGCTGGGCCTCCCGTACTTCCCGCTCACGCCGACCTTCCCGTGGCTGGGGCCGCTGGGCGCGGTGCCGCTGCCGACGAAGTGGACGATCCAGTTCGGGGAGCCGATCGCGACGGACGGCTATCCGCCGGAGGCGGCGGACGACCCGATGTTGATGTTCAACTTGACGGACCAGGTGCGGGAAACGATTCAGCACACGCTGTACAAGCTGTTGGTGCAGCGGCGTTCGGTGTTCTTCTAGGCGGATAGCAGACCGGCAGGTAGACAGACGCAGCGGAGGCGGGGAGGGCCGACCGGCCCTCCC
>NZ_JBFAIS010000060.1:0-9199 GCF_040654795.1 Streptomyces sp. NPDC050617 | reverse complement strand
CGGGAGCTGCGCAAGGAGGCGGGGACGGTGTTCCTGGTCAGTCACAACAACAAGTCGATCCGGGACACCTGTGACCGGGTGCTGTGGCTGGAGCGGGGTGAGCTGCTGATGGACGGTCCGACGGACGAGGTCATCAAGGCGTACGAGAAGGAAACCAACCGCTGACTCCCCGCCCGCCCTCGGGCGCGCGTGCGACAAGGGCCCCCGCCGGACCGCCGGCGGGGGCCCTGCGCGTCCCTGACGGCGCGTCGCCCCCGCTTGTGCGCTGGTGAATTGGCCAACTGTCCTGGTTGGAGGGAAGATTCGCGCCCTTCCCGGTGTTCAACCGATCAAGGTTGTACCCCCGCGTACGCCGGGAACTTGTACGGCGTACGCTGTACCGGTGCTGATTCGCGGCAGGCCGGGTGGAAAGTGTCGCCGCCCGCCGCCGAGGAGCTGTCCGGGGGGCGGACGGGCCTGCGGCGTGTCCGAAATAGGATGTTCTGGGTCGGCAGTGTAGAACGGGAGATGTGACGGCAATGGCTATGGGAACTCTCCGGATAAAAGGCGCAGCAGCCGCCCCTGGTCCGGGCAGTCCTCGGTGAGCGCCGCGACGGACGCGCATGAGCGGGCCGTACTCGGCAAGGCTGCCTCCGAGAACTTCCCCGTGGCGCCCTTCTTCGTGCCGCGCGCCTGGCGCGCCGACCTCATGGCCGTCTACGGCTACGCCCGACTCGTCGACGACATCGGCGACGGCGACCTCGCCCCCGGCGGCCGGGACGCCGAACTGCTCGGCCTCACCCGCGACCGCGTCGACGACCGCCTCGCCATGCTCGACGCCCTCGAGACCGACCTCGCCCGCGTCTTCGACCGCCACGGCCCCGCCCCGCGCCACCCCCTGCTGCGCGCGCTCGGGCCCACCGTGCACCGGTGCGGGCTCACCCCCGAACCCTTCCGCGGCCTGATCGAGGCCAACCGCCAGGACCAGCACGTGCGCCGCTACGCCACGTACGGCGAACTCCTCGCCTACTGCGAGCTGTCCGCCAACCCCGTGGGCCGCCTCGTGCTCGGCATCACCGGCACCGCAAGCCCCGAGCGGATCCGCCGCTCGGACGCGGTCTGCACCGCCTTGCAGATCGTCGAACACCTGCAGGATGTCGCCGAGGACCTCGCGCGCGACCGCATCTATCTCCCGGCCGAGGACATGGCGCGATTCGGCGTCACCGAGTCCGATCTCGCCGCTCCGAGCGGCGGCGCGTCAGTGCGCGCACTGGTCGCGTACGAGGCGCAACGCGCCGGGGAGCTGCTGAATGAAGGCACCCCCCTGGTGGGTAGCGTCCACGGCAGGCTGAAGCTGTTGCTCGCGGGATTCGTGGCCGGGGGAAGGGCCGCGCTGAACGCGGTCGCCGCCGCCGGGCACGATGTTCTCCCTGGACCTCCCAAGCCCACCAAGCTCAGCCTGCTGCGCGAGGTGGGGGCGACACTGCGAAGAGAGGGGTGAGCGGGACCGTGAACGGATCGCCGCACGCGTCCGCGCCGGTACTCGCCGCGTACAGCTATTGCGAGGCCGTCACCGGGCAGCAGGCCCGTAACTTCGCCTACGGCATCAGGCTGCTGCCGACCGAGAAGCGGCATGCGATGTCCGCGCTGTACGCGTTCTCCCGGCGCGTGGACGACATCGGCGACGGGACACTGGAGCCCGCCGCCAAACACGCCCGGCTGGAGGAGACCCGCGCGCTGCTCGGCCGCGTCAAGGAGGGCGCGGTCGCCGAGGACGACACCGACCCGGTGGCCGTCGCGCTCGCGGACGCCGCCCGCCGCTTCGACCTCCCGCTCGGCGGGCTCGACGAGCTCATCGACGGGGTGCTGATGGATGTGCGCGGGGAGACCTACGAGACCTGGGACGACCTGAAGATCTACTGCCGCTGCGTGGCCGGAGCCATCGGCCGGCTGTCGCTGGGCGTGTTCGGCACCGTGCCCGGCGCGCGCGGCACCGAGCGCGCTCCCGAGTACGCCGATACGCTCGGGCTTGCTCTGCAACTGACAAATATTCTGAGAGATGTGCACGAAGACGCGGGCAATGGACGCACATATCTGCCCGCCGACGACCTCGCCAAGTTCGGGTGCGCCGCCGGGTTCCACTCCTCGACGCCCCCGGCCGGATCGGACTTCACCGGCCTCGTGCACTTCGAGGTCCGGCGGGCCCGAGCCCTCTTCGCCGAGGGGTTCCAACTGCTGCCCATGCTCGACCGGCGCAGCGGCGCGTGTGTCGCCGCCATGGCCGGGATCTACCGCAGACTGCTGGACCGCATCGCCCGCGACCCCGCGGCCGTCCTGCGCGGCCGCGTCTCTCTGCCCGGACACGAGAAGGCGTACGTCGCCGTGCGCGGCCTCTCCGGACTCGACGCCCGCACCGTCTCCCGGCGCACCGCCAGGGGGCGCGCTTGATGGCCCGTACGACCCACGTGGACACGTGGTCCAAGCGGTACGCAACCCTCCGCCGGACTGACGCGTCCCTGACTTCACCAGCCGAGGGGGTGGGCGCATGACGCCACGCACAACGGCCCGGCCCGACCGGCACAGCGCGCGGACGGCGGGCCGCTCCGACGGGCCGGCCCGGCCGGCGGCAGAGCAACCGAGCGGGGGCGGGCAGCGCGGCCCCGGGGCCGGCACGCCCCGCGACGCGCCACGCCCGAAGGACGCTCGGGGACACGATCCGGCGCGCGGCGAAGGCTCCGCGGTGGTCGTCGGCGGCGGCCTCGCCGGAGTGACGGCCGCCCTCGCCCTCGCCGACGAGGGACTGCGGGTCACCCTGGTCGAGGGCCGGCCCCGGCTCGGCGGCCTCGCCTTCTCCTTCACCCGCGGCGAACTGACCATCGACAACGGCCAGCACGTCTACCTCCGCTGCTGCACCGCCTACCAATGGTTCCTGGAGCGCGTCGACGCGCTCGCCCTCGCGCCCCTGCAGGACCGTTTGGACGTGCCCGTCCTCGACGTCGGCCACCCCCGCGGCCCCCGGCTCGGACGGCTGCGCCGCACCGCGCTGCCCGTACCACTGCACCTCGCGGCCAGCCTGGCGACATACCCGCACCTCTCCCTCGCCGAGCGCGCCAACGTGGGCCGCGCCGCCCTCGCGCTCGGCGGCCTCGACCCCGCCGACCCGGCCCTGGACGGCGAGGACTTCGCCACCTGGCTGCACCGCCACGGCCAGTCGGACCGCGCCGTCGAAGCGCTCTGGGACCTCGTGGGAATCCCCACCCTCAACGCCCCCGCCGGCCACGCCTCGCTGGGCCTCGCCGCCAAGGTCTTCAAGACCGGGCTGCTCTCCGCCCCCGGCGCCGCAGACATCGGCTGGGCCCGGGCGCCGCTCGGCGAACTCCACGACACCCGGGCCCGCGCCGCCCTCGACAAGGCCGGCGTACGCACCGAACTGCGCACCCGCGCCACCGCGCTCGCCCGCACCGCCGACGGCGGCTGGCACGTCGACGTGGAGTCCGACGCCGGCGCCGAGCGGCTCGCAGCGGACACCGTCGTCCTCGCCGTACCGCAGCGCGAGACACACGGGCTGCTTCCCGACGGCGCCCTCGACGACCCCGACCGGCTGCTGGACATCGGCACCGCACCGATCCTCAACCTGCACGTCATTTACGATCGCAAGGTGCTCCGTCGGCCGTTCTTCACCGCGCTCGGCAGCCCCGTGCAGTGGGTCTTCGACCGCACCGACACCTCCGGCCTCGGCGACACCCCCGACGGCCGGGGCTGCCAGTACCTGGCGGTGTCCCAGTCCGCTGCCCAGGACGACATCGACCGCCCGGTCGCCGAACTGCGCGCCAAGTACTTGCCGGAGCTGGAGCGGCTGCTGCCCGCCGCCCGCGGGGCCGGGATCCGGGACTTCTTCGTCACCCGTGAACGGACCGCGACGTTCGCGCCCACCCCCGGCGTCGGACGGCTGCGGCCGTCCGCTCCCACGAACGCGCCCGGCCTGTATCTGGCCGGAGCGTGGACCGCCACCGGCTGGCCCGCGACCATGGAGGGCGCTGTCCGCAGCGGCCTGAGCGCCGCCGCCGCGGCCCTCTCCCGCCTGGGCCGCCCGCTCCCGTTCCCGTTGCAGGAGGCGGCATGAGCACCCATACCGTTAACAGAGGAGAGACCGTGACTTCGGCGATCCCAGCTGTCGACACCGCAGGAGTCCTGGCGCTGCTGGAGCGCGGACGGACGCTTGCCACGCCGGTGCTGCGTGCCGCCGTGGACCGGCTCGCACCGCCCATGGACACCGTGGCCGCCTACCACTTCGGCTGGATCGACGCCGAAGGGCACGCGGCGCACGGCGACGGCGGCAAGGCCGTACGCCCCGCCCTCGCCCTGCTCTCCGCGGAGGCCGCCGGCCGGCCCCCTGAAGCCGGCATCCCCGGCGCCGTGGCCGTGGAGCTCGTGCACAACTTCTCGCTGCTGCACGACGACCTGATGGACGGCGACGAGCAGCGCCGCCACCGCGACACCGTCTGGAAGGTGCACGGCCCGGCCCAGGCCATCCTCGTCGGCGACGCGCTCTTCGCACTCGCCAACGAAATCCTGCTGGAGCTCGGCACCGTCGAGGCCGGCCGCGCCACCCGCCGGCTCACCGCCGCCACCCGCAAGCTCATCGACGGCCAGGCCCAGGACATCTCCTACGAGCACCGCGAGCGGGTCACCGTCGAGGAGTGCCTGGAGATGGAGGGCAACAAGACGGGCGCGCTGCTCGCCTGCGCCGCGTCCATCGGCGCGGTGCTCGGCGGCGCCGACGACCGTACGGCCGACACGCTGGAGGCGTACGGCTACCACCTCGGGCTCGCCTTCCAGGCCGTCGACGACCTGCTCGGCATCTGGGGCGACCCGGAGGCCACCGGCAAACAGACCTGGAGCGACCTGCGGCAGCGCAAGAAGTCACTCCCCGTGGTCGCCGCCCTCGCGGCAGGCGGCCCCGCCTCGGAGCGGCTCGGCGAGATGCTCACCGCCGACGCCAAAAAAACCGAGACCGAGATCGCCGACTTCGACGAGGATGAGTTCGCCGAGCGGGCGGCGTTGATCGAGGAGGCGGGCGGCCGGGAGTGGACCTCCCAGGAAGCCCGCCGCCAGTACGCCACCGCCATCGCGGCTCTGGACGGAGTCGACATGGAAGCAGAGGTCCGGGCGCGGTTCGTCGCGCTCGCCGACTTCGTAGTAGTGCGAAAGAGATGATTCCCATTCACCCGATCTAACGATCGCAGTCGCCGGTCGGCGCCCAGCCGGGGCGCCGGCCGACGGAAGCCCCAGGACGGCAGATGAAGACGTACTGCAGAAGGGGAAGCCATGACAGCGACGACCGACGGAAGCACCGGGGCAGCGGATCCCCGGGCGGCCGCGGCCAGCGAGAGAATCGCTTTGAACCGCGAGACACCCCAGGTGTTCGCGGCTGCCGAGCGGGCCACGACCCGCGCCGTTGAACACCTTTTGGCACAACAGGACCCACAGGGCTGGTGGAAGGGCGACCTGGAGACGAACGTCACCATGGACGCCGAGGACCTCCTCCTCCGTCAGTTCCTGGGTATCCAAGACGAGAAGACGACGAAAGCGGCCGGAGCGTTCATCCGGTCGCAGCAACGATCCGACGGAACCTGGGCCACCTTCTACGGAGGCCCTGGCGAGCTCTCGACCACCATCGAGGCCTATGTGGCCCTGCGGCTCGCCGGCGACGCGCCGGACGACGCCCACATGGCCGCCGCGTCCGCCTGGATCCGCGGCAAGGGCGGCATCGCCGCCTCCCGCGTGTTCACCCGCATCTGGCTGGCCCTCTTCGGCTGGTGGAAGTGGGAGGACCTGCCGGAACTGCCGCCCGAGATCGTGTATCTGCCGAAGCGGTTCCCGCTCAACATCTACGATTTCGGCTGCTGGGCCCGGCAGACCATCGTGCCGCTCACCGTCGTCTCGGCGCTGCGGCCCGTACGGCCCGCGCCGTTCCCGCTCGACGAGCTGCACACCGACCCGCTGCGGCCCAGCCCGCCGCGGCCGATGGCGCCGGCCGCCAGCTGGGACGGCGCGTTCCAGCGGCTGGACAAGGCGCTGCACGCCTACCGGAAGTTCACCGTCCGCCCGCTGCGCCGCGCGGCCCTGAAGTCCGCGGCGCGCTGGATCATCGAGCGGCAGGAGAACGACGGCTGCTGGGGCGGCATCCAGCCGCCCGCCGTCTACTCCGTCATCGCCCTGCACCTCCTCGGCTACGACCTCGACCACCCGGTGCTGCGCGCCGGACTCGAGTCGCTCGACCGGTTCGCGGTGTGGCGCGAGGACGGCAGCCGGATGATCGAGGCGTGCCAGTCCCCGGTCTGGGACACCTGCCTCGCCACCATCGCGCTCGCCGACGCCGGCGTGCCCGCCGACCACCCGGCGCTCGTCAAGGCCGTCGGCTGGATGGTGGACGAGCAGATCGACCGGCCCGGCGACTGGTCGGTCAAGCGCCCCGGCCTCGCCCCCGGCGGCTGGGCCTTCGAGTTCCACAACGACAACTACCCGGACATCGACGACACCGCCGAGGTCGTGCTCGCCCTCAAGCGGGTGCGCCACCCCGACGCCGAGCGCGTCGACGACGCCGTCCGCCGGGCCGTGCGCTGGAACCTCGGCATGCAGTCGAAGAACGGCGCGTGGGCCGCCTTCGACGTCGACAACACCAGCCCGTTCCCCAACCGGCTGCCGTTCTGCGACTTCGGCGAGGTCATCGACCCGCCGTCCTCGGACGTCACCGCCCACGTCGTCGAGATGCTCGCCGCCGTCGGCCTCCAGCACGACCCGCGCACCCGGCGCGGCATCGAGTGGCTCCTCGCCGAGCAGGAGGAGAACGGCGCCTGGTTCGGCCGCTGGGGCGTCAACTACGTCTACGGCACCGGATCCGTGCTTCCCGCGCTCGCCGCCGTCGGCATCCCCACCTCGCACCGGGCCGTCCGGCGCGCCGTGGCCTGGCTCGAAGGGGCGCAGAACGACGACGGAGGCTGGGGCGAGGACCTGCGCTCGTACGCCGACCCCGAGTGGGTCGGGCGCGGCGTCTCCTCCGCCTCGCAGACCGCCTGGGCGCTGATGGCGCTCCTCGCGGCCGGCGAGCGGGAGGGCAAGGCCGTCGAGCGCGGCGTCGCCTGGCTGGCCGAGACCCAGCTGCCGGACGGGTCCTGGGACGAGCCGTACTTCACCGGTACGGGCTTCCCCTGGGACTTCTCCATCAACTACCACCTGTACCGGCAGGTCTTCCCCGTCACGGCCCTCGGCCGCTATGTGCACGGGGACCTCTTCACCGCCGGCCGTCAGGAGAGCTGATGGCACCAGGCACGGGCGACCCCCGACCCGCACCGCTGCTGATCGCCTGTGCGCTCGGCATCGAACGCCTCGCGCTGCGCGGCGACCGAAGCGACGCGGCCGGGCCCGTGACCGTACTGCGCACCGGAATGGGGCCCCTGGCGGCGGAACGTGCCGTCGCACAGGCGCTCGGCGACGAGGCGGCGGCCGGCCGGACCGCCGTCATCGCCACCGGCTTCTGCGCCGGCCTGGTCCCCGGAATGCATCCGGGCGATCTGGTCGTCGCCGTGGAGACCGAGGACCCCACCGGGCGTATCGAGTGCGTCGGCACCGAGCGGCTCGCCAAGGAGCTCGCCCGCGCCGTACCGGGGCGCACCATCCACACGGGCCCCCTGGTGGGCTCGGACCACGTCGTACGGGGCGCCGAACGGGCCGCCCTGCACACGGCGGGCGCCATCGCGGTGGACATGGAATCCGCCGCGACGCTCCGCGCCGCCATCCGCTCCGGACCCCGTCCGGTTGCGGCCGTACGAGTGATCGTGGACGCTCCGGAACATGAACTCGTCCGAATCGGGACCTTGCGCGGTGGAATATCAGCATTCCGCGTACTGCGCACCGTCCTTCCGGCTTTCTATGAATGGCACCGTTCTTTGTTGCTCCCCAGGAGGTGAGCTAGATGGCCATGCCGCTCCGCCAGTCCATCCGGGTCGGAACGTATCTCTTTGAACAGAAGCTGCGGAAGCGGGACAAGTTCCCACTGATCGTCGAGCTCGAACCGCTCTTCGCCTGCAATCTCTCCTGTGAGGGCTGTGGCAAGATCCAGCACCCGGCCGGGGTGCTGAAGCAGCGCATGCCGGTCGCGCAGGCCGTCGGCGCAGTGCTGGAGTCGGGTGCGCCGATGGTCTCCATCGCCGGCGGCGAGCCGCTGATGCACCCGCAGATCGACGAGATCGTCCGGCAGCTCGTGGCGAAGAAGAAGTACGTCTTCCTCTGCACCAACGCGATGCTGCTGCGCAAGAAGATCGAGAAGTTCACACCCTCCCCGTATTTCGCCTTCGCGGTCCACATCGACGGGATGCGCGAGCGCCACGACGAGTCCGTGGCCAAGGAAGGCGTCTTCGACGAAGCCGTCGAGGCGATCAAGGAAGCCAAGCGGCGCGGCTTCCGGGTCACCACCAACTCGACCTTCTTCAACACCGACACCCCGCAGACGATCATCGAGGTGCTCAACTACCTCAATGACGAACTGCAGGTGGACGAGATGATGCTCTCGCCCGCCTACGCCTACGAGAAGGCCCCCGACCAGGACCACTTCCTGGGCGTCGAGCAGACCCGCGAGCTGTTCAAGAAGGCCTTCGCCGGCGGCAACCGGCGGCGCTGGAGGCTCAACCACAGCCCGCTCTTCCTCGACTTCCTGGAAGGCAAGGCGGACTTCCCCTGCACCGCCTGGGCGATCCCCAACTACTCGCTCTTCGGCTGGCAGCGGCCCTGCTATCTGATGAGCGACGGGTACGTGCCCACCTACCGGGAGCTGATCGAGAAGACCGACTGGAGCAAGTACGGCCGTGGCAAGGACCCGCGGTGCGACAACTGCATGGCGCACTGCGGCTACGAGCCGACGGCCGTCCTCGCGACCATGGGCTCCCTGAAGGAGTCGCTGCGCGCCGCCCGCGAGACCGTCGCCGGGAACCGGGGCTGACGCCATGACCGCTGTGGGCCCTGTCTCGCTGGGGCTCCCCGACGTACCGGTCCGACCGCTCGCGATGCGCCGCGTCTCGCGGCGCATCCAGGTCGGACCGGTCCCCGTCGGCGGAGGCGCCCCGATTTCGGTGCAGTCGATGACGACGACGGTGACGGCGGATGTCGGTGCGACGTTGCAGCAGATCGCCGAGTTGACGGCGTCGGGCTGTCAGATTGTGCG
>NZ_JBFAIS010000059.1:0-13962 GCF_040654795.1 Streptomyces sp. NPDC050617 | reverse complement strand
ACGACACTCGGGCCCTCAACCTGCACAACCTCAGCCCACCGCACGAAAACGGTCCACCGACTCCATCGGCGGACCGTCACGAAACTTCGAGGTTAAGTGGGAAAGCCGCGAAGGAAGGAGACATGTGCTGACCCCGGATTAGTGTCCGCAATCCGTTCCCGCGCTCACATGCGTCGCTGGTAACGGCGGAGTGTGAAGCTGAGCGTTCAAGCCCAAGGATTCTCTGGCCATCGGGGAACAACAGGCGAGGGAAAGGCTGGACGGGTGAACCGCGTGAACCCCCGTTGATGTCTCGTAAGGTTGAAGCCGCCCGATGGTTCGCAATCAGTGGCTATAGAACCCGGCGTTGGAAGACGCCAGGCGACTCCCGAGGACTTTAGGTCGGGAGGAGGACACCGCCGGTTCCGGGATAGAGGGGGCACCCACCCCAGCCGTAACTTACGTGTGTGGAACGTGGAAACCCCGTCGGAGTCCGGGTCTTGGCCCGGTAAGCCGACCGCAAGGAAGGCCCAACTCTCCAGCGGGAACAGGATGGCCCAAGAAGCGAACGCCGGTGGATCGAAAGGTCAGAGGAAAACCCTGGAGTCCTTCAATCCAGGCCATGACTTCGCCGGATACAGGTCTGCATGGCCTGACCCGAAAGGGTGCCCACGTGGGCCGGGTGAGCCTTTGAAGTATCCCGAGTGATAACGCCAGAACCTGCCGGACAAGTTAGACACGAAGGAGGAACATGCGACAGACAGTCCCTACTGCCAGCCGCACCTCCAAAGTGAACGGACCGCAGGGCGAACTACTGGACTGGCACTGCATCGACTGGGCCAGAACTGAGGGAAACGTACGGCGCCTGAGACAACGGATCTTCAAAGCGACACAGGAAGGGGACCTCAAGAAGGTCCGCAATCTGCAAAAGCTCATGCTGCGGAGCCGCAGTAACATGCTCGTGAGCGTGAAACGGGTGACGCAGCAGAGCAAGGGCCCCAAGACGGCAGGCATCGACAGGGAGCGAGCACTCACCCCCCAGGCGCGAGCTCGCATGGCGGTCGACATCGACCAGAAAACCCAACCCTGGAGAGCCAAGCCCGTCAAGCGGGTCTACATCCCGAAGAGCAATGGAAAGCAACGCCCGCTCGGCATCCCAGTAATGCGCGACCGAGTAATCCAGGCACGCGTGAAAAATGCGCTGGAACCTGAGTGGGAAGCCCGGTTCGAATCACGATCCTACGGATTCCGACCAGGCCGCGGATGCCACGACGCCATCCAGGCGATCTTCAGCACCGCGAAGGGCAAAACGGCCAAGCGCCAGTGGGTACTCGACGCCGACCTGGCCGCAGCGTTCGACCGCATCGACCACGACCACCTGCTCAGCAGCGTCGGCGGCTTCCCCGCCAGGGAACTCGTCCGGCAGTGGCTAAAGGCGGGCGTGGTCGACAACGGACGCTTCACTCGCACCGACGAGGGAACACCCCAAGGCGGAGTGATCAGCCCCCTGTTGCTCAACATTGCACTTCACGGAATGGAGGAAGCCGCAGGGGTTCGGTTCGCAACCCGCAAAGGAACAGTGATGTGGGCCGCGAAGGGGACGCCGATCCTGGTGCGTTACGCCGACGACTTTGCCGTGTTCTGCACGAGCAAGGAGGAGGCAGAGACGGTCAAGGCCCGACTTGGCGACTGGCTTGAACCCCGAGGGCTTCGATTCAACGAAGAGAAGACAAGGATCGTTCACCTTTCCGAAGGGTTCGATTTTCTGGGTTTCAATGTCCGACGCCATGGCGACAGCCTGATCATTACGCCAAGCAGGAATGCGGTGAAGAGGATCCGGAATCGACTGCGGTCCGAGATGCAGGCTCTTCTCGGGCAGAGCATCACAGTCGTACTCCGCAAGCTCTCCCCGATCGTCAGGGGATGGTCTGCGTACTACCGGACGGTGGTGTCCAGCAAAACCTTCTCAGCGCTGGACAGCTACGTGTGGACGCTCACCTACAAGTGGGGCAAGCGCACCCACCCGAAGAAGTCGAAGCACTGGATCGTCAATAAGTACTTCGGCAGACTCAACCGGTCCAAGAACAATAATTGGGTCTTCGGTGACCGCACCACAGGTGCACATCTTCCCAAGTTCGCCTGGACCAACATCAGAAGGCATCAGCTAGTCAAGGGAAAGTCGTCACCTGACGATCCCGCGCTCAGTGACTACTGGAGTCAGCGTCGCAGGACGCGTACACCTCCGCCAATGGACAAGATCAGCCTTACTCTGGCAGCCCGACAGAAGGGACTTTGTCCGCTCTGCGGTCAGGCGCTCATCGTTGGTGCTGAATATGAGCCGGAAAGTCCACGCGAGTGGATCGACTGGTTCGACGCGATGAAGAAGCGGTTACACAAACACCACTTCGCCTACCGAAGAGACGGCGGATCTGATGAAGTCAAGAATCTTCGACTCGTTCACTCCGAATGCCATCAGCAGCTTCACGCACGAGATGGCAGCAACAAATAGCAGATTCTGTGAAGCGTTTGGGCTTGCTTGAGCCGTGGTGCCTGGAAACAGGCATGCCCGGTTCTGAGGGGGCCGGGTCATGGCAACATGACCCGGCTACCCGACCGGCACCGGGCCGTCGCCACTCGCTACGACAAACTCTCCGTCCGCTACGGAGCGACAGTGCTGGTCGCAGCCCTCAACGAATGGCTATGACCAGCACTTTCACAACACGCCCTAGGCCAACGCCGGATCGCCGTCCTCGAACCGTCGGACCACGACGGCCGAAACGAGCTGCCGACCGTCGCCTTCTCCGCCGACGGCGCGTTCGTCGCGGTCGGAACCCCAGACGATGCCGTACGGGTCTGGGAAACCTCCTCGCCCGGCACCCCGGGCACACTCCTCCAGATCGGCGAGGGCCGCATCCTGGGACTCGGATTCACCGACAACGGCGACACCCTGCGGATCGCGACCACGAACGGCGTACACCGGGAAATCGGCATGCTCGACCCGCAACAGGCCGCGCGGCGGGTGTGCGAACGGGCCGCAGGTGGACTCGGGAAGCAACAGTGGGACGCCTATCTCCCGAAGACCCCCTACCGGGAGACCTGCTAAGCCCCGCCGGGCCCGACATGCCTCATCTGTGATCTCGGGCGCTGCGGTGCCCGTGGAGCGGACTGCCGCCTCCGCGGCGCTGGGCTGCCCGCCGTGGGAACAGGGGCCGCGCGCCGAGTGCGACCAGCCGATGCGCGGGTACGGGCAGGACGCGGCCATGTTCTGTGCCGTGTGCCCCTGAATCGTCGGCAGGAGTCAGCGGCCCGCCAACGGCCGTTGCGGCCAGAACTGCAACCACCAACGTCGTAGGGCCCCGCCGCGAACGGTGGGGCCCTACGAGTCGTGCCCGGTGAGGCACTGGCGGAGGATACGAGATTCGAACTCGTGAGGGGTTGCCCCCAACACGCTTTCCAAATGTTCGCCTGGGGGTGCGGGGGCGTACGAGGGTGTCCTGACCTGCGGTGCAGCTGGTGTGGATGGGGCTTCCGAACGGTGCTGTACGCAGGTGAGCGCAACCAGAACTGCAACCATGCTGGGACGGTTCCGGCTTCCTCGCGCCTCGGTTCAGCGCAGCGTCTTGCTATGCCGCAGAACGTCGGAGACACAGCCCGCTGAACGGCGGGTGCCCCGGTCGGGGCGGCCGTTCAGCCTGGGTACCGAGACAGCGTGGAGGAGGATGAGGGCGCTTCGGATGCCTCAACCACGGGAAGGGCGGCAGCCTTTCGCCCTGGAGCCGACCCGGGCGGGTAGCATCTGCAGGTCCATGGTGCATTTGGGGGTCACATGTCGACGCACGTCATCTCGTACGCTCTGGACGACCGGACCACGGTCGGCTTCGAGATCGAGGCCGACAACGGCTTCCACCCCGTTGGCGCGGATACCGCCGTCGCCCGGGTCCGCGAGGCTGTCCAGCCTGCCGTGCAGGCCGCGAGGACCGTGCTGGATCAGGTCGCGGAGATGAAGCCCGGCGAGGTTCAGCTCAAGTTCGGCATCAAGGTCAACGGCACCGCAAACTGGCTGATCGCCAAGGCCGCGACCGAGGCCAACTTCGAAGTCACCCTCACATGGCGGGAGAACGCCGTGCCCGTTGGCCTGTCAGGCGCACAGTAGTCGGAGAGCGACCGGGCACCGGCGCGACACCGTGGGAAGGTCGGTCGTGGACAACCAGCCGAGCAGGCCCGCGAATGACTCCTGGGTCGCCGCCGTCCATCGTTCCGAGGCCGACGTGTCCTCCCTGGGGTCTGCCTTCGTCTTGGACGCTAACCGGGTCCTCAGCTGTGCTCATGTGGTGCGTGCCGCTGCGGATGCCGGGGCTGTTCTCTGGGTTGCTTTTCCCAAGGCGGAAGAGTCCGGCATCGTACGTATCCGGGTATGGGATATCGTCCTGCCACCCGCCGAGCTTCAGTTGGCCCAGGACGTGGCGATCCTCCGGCTGGCTGAGCCCGTCCCTGCGCCCTGCGTACCTCGACTGCGCTGTCCGGTCCCGGCCGACATGGTCGGCCGGGACTGGTGGGCCTTCGGGTTCCCCGGTGGTGAACTGCTCGGGAACTCAGCCGCCGGTGAGGTCGGCGAGGCTCTCGGTTACGGCTGGGTACGGCTCGATACCAATTCCCGGTACACCGTCAAATCGGGTTTCAGCGGGTCGGCGATGTGGTCACCTGAGTACGAGGCGATCGTCGGCATGGTCGGCCAGGCGAGCGGCGACGGCGATGCTCGTGCAATGTCACTCTGGCAAGTAGATCGAATCTTCCCGGGGGAGCAGATCGCCGACCTTGCCTCGTGGACGGTCGAGGCGGCCGGGGAGTCCGCCCTCGCCTCGTGGGGATGGTCACTGCGGCACGACCCGGAGGCTGGCCGTCACTGGCGTCCACGCGCCCGCGGCGTCAGCATCGACACAGAGAAGGGATTCCGCTTCCGTGGGCGGACCGCTGCTCTCACCGCCATCGTCGACTGGGTGAACAGTGCGCCAAAGCGAAAGGCGCTCGTGCTCACGGGCTCCCCCGGCGTGGGCAAATCGGCTGTCCTGGGCCGGATCGTCACCACGGCGGACTGCGAGATCGCCGCCCTGCTGCCGGGCGACGACACCGCCCTCCGTGCACCGGTCGGATCTATTTCCTGCGCAGTACACGCCAAGGGCAAGACGGCACTGGACGTCGCAGTCGAGATCGCGGCAGCGGCCTCCGCTGCGCTCCCGGACGACATCGAGTATCTCCCGGAGTATCTGCGCGAGGCTCTGAGGAGCCGCGTCCCGGCCGAGAACAACGGCCCGCCGGCTTCTTTCACCGTGGTCATCGACGCCCTCGACGAGGCCGCCAGCCCCCAGCAGGTGCGGCTGATCATCCGGCGTATCATCGCCCCGCTGGTCGAGACCTGCACGGACCTCAATGTACGAGTGATCGTGGGTAGCCGACGCCGGGACGACTCCGGTGATCTGCTCGCCCCCTTCGGACGGGCCCTCTCGCTCGTGGATCTCGACCAGCCTGGCTTCTTCGAGCAGGAGGACCTGCGCTCCTACACCCTCGCCACCCTTCAGATGGTGGGGGACAAACGGCAGGACAACCCCTACGCCGACGATGCCGTCGCGGAGCCGGTGGCCCGCCGGATTGCGGCCATGGCCGACCGCAACTTTCTGGTGGCTGGGTTGGTGGCGCGGGCGCACGGACTACACGATGCGGAGGCGGTCCGGCCCGAGGACATCGCGTTCATTCCGACTGTCGACGGCGCACTCCGCGACTATCTGGACCGGATTCAGCCTGTGCAGGGATGTTCTGCAGAATCCGTCCTCACCGCTCTCGCCTTCGCCGAGGCTCCTGGCTTCTCACCCACCCTGTGGCGGATGGCGATCACCGCGCTGGGCGGACCTTCCATCCCGGACACCGCTCTCACCGCGTTTGCCCGTTCGTCGGCAGCGAACTTCCTTGTTGAGACGGGTGGCCAAGAAAGCGGTGTTGTCTACCGGCTCTTCCACCAGGCCCTCAACGACACCCTGATCAGCGCCCGAGCCGAACTGCACACGCGTCGGGAGGACGAACGGTCGCTCGCCCTCGCCATGATTGTCGAGGGCGGGCGGACCGGCTGGACAGACGCTGACCGGTACCTAAAACGCTCGCTCCCCGGCCACGCCGAAGCCGGGGAGGTGCTGGACGAACTACTGGCCGAGGAGGTCTATCTGCTCCACGCTGATCTGCGTCGACTGCTCCCGGTGGCCGACCGCGCCGTCTCCGCCCTGGCCCGGACCAAAACCAAATTCATTCGGCGTACAGCTCAGGCGTTCAATGCCGACCCCTCCCAGCGTATCGCTCTGTTCAGCGTGACGGAGGCTCAGCAGCGTCTCGGCAGCGTTTACCGCGAGATGTCGTTGCCCGCGCCCTACCGTGCCAGCTGGTCCACCGTGGTGCCCGGCCGGGAGGAAGCCGTACTGAACGGCCATACCCGCTGGTCGTACGTCTTGCGCCCGTTCACCTCCGGGGGCCGGCAACTGCTGGCAAGTGCGGGCGGTGACCGCACTGTACGGGTTTGGGACCCGGTGCTGGGAGAAGTTCTGCACGTTATGGAGGGACACACGGACGAAGTTCGGTCCATCGTCTCTCTGCGGCTCGGAACGATGGACGCCCTCGCGTCGGCTGGACGGGACGGGTCGATCCGCTTCTGGGATCCTTCCATTGGAGAGCCTCTGCACGATATAGGCGGAGATGCGGGCGGGTACTCGGCGCTCTGCGCCCTTACGCACGGCGGACGGACCCTACTGGCGGCGGCGAGGGCGGCGGATGCCGCCATCCGGCTGCTCGACCCCGTCACCGGTGAGCAGGTGGCTCAACTCGACGGCCATGACGAGTGGATCACCGATCTCTGCGAGGTCGTAGTGGACGGCGTTGCCCTGCTCGCCTCGTGCAGTGAAGACGGAACCGTTCGCCTGTGGGACCCCGCCACGAGAACCAGCCGATGGACCTTTACCCATGAGGGCTCGTGGAGTTGGGATGAGTGGACCCGAGCCCTGTGTGTGATTCGGGTTCATGAGCGCATTCTGCTCGTCGGAGCCGGATACGACTCCGTGATCCGGCTCTGGAACCCGAGCGACGGTAGCGAGGCAGGAGTGTTGAAAGGCCACGATGCCCCCGTCCTTGCCGTATGCGCCACGACACTTGGTGCCGAACCGGTTCTGGTCAGTGCAGGTGAGGACGAGACTCTGCGGCTCTGGGATCCACACACTGGGCGACGGATCGCGACGTGGCGGGGTCATACCAACGCGGTCTACTCGGTCTGTGCCATACGGGCGGGCCTCCAGGTCCGGGTGGCCAGCAGCGGTGACGATCACTCGATCCGTATCTGGGATCCGGCTACCGGGGAACAGAAGGAGCTGTCGGAGGACGGCGGGGTGGGTCGCTTCGACGTGGCATGCGTGATCCGTACCGAAACGGGACTGCTCATGGCGACGTCGCGAGTCAGTAAGGAGCACATCGACATCAGAGATCCCGTCTCCTGGGAAGTGGTGAGGAGATTTCGCACGGGTCGGGTCAACGCGATCTGTGTGGTCCCGTTCAATGGGCGGCCCCTTCTGGCCGTTGCCGATGAGGACATCGGCATCTGGGATCCGCAGAGTGGAGGCCGGGTTCGTGTGCTCAAACACCCGGCCAATCGGTATACGGGCATCAGCTCGATCTGTGCCATTAAGGTCGGTGACTCCCCAGTGCTGGTGGCATCTCTGGGGAGATACCTGCACTTCTGGGACGTGTCACGAGAGCAGGCTATCCACGGCTTTGATGCTGGTGAGAAGGGGGCGAAAGAAATCTGCCCCGTACCGGTACGTGGGAGGCTGGCTGTCTCGGGTATCACGTTCGATGGCCACGTCAGGGTCTGGGATCCAGGTTCGGGCAATCGGTTGGTCCAATTGAGTCTTGGCCGAGGGGCGATCACAGCGCAGTGCGCAGTACGGATCGACAACCGAGTGTCGCTTGCCACTGGCAATGAGTCCGGTGTCATCCACCTTTGGGATCTGTCTACCCAGGAACCGCTCGCTTCTCTCGAAGGGCACTCGGCCAGGGTGCGGCAGCTGTGGGTTTCGGTTGTCGACGGACGGACCGTGCTGATGAGTACTGGTGACGACAGGACGCTGCGGGTGTGGGACCCGACTGGGGCGCGGCCGTTGGTGAACATTCCCGTCCACCACACGATCGTCTGGGCAGCACAGGCGGGCCCCGACATCACGGTGAGTTTGGATGCGGGAATGCTCGGAATCAGGCTCGATCTCTCCGCGGTGGGTTTCGGCCGGTCCGCTAAGTTGCAGCCAGGGGTCTCCCGGCAGCGTGCCGTCGACCGGGGTTTGTTGGCCCAGCGGCTGTTTGGGTAGCGCCCTAACGACCTAGATCGACAGCGGGGGGCCGTCGGGGAACTTCGTTGGATCGAAGGCTTCGGCGCGGTTTGTGCCCCGGTCGATCTCAATGACGCGGGCCACAGAGAGGGCGGTCCAGCTGGTTCGCGCCGAGGTGACGATCAACTGGAAGCCACAGTCGGCGAGGTCCACGAGCTCGTCGATGATCGTGCGTTCCGACGTGGGATGCAGGAGTCCAAGAGGCTCGTCGATTAGTACAACCGTATTCGGCGCATCGTCGGACTCGACCAGGGAGCGCAAGTGTGCCCGGTAGTTCTCCAGCCCGGAGGCGTAACGATTCCTATTCGGAACGGTGTGGCCATTGATGTAGTGGCAACTATACGTCTCTCGTCGGCCGTTCCAGGTGATCCGGAGATGTTTTGCGAGGTCCTTGCTCACAGAGGTCGGTTCGCTCATTGGGAGAGCGGAGCGCTTCGAGTCCATCAACAGAGCTAGGGCGTTCAGCAGGATGGTCTTCCCAGTGCCGTTGGCACCAACGAGCACGGTGATCCCCTCATAGAAGCCAATTCCTTGGCGTAACGCTGCAACGACCGGCAGGGTGCCGAGTTCCTGGAAGGAAGGTGACAATTCGGCAGTCTGGAGTATGGCGTTGTTCGTAATGGGCGAGGTGGGTGAGATGTAGCCCTGGCGTGTGAGCCCCTGCACTGCGATCCAGCGGATGGACTCTGCGGGGTCGTCGCATAGGGAACTAAGAGCGGCGCGTGCGACCCCGTCATCGGTCCAGCCCTCGGTAAGGAACTCCGCGGCAACCGCCCGGACCAGCACATCGCTATCGCGGGACAGGGTGACCAGGCAGTCACGGACCACCGAATCATCTGCCCAGCCCTGAACCAGCGCCTGCACCACTGTCTGCCTGACTTCCGGATCCTGGTGCTGGACAAGCTGGGCCAGCGCGTCTCGCGCGGTGTGGTCGCCCGCCCATCCGTGTACCAGCCCTAGCGCCGCCGTCTGCCGGACGCGGCGCTCCGGGTCACCGGCCAGCGCCACGATGGCGTCCCGGGCCTTTGGGATGCCGGCCCAGGCAGCTGCCAAGCCCCAGACCGCGCGGTGGCGGATAGCGGACTGGTCGTCATGGACGAGTCGCAGAAGGGTGTCGCGAGTGCTCGGGTGGTGGGCCCAGCTCGCCATGACAGTTCGCAGAGCGGCGTCGCGGGCGCGAGGGTCGCTCAGATGGGTGGCGGCTAGCAGGATCGCCAATTCGTCGTCGGGGGCCAGCGGCACGTTGTCTGCGAGGGCGCCCCGCAGATCACGGATCTTCTGTTCTTCGGTGTCGTTGTACTCCTGGACCCGGCTGAGGGCGGTCGCGATGTCCGCGAGCGCGGGCTCGGCGTGGAGGCCGTGGGAGAGGACGCCCTGGGTCGGCAGAGGAGGGAGGTCAGGCAGGGGCCGCAGGTGTCCGACATCGGCGTGCGAAGCCAGCCGCCGTAGGTTGCCTTGCGCCTGGTCCCACAGCAGCTCCAGCACTCGTCGACGGTGGTCGACTCGGCCGTACTCTGCCTCTGCCGCCGCCTTATAGTCGACCGCCTCAGTGCGCTGCTGCTCGGCCAGCGTGCGCGGAACTGTCCGCACGGCGGTACGTGGTGCGTCGAACAGGTCAAGGTCGAGCTCGGTGATGATGTCCCGCAGTGCGTTAATGATCTGCAGCAGTGTGCCCATCAGCGCCTGAGTGTCGGTCAATTCCCGGCGAATGCGGTCCCCAGCGCGATGCGCCCGTTCAAGGTCCAGCTGCGACTGAAGTTTAGCGATGGTCGCCGATTCGGTGGGTGGCTCCGGCTGTGGCTGCGGCAGCACAGCTGGGCGGGCGCGCAGACGCCGGGCCTTGGTCAGCAGCTCCGTCGCCTCCTGGTAAAGCGCCTGATGTCGCTGTGGAGGCAGGCTGGCGGCGGCACTGGTGATCTCTAGGAAGGTTCCGAGGAACCGGATAGACGGCAGCGTGGCACTGCCTTTGAAGAGGCGGTCGAGGTGCGATTTGGAGAAACTTAACTCGCGAACTGGGTGGGTCGGCCTAGCCGCGCCCGCAGCGATCCGCGCCTGCTCCCGGTCAACCCGCTGTTGGAAGGCGCGGGCGATTTCACGCGCGCTAAGGCCCGCTTCTTGGGCCCGAGTCCGCAGAAAGTCGGCGAGCGCAAGTGCTGCATTGGTGCCGTCTGCCTCAGAATCGCTCATTGCTGGCTTTCCTCGATTTCCTACCCCGGGGCGCCTCAGGCGCGTCCCTGGGACGGGCCCGGGACACCCGCCACTCTCCCAGGTCGGGCCCGCGGTCAGCGGGTGAATGCCCCGAGCGGTCCCGGCCTGCCCCAGCCGAGTTGGGGGCACGGCCCGCGCTGAGCACGCTGGCTGCGCGGTCGATGGCGGCCGTGAGGCGTTTCGAGTAAGGGAGGCGTACTGCGATGTCGACAGAGATCAATGAGCCAGTGAGAGTGATCGGCGAGGGATGCATCAGCCGTCTGGGCGTCGTTCCGGAGTTGCTGGTGGCCGCAGTTCCGGAATTTCTTGGTGGACTCGCGGTGGTGCTGATCACCGCGCTGGTTGCCTGGAACCTGCGCTTACTGCGCGCCCGTCGGGTGGTATCAGCCCCTGCCGAGCAAGAGACCGGCTGACGCTTCGCTGGTCAGTGCTGCTGGTGGAGGAGTTGGTCGGCTGCTTCTCTGGCATTGGCCCAGCCGTCCGAGGACACTAACGTGCAGAACTTGTGGTGCCCCCGGGGCACGAGCAAGGCGAGGACCCGAGAGCTCAGCGTGTCCGCTCCTCCTTGAGTCCAACCCGTCTTCCAGTTCTCTGCTCTGCCGTTCGGGCGGGCTTGTCGGCGTCCTGGCATACGGCAAAACAAGAAGAACCGGGCCTGCGGGCGCTATTACTGAGACCACTGAGCTACCGACACTTGGCGGGCCGTCAGCGGAAACCTGTCGCTGCGGGAATTTCGGCTAAGACCGACCTGCCCGTCTGGGACTTCGTGCGTCGATGCGGCGGCTGACGCGCGTAAGATCTGCGTGTTCGTTGGAGGAGGGGCGCATGGGTAACAGCGGGGGCGCAGCAACGCACTCGGGTGTGGACTTCCAGCAGCGGATCGCGGCTTTGGCCATGACCCACATGCTGTGTGGGTTGGACTTTCAGCCCTTCGGGCATGCAGGCAGCGCTGAGATCAAGGAGCTGCGCTTCGAGACCCTCGACGAGATCGACGATCTCGTACTCGTGGCCTCTGATGCGCGCTACTTCGTACAGGCGAAGAACACGCTGAGTGTGTCCCCGGACCCTGCCTCAGAGTTTGGGTCGGTCTTGGCCCAGTTCGTTGGCCAGTACGTGTCGGACAGTCAGCCTGGCGATGTCTACGTGCTTGCGACATCACTTGAGGCATCTGGGCGTATCCGTAAAGAGCTTCGAAAAGTCACTGAGGCGGTCCGGCTGAATGCGGCTGGCAGCGGGAGCATGCCGCTCTCGGCTCAGGAAAAGGGCGTCCTGGAGAAGACCCAGGACATCATCCGCTTCCACTACCGCACCCGTCTGCAGAAGGACATCACAGATGTTGACCTGCAGCGGGTCATGGCGAGAATCCAGGTCAGTGCCTTGGATATCCGTGAGGGCGGATCGCTGGAAGCCGCGGCTCTTCTAGTGCTCGGCAGCAGAGCCTCTGTGCCGGCCAAGCTGCTATGGGCCAACATGATCGCACTCGCCGTTTCTCTGGCTCGGGACCGACTCTCCCTCGACACCGCTGGCGTGGAGAGCCGTTTCGGCAAGTACGTGAGCGACCCTGTTCAGGTTGAGCCGAAGCCCTTCTCCGGCCCGCTCACCGCTGATCTCGTGGCTGGCATGCGCTTCGGGTGGGATGTGGTGCTGGCCAAGTCGCCATACGAAGGCTGTGACTTCATAGTTGCCGACATCAAGAGGTTCGACGAGACCGGTGACAAGCGCATCAAATTCTCCTCGGGGCGCGTGGAAATCGGCGCGGGCGAACAGTGGGAGGTTGTCGGACGCTGGGCCACCTGGATGGGGTTCGAGCGCTACATGGATGCCCATGTTGACGAATACAAGGACAAGGAACTGGCGGTGATGGCCGCCGACCTCCCCGAGGATCCGAACCGCTCTGTCGCGGCCCTGGCCCATGCGGCTCACTGCGCCAACCTCGCTGCAGCACACAGAGAAGACTTCTTTACCTGCCGGCATTGCGGTGCTCCGATCTCCGAGGACAGTGCTCCATTCATCGAGATCGACGAGGAGGGGCAGCCGGAGGACGTGGGCTTGGTCCACCAAGCATGTTGTGCACCCACTGACCGTGTGCTGGGCGGGATCGACGCAGCATTCTTCCGCGACCACCATCGCCTGCGGAACTTCGATTACAGGGGTTGGATATCGGCCCTTCAGGGAGGGCAGTGGATTTTTGGCGGCCTGGCGGAGTCCCAGGTCAAGCACGGAGTTATCGCCTGGAAGTACGCCTACGACGACTTCTCCCGGGGCAGCTGGTGCATGAGGATGACGCTGGAGGACGGCGGAGCCACCTACGTCAGCGACCGAGGCCAGGTGCACCGCATGTCCGCCGAAAGGGCTATGCAAGCGGCTGAGGACATGAACCGCATGCTCGCCGAGGAGCGTGAGAAGGGCGACCCCTTCTGCTACACCGCGAGCGGCTCGAGCTGGGGCCGGTACTCGATCCTGCTGGCCCAAGGGCAGGAGCCGATTCCGTGCACGGGAGCCGAGCCGGCTCGGTACACCCGTGCCGTCGGCGAAGCATACTCCGAGTGCGAGCGTTACTACGCACCTTTGGCATACCTCGTAGACGCAGCGACTGGAGCCCCAGTCGTGGTCGAAGACGTGATTTCGCTGCTTACCAACCCGTTGGAACTGGACTCCTACATCCAGAACTGGGAGCGCGCCGGCATTGAGCTTCCAAATTTCACAGTATCGGCGCTGCTGACGGACGAGCAGTTCGACCGCTTCCTCTGGCTAGCCGTGACTCGTGGGCAGGGCGTGATCATCAACCCCAAATTGGCACTCAATGGATCGTTGGTCAGCGGCTTCGCGGTGTCCGTCTTTGAGCAGATGGTGCACGACGCTAAGCATGCAAGCGAGGCCGCCGAAGACCCTACTGTGTAGGGGTTCCGATTTCCCCAGGCGATTGTAGTGAAGTGCCGATCTGGCTGCAGGAACTGCAGAAGCAAGGCCGCAGTGCTTTCCTCAGTCATTTGCGAGCAGTTGCTGGGAAATTGGTTAATCAACTGCGTGCCACTCGCATGCGAGGGCTTTTTGGCTTCGGAGAACATCTCCGTGTGTCAGGGATGGCAGTCAACGCAGGCCCCGACTTCCGTGTTACTCCGTGAATAGCTCGGGCCGTCATTCCTGGATGTCGCCGTCACGCACGTCTTGCAGGGGCGTCGCGTAACCGATCTCGATGGCCTCGTCGATCAGCTGCTGCATCTCTGTCGACCGGTACAGGAGTTGATGTCCGGCCCCCGAGCAGAGATTACTGACCTTCAATACGTGATGTCGTCATGGTGGAACGGGCGTGAGTCCGGTACCGGTGAGGCAGCCGTCGATGACGTCGGGGCGGTATTGGAGC
>NZ_JBFAIS010000058.1:0-17983 GCF_040654795.1 Streptomyces sp. NPDC050617 | reverse complement strand
AATGTTCTGTGGGCAATGATCCGCGACGGAGCGTGCTATCAAGCTGCACCACCAGTCACGATGGTCGCTTGACTTTCTGATTGGGAAGTCTTTTATGGTCTGAGTCGGTTTCGTTCGGTGATGCTCTCGGGTCGTTTCACGGTTTTGCCCACGTCGTAGCGGGTGGCGGGCCGCCGGTTCTTCGAGCCGAGCGGTCGTCCGGGCCCGGGGCGTGATGGTTTGGGTGCACGGGCGGGGCAGGCGAGGTGTGGGCGGAGGTTCCGGAACCCGCGGCGGACCCGGGCAGGGGTGAGCCGGCCGGGCTCGGCTGGCTTCTCCCAGGGGTGGCGGAGGTCGGCGGCGGCCTCGCGCAGGAGGCGGATCTGCGTGTGGGCGGCGATGATCAGCCAGGTCCAGCGGTCGCCGGCCTCGGGGGTTCGCAGCTTCGGACGGGTCCACCCGAGGGTCTGTTTCATCAGCCTGAAGAGGTGCTCGATGTCGAACCTCCTCAGGAACGCCTGCCAGCGCACATCGACGTCCTCGCTGTTCAGGCCGGTGGCCGACGACCAGAGCCAGAGCGGGAGCGGGTCCCCTCCGCCGGGCAGGCGGTCGACCTGGAGGCGGATCAGCGTGCCTTCGATGATGGGGAGTTCGCCGGTGTGGTCGATCCACGCGGAGCGGGTGGTCAGGCGGGGGTGGATGCGGTCCCAGGCCATCGCGCGGGCGGTGCCGTACCGGTCGGTGACCTGCACGGTTGCCGCGTCCGGCTCGCCCCAGGACTCCGGCTTGGCGAAGCGGACCTCCCTGCCGTGCTTCGGCGGTCGCCCGCCCTGGGGGTAGGCCAGTGCGTACTCCTTGAGCGACGGCGTGGGCCGTCGCATGACGCGGTCGGAGCGCATCCGTCCCAGCACCTCGACCGGGAGGCCGTCGAGGAGATAAGCCATGCGCGGGGCGTCGTAGCCGGCGTCGAAGACGATGAGGATGTCGCGGTCGCTGACGTGCCAGCGGCCCATCTCGATCAGGTCCGTGACCACACGGCGGAGCTGGGCGGCGGTGACCTCGGCGATGTCGTCCTCGGGCCCGAGACGGACGGCGTCCAGCATCTGGCACCAGGACGTCCGGCCCGATTCGAGGGCGGCGACGAAGGAATACGGCCAGCCGGGGATGTACTGGTCCGAGGACCGCCCGCTGCGGCCGTACACGTGGCAGAACAGGCGGTCCGCGCTAGTCGGCGCGTCGGGGCGGAGCCAACTGCTGACATCGACCGCCAGGACCAGGCGCCCGTCGGCGGCCCGCGGCATCGGCAGACCGGCCAGCACCTGCCGCAGCCGGGGCACATCCATCTTCCCGTGGTTCAACGCCTCGTACATCGCGCCGTGCCCACGCCGGTGCTCGGCCACCAGCGTCAGATCTACCGGCGACGTCACCGGACCGTCCGCGCACAGCAACGCATCCACGAGCTCGAACAACTCGTCCCCGCGCGCGGTCAGGCAGTCGAATATGTCCTCCCGGAAGCGTGAGGCTTGCGCGAACGCTTCCCCGGGACCGGCGTCAGACAGCAGACTCACTTCACGGCCTTCGTCTCGATCAGTGCACCTTGGTCGGAGCACATGATCAGACGAAGGCCGCCCCACCGTCCGGCGAACGCTCAGGTGAGCAGCCTAGTTCGAGGAGCATTTCGACTCATCGGTAGCCTTCGTCTTCATGATGCGCGCCTGGATCCTGCCGATACTGCTCGTGCTCTGCGGCTCAGTCCTTGCGGCCGGGCTGATCTTCAGCGGGACCGTCGGCCCAGCCGCAGCAGTCCTGCTGGTGTTTGTGCTGCTCGCCGCCGTGAATTCGCCTCTGCTTTTCCCGAGATCGATCGGTGCCCTGGAGGCACAACGCCGCAGCGCGGCCGATGGCCGGCCGGTCGTCTTCTGGCGGCCGGGCTGCAAGTACTGCTTCCGACTGCGTGTCCGGCTGGGCCGCAGCGCCCGCCAGCTGCACTGGGTCGACATTTGGCGCGACCCCGCTGGAGCCGCAGCGGTGAGGGCAGCCAACAACGGCAACGAGACGGTGCCGACCGTCGTCGTGGCGGGTCAGCCGCACACCAATCCCGACCCGGCATGGGTGCGCAAGCAACTCTCCCGTTCCGCATGACCGGAAGCGGTGCCGCATCACAGTGCCGTCCGCATACCCCGAACGACCGACAGGCGGTATGACGCCGTCTCAACCTCCGTCTGCACCATGCAATGCAGACAGGGTTAAATGCCAAGCTGATTGTCTTTGGGAGAGATGTCGCGCATGGGCACTATTGTGCGCCAGGGGAAGCGACACCTTTCCCTGTCACGGCCAATCATCGCTTCCGGGACACCGCGTCACAGGCGGTCTGGGCGAGGCGATAGCCGGGGCGATACCGGCCTGAAGGCATGGCTGCTGCGGGACCGTGCCACGGCTCCAGCAAGTGGGATAGCGACCTGTCGCGGTAGCTATCCGGCACGGTGAGCGGACCCAGGCCGCAGGCCGGCTTCTTCTTCGCCAGGCCGGACGAGTCAGCTGGGCTGCTTCCTGCGCAAGACGGGCGCTGTCCCGGTCGGCGTTCGGAGCGAGCGTAGTGAAGCGGTAGCACCGTTCTCATGGGGGCGGAGGCACCTCCCGGAGGCGGCCCAGGGCATCTGCGAACCGCAAGACCAACGACCGGCCGTCGTACGTGTCCGGACAGGTCCTCGGTCCCGATCGGTATGGAGGTGGGGCCACCATGCCCGAGCTCTTCCCACCTCCGGGGCTGATCTTGAGGCATGGTCTCCGAAGCCCTGCTGCGCGCGGCGTCAGCTGCGGATCTGGATGACGCGCAAGGCAGCACTGACCTAGCGTTCCGTGCATGACATCACCCCCAGTCGGCCACCTCGACGACAAGCCCGGCGTGATCGTCCGTTGCCAGGACAACTCCTCCGTCGTCGTGACGTTCTGCGATCGGTTCAGCTTGGACACGGACTCCGTGCACTATGCCGTCGAACTACGGGCCCCGGGCCTGGCCGCGCGTGTCGACGAGGTCATCGCCTGGACATGGGACAGCGGTCTCGCCGCGTTCCTGGAAGAGCTCGTTGCCGACTACCGGGGCTGGGACGGCGAACGGAGCTGGCAGACCAACGACCGGGACCTGACGGTGTCGGCCGTCTTCCGCTCCGGCGGCTACGTCGGGCTGACCTGGGCCTTGCGGCCGTGGCCACAGGCCGCTGGCGGCTGGGGCTCCTCGGTGACCACCTGGCTGGAGGCCGGCGAGCAGATGGCTTCCCTGGCGGCCGACGTCCGGAGCTTCCTCACTGGGAACAGCTGCGACCTTCGGCATGCGCAGCACTGAGTCCGGCTCCGTCCGCTCCCGGCCCGCAACGGCCTGTACGGGGCGGCGGTCGCCGCGGCGTACATGAGCGCCGCGGGGGAGGGGGTCGACCCGCCGTACGGCGCGATGATCGACCTCGCACGCGACATCGACACCGGCCGCGCCGACGGGTACGACGTGGCCGACCGCCTCCGCTCCTGGAGGCCGTGAGGGCCTCCGCGTGCCGACAGCCCCGATCGGTCGGCCGCCGGAGCATCGCGGGCCTCCGGCAACCGAGTTCCTCGTCAGCACGCCTGGCGGTCGGCGAGGCCTCGTACGTATGACGTACGCGCACGCTGTGCCGACGGGTTGCCCTGACCGTTACCAGCTGCCGGCGTGGGCGGCGCGGCGCTGTTCTGGGAGGGTCGCTCGTCGGTGGCAACGCCTGCCAGGAGGTCGGGCAGGTCCGCAAGCAGGGTCACCATCGCGTCGCCGATCGCCGGTTCGCCGATACGGGCGATGAAAGCGACGTCGAATTCGGCGAGTTGGGCGACCTGCTGAGCCTCACCGTGGCGGAGGTCAGCATGGTGGGCCGCGAGCAGTTCCGGGCTGACGACGGGATCGAGCGCGGCGCAGGCCGCCTCGGCGGGGCGGTCGCCAAGGTCGTAGGCGTCCCGCGTGGGCACCCCGTGCTCGGCCAGGACGGTGCTGACGAGTCCGGCGATGGCGAAGGCACGGCGGGCCCGGACGGCTCGCCGTCTTCACGGTCAGGGCGTCGGCCTCGTCGGCAAGCACCTGTCTGAGGCGGCGTTCGGTCGTCACCCTGCGAACGCCAGCCGTGGCAGGTGATGATGACGGTGGTACGTACGGATCGGGGCACGGCGTCGACGATGCGTACGCGCCTCACCGGACTTCCCGAAACCACCTCTGGCCGGCGGCACCCTCCACCTGCGCCCCGCCAGCGCCGCCTACGCCACTCAGCTCCGGCTCTTCGAAGAGCAGATGATCACCCGCATCAACCACAAGACCGGCCGGACCTCCGTACGTCGGTCGGCTACGGATCCTGCCGCCCGGCGCAACGACCGCCGAGAGCGCACCGGGCGGGGCGAGGCTCCCGACGACGCCCCCGCCCCGCAGGAGCCGGGCCCGGCCCGCCCCCAGGTCGACGGCTGCCCGGGACACCAGCAAGCCCTCGCCACCCACCGCCCCGCCAAACAACGCCACCGGCCGACGCGGCGATCCGGGCCACCGCGGAACGGCACATCCGCAATCAGGCCCGGGAACCCGAAGAACTCTTCGCACACGGCCGCGCCTCAGCCGACCAACAGCGGCGCGAGGCCGCCGCGGAGAACTCCGTCGAAGTCAGCCGCGCCCATGTCCTGCAGCGCCTGGCAGCCGAACGGGCCGGCCTGATCCCGCACACCACCGCGGCACGGCGTGACACAGCATGAACACGCGCGACCTCCCGCGTCACCGCGCCCTCGACGCAGTCCTGCGGCCGGTACCCGGTGAAGTCACCGACGCGAAGCCGGGCGATGATCACGCCGCCCTCCTCGTCCTCCTCGCCCTCCTCGTCCACCGCGGACATCGCGAGCCGAGACGAGAAATCCACAGGCTTCCGGTCGCTGGATCGGGTGACCGAGGCATGAGGGGAGCCGACGGCTGCAAGGATCGAGGGTCACATGGCGAAGACGTCGGAGGGGACGGGCGAGGATGCCGAAAAAGCGCAAGAAGGACCGCAAGGCACCCCGGAAGCGAGCCTCGGTGCGGGCTGCTCCAGCGCGGCACGCAGAGGTGGAGCCGCTGGACTGGGACGGCGAAGACGAACAGGAGAAGGGCATCGAACTGCTGGGTTCCCTTACTCGACGGTTTCCCGCTCCTGCTGACGGAGTGAAGGCCGTACGGGCCGGTGAGCGTGTGGAGTGGACCGGCAGTATCGACGGGTCGACGATGCGCCACCGTGTCCTCTTGTCCCACGACGGCACCGCCGTTGTCGAACAGGCGGTCTGCGTCGGCGGCATCCTCGAGAGGGCCCTGCTGTGTGCCTGGCACCAGGCAGGGGAGGAGGGACGGGAAGCGCTGGTGACCGGAGTACTCGCTGCCCTGGACACCCTTCACGCGGCGCTCCGCCCGGCCCTGGAAGCGGACATCCGCGAGGTGTGCCCCGACTACACCGCCCCGGTTCCGCAGCCCTTCCGAGAAGAACCGGAACGGCACGGGTCGGGCGTGCCGCTCTTCGGATGGCGGCTTCTTCACCCGGTCGGCCCGGACACCACCTGGGAGGAGACCGTCGATACCGCGATGTGGAACAGCTCCATGACCATGTGCGGCTGGCTCGACTTCACCGACGGCATCCCCGAGCTCCAGCCGGCCGAACTGGCCCGCCTTCTGCGCCGACACGATGTTCCCGCCCTGTTCTGCGCGGGTTGCGGCGACCCCATCACCGACCGCCATCCCCGATGGTCCGGCGTCTGGGTCACGCCCGACAGCGACTTCGGCCCCTTGTGCGGAGGCCCCTACACGAGTCCTGTCGGTCCGAAGCCACTGCTCGGGATGCTCACCGACGAGGAATTCGGCACCCCGCACCGTCCCGCCTGATGTCCTCTTCGGAGTTATGCCTTCTGGAGCGGGCCTGAGTTTCGGCACCGCCGTGGTGGGGGCCGCGTTCACCCGCCGACCAGGCCCGTAACGCCATGTCCCGCCCGTTGCGGGCCGGATTCGCCGCCGGCATGCAACGCTTTGCGGACGGTCCGTGTACGGCCACGGCTCCGGCACAGGTCAAAGCCGACCGCGACCGACGGGAGGCGGAGCCCTGGCTACCCCACCAGCGCCCGCGCGGTGCGCTCACGCCCGCCACCGATTCCGCACCGGCGTGGTGTCGTCGACGGGAGAAGGTCCTCGGCGTGCAGGGCGATTCCGACTCTGCCGTGGGAGGCCTCACGTGAGCCAGTTCGCCCCCAGGCTGCACTCATGCCCCTACGGGGGTACCAACTCCAGCTCCTGGACGCCGACCTCACCATCCGCCCCGGGGCCTCATCGTCTTTCCGCGTCTCTCGCGAGTGCCGAGGTAGCTCGGCCCTTCGTTGTCAGACCCCCTCAGTACGGTCGGCACATGAGAGCTACCGGAACCTTCACCGTCAAAGCGTTCGTCCCGACCGAACTGAAGCCCGAACCGCCCGAACCGGCCGTATCCACGGGGCTGCCGGTCGGTGTCGCGACGATGGAGAAGCACTTCGAAGGCGAGGTCGCCGGACGCTCGGCGACCTTGTTCACGGCCGCGTTCGACCAGACGACCGGCATGGGCACCTATATCGCCATGGAGTCGTTCGAGGGCTCACTGCACGGTCGGACGGGTTCCTTCAACTTCGTGCACTCGGCGACAACGTCTGGCAGCGATCGCACTGCGGAGTTCTCCACCATCGTGCCGTCAAGCGGTACCGGCGAGCTGGCGGGGATCGCGGGTGCCAGCGAGATAGCGATCGACGCCGACGGCACACACCGCATCCGCTTCGACTACCAGCTCGGCTAAGGGTGTCGGCCGGCGGCATTGGCCGCAGCCTCGGGGGAACGCACGCGGGTCCTCATCGCCGCTGATAGGGATGCCGTCGCATTCGGTAGCGCGTGGTCGTCCAGGCCGCCGGCGGCAGCGCCCTCGCCCCATTCGAGCCATCCTCGCCGCGGTCGCGCCCGATCTCGCCGATCGCGCCCGAAACCGCCGGTCACGCCCCGGCCGTGAAATTCGGCGCCTGGCCGGGCGGGGCGTTGACGCTGAGGGTGCCGAAGTCGTGGCCGTCGGCGATGCAGGTCTGCCATGCGGGCGTCGTCCAGGGGGTGCCCCAGGACTGGACGACCATCGCGAAGCCCTCCGTACAGGGTGTGGGTCAGGTGAGGGCGAGGAGGCTGACGGCGACGGCGGCGGTGCCCAGGCCGATCAGCTGCCCGCGGTGGATGCGCTCGGCCAGGACGCTGCGGGCGAGCAGGACGGTGCCGGCCGGGTACAGGGCGGTGATCACGGCGACGACGGCCAGGTCGCCGCTGCGGGCGGCCAGCAGGAACAGCAGGTTGGCCGCCGAGTCCAGCACACCGGCCGTCGCCGAGATCGCGTACGCGGGTTTCTCCGGGCCCAGCCGCCGGAACATCGCACCGGCGGCGGCCAGTGTGACGGCGGAGGACACGGCGCGGCCGACGATCAGCGGGCCGACGCCGCTGTCGGAGGGCGCCTGGTGCAGGAAGACCAGTTGCAGGGCGATGGCGGCCCCGGCGCCGAGGGCCAGCAGTAGCGCGGTACGCGAGGGACGCGTGCTGCCGGCGCCGTGCCCGGAGCTGACCAGCACCACCGCCGCCAGTGCCAGCGGCAGGCCGATCAGCCCGGCCGGGCCCAGGTGCTCGCCCTGCACCAGCCCCACGCCGACCGGCAGCATCGCCGAGACCAGCGCGGTCACCGGGGACAGCACGTTCATCGGACCGATCGCCAGGGTGCGGTAGAGCAGCGCGAACGCGGCGGCCGACGCCACGCCGGAGGCCGCACCCCAGGCGAGGGTGGCAGGGGCGAAGGAGGCGCCGAGGAAGGGCCACAGCAGCAGTTCGACGGTGAGTGAGGCCGGAGCGGCGATCATCACGGTGCGCAGTACGTGGGCTTTGCGGGCGCCGAGACCGCCGAGGAAGTCGGCGCATCCGTAGGCCAGGGAGCTGCCCAGGGCCAGGAGCAGAGCGATCACAGGTGGCACATCCCTTACTATCAATGGAACGACTACACCGTACAACGCACCGACCGAAAATCGTCAACCAAACGACCGTGCGGTGCAGTGCAATGAACCGCTGACCGAGAGGGAGATGGCGATGGCCGAGACCGAGGCGGCGCTGCGGACGCTCGCGCACAACGTCCGCACGGCCCGTACCCGCGCCGGCCTGTCCCTGGACGAACTCGGCCGACGCGCCAAGATCAGCAAGGGCGCCCTGGTCGCCCTGGAGAAGGCGCAGGGCAACCCGAACTTCGCCACCCTGGTCCGCCTCGCCGACACCCTCGGCATCTCCGTCTCCGCGCTGATGGAAGGCAGCCCCGAGCAACGTGTACGGGTGGTGAGCGCCGAGGCCGTCATGCCCCTGTGGAAGGGGGAGCGGGGCAGCGAGGCCCGGCTGATGCTGACCACCAGCGGCCCCGCGGCCACCGAGGTCTGGCGCTGGACGCTGGAACCCGGCGAGGAGTACCCCAGCCACCCCCACCAGGCCGGTGTGACCGAGACCGTCAGCGTCATCACGGGCGAGATGGTGCTCGTCGTGGACGGCACCGAGCATCCCGTCGCCGCCGGACAGACCGCCACCTTCGACGCCGACCACGCACACACCTACCGCGGCTCAGGCACCGAACCCTGCCACCTGATCATGACCGTCCACCTGCCCCCGGGCCCCGCGTAGCGTCTTGACGGCGCCCAGGCGACCCGACAGCACCCGGCCATCTCCAGCCATCTGTGTCGGCGAACGATGGCGAGCTCAAGCGGCCAGGGTTACACCCTGCGCGTCAGCGCCGCGCCCCCGGTGCACCGCGAAGCCCCGCCCGCCGCCCGCCACCCGCCACCCGCCGTTCGACGGCGCCCAGGGCGTCCCGGCGGTCCCGGCGGCCCCGGCCCAGTGCAAGGCCCGCCGCGACTACGGGATTTCGCGCCAGCGCGCTTGCGCCGACCGAACCATGAGCGTACTCAGCACCCACCGCTGCGCTGACGCTCCCCGAGGCCGGGAAGCGTCTCGTCAGCCCGGACCGATGCCTGAGTCCGTGGAACGGAGCGCCTCGTCGAGGAGGTTCCCACCCGGGCCCGCCAGCCAGCGGTCGAAGCGCAGCAGAAAGGGGAACTCTGCGCGCAACGCGCCGAGGTTCGCGTTTCCCACCAGCCTGCCGTCGTCTACGAGTGCTTCCAACTTGCTGACGACCTCGCTGACGACCTCGTCCTGGGTCGGCAGGATCGTCGACAGGCGGCCGTAGCTGATCGGCCGGCCGGCAGCCCGCGTCAGGTGCTCGGCCAGGGCGTTGCCGGTGAGAGCGTCACCGGCGATCTCCATGGTGCGGCCGGCGTAGCTTTCGGGTGAGCCGAAGACCGCGGCGACGATGCGGCCGATGTCGCGTACCGCGATGAACTGCATGGCCTGGTCGGGGCGCATCAGGAAGGACAGGTGTCCCCGGTCGAGGCCCATTTCGCGGGTCACCAGGAGCTCCATGAACGCGGCCGGCCGAATGATGGTGCTGGCGATGTCCAGATTCCGGAGATGGGCCTCGACACGGCCCTTGGTGTCGAGATGGTCGACGCCCGTTGTCGAGCCCGCGGTGACCGCCGAGCTGTAGACGAGGTGGGCTACGCCGCAGCGCTCGGCGATGTCGGCCACCGCCGTGCCGAAGCGGACCTCGTCCTCGTTGGTCACGTCGGCGCCGGCCTGGCCGGAGTTCGGCTGGACGCTGAAGACACCGTGGGCGTCAGCGAAGGCCGCGCGAAGCGACTCCGGATCCCCGAGGTCACCGCGGACGGTTTCGACGCCGGAGGCGGAGAGGGACCGGGCCCGGCGGCCGGACGGATCGCGTACGACCGCGCGCACCCGCCAGCCGTCGGCCCGCAGCGCAGCGGCGACCGACCCTCCCTGCTGCCCCGTGGCGCCCAGGACGACGATGGTTTTGCTGATGTCGGTCATGCCGACCACGCTGCGCTCTCCGCGATCACGGACATGTTCCTGATGAACATCGCCGATTCTTCCTGGGGCCCTGCGAAGTGAGTGGGATATGTGCTGGTCACAGGCGTGCTCCAGAGTTCTTAAGGGGTGATTCGCGCTGGCGTTCGCTACGCTAAAACCTGACGCCAGCGTCAGGTGCAAGCGAGACGCGGAGTCGAGTCAGGAGGCCGGGATGCGGATCGGAGAGGTCGCCGCGAAGGCGGGCGTCAGCGTCAGGGCGCTGCGCTACTACGAGCAGCAGGACCTGCTGCACTCCACCCGGAATCCGGGCGGCCAGCGCCAGTATCCGGCCGGTGCCGTCGAACGGGTCAGGCTGATCCAGCAGCTCTACTCCGTGGGCCTGCCCAGCAGAACCGTCCGCGAGGTGCTGCCGTTCGCCGACTCCGGTGAGGCATCGTCACCGGAACTGCTGGAACTGCTCGTGGCCGAACGCGACCGCCTCGACCGGCAGATGAGGGACCTGCGGGACGTGCGCAACCGGCTGCACGACTGCATCACCGAGGCGCGGAATCACGACGGAGCAGGAAGTTCATCCTGAAGCAGGGGCGACCGCACTCGCCCGGTCCGGACGGGCCGCCATCGTCGCCGTCAACGGTCCCAGCTACCGGGTGAAGAACCTTCTCCAAACCATCAGCGTGAGACGGAAAGTCGCCTGATCCGGGAGCTCAATCCTGACCCAGCTCCTCGCCCGGCGGGATGAAGGCGTCGGCACTGTCGGCGTTGTCAACATATCCGTGCGCGTCCATCGTGATGGCCGTCGCCCGGCCCTGCGAGGTGATCAGCCACGCGAGTACTTGTTCCGTGAGCGGGGTGTTCCCCGGGCCCTCGTCCTTCCAGTGGGCCCGCCACCCGCCACCAGGAACCGCGGCTACGACTTGGTCGGCCTTCTCAAGGTGGGAGAAGTCCTCGTAGTCCGTTACGGGACGCATAGCTCCGCGCTTCGGGTCGACTACCAGCGCCGTTCCAGTCGCCGGGTCCCATGCCTCCACTCGCACCATGCGGCCGATCTCGGTTTCGGTGCCATTGAAGATGGCGGTCCAGCCCGTCTGATTGAAGTAACGAAGATCCACCGCCCCATTCTCCCCCACGGCTGTGAGCGCAGCGGCAGCTACTTGCTCTGTACGTTCATCCGTACGCACCTCCGCACATACGCGGTTCCGCCGACACGTGGGTCAACGCCACGCGCGAAAGATTCCCGAGTGGGGGAGGTCCTCGGCTACAGCCCATGCCCTTGTGCAGCAACCAGTCCAAGGTGAAGACGGGCGAACCCTCCTCGTCGCCCGCACCGCGCCCGGTGAAATCCGGTCGACAGGCGACCTGCGACGCACTGTGATGGCCCTGGCTGCTCGCCGCACGGGCGGGCCGACCCCAGGAGCTGCTCTTGGTGACCGAGAGAACCGCGGAACCCCGCCCCTCGATCGATGCCGCGCTGGTCAGGCGTCTCGTCGATGCGCAGTTCCCGCAGTGGGCCGAGGAGCCCCTGAGGCTGCTGGACCCGGCCGGCTCAGACCACGTGATCTACCGGTTGGGCGAGGAGTTGTCCGTCCGGCTGCCCCGCCATGCCGGTGCCACCGGGCAGGCCGGGAAGGAATCCGAGTGGCTGCCCCGACTCGCCCCGCACCTGCCCCTGGCCGTCCCCGTGCCGGTGGGGGTGGGGGTGGGGGAGCCCGGCTTCGGCTATCCGTGGCCGTGGGCGGTCTCCCGCTGGCTGGACGGCGAAGTGGCGACCGTCGAGGCACTGGCCGATTCATCCGAGGCCGCCATCGAACTGGCCGGGTTCCTGAGCGCCCTGCAGCGGTTCGAGCCCGGGGACGTTCTGGCGCGGGGTGCCCGCGAGGACCTCACCGTCGGGCCGTTGGCCGTACGGGACCGGGCAACGCGGGCCGCCATAGCGGAGGTCGCCGACACGTTCGACACCGCGGCCATGACCGAGCTCTGGGATGCGGCGATCAGCGCCCCTGAATGGGATGGCCCTCCGGCCTGGTTCCACGGGGACTTCCACACCGGCAACCTGTTGACCGTCGACGGCCGCCTCAGCGCGGTCATCGACTTCGGCGGACTCGGCATCGGCGACCCGGCCTGCGACCTGATGATCGCCTTCACCCTGATGTCGGCCAGGAGCCGGGCCGCCTTCCGCGCCGCGCTCGGCGTGGACGACGCCACCTGGCTCCGGGGCCGCGGCTGGGCACTGGCCACGGCCCTGAACGCCTACACCTACTACGCCGCCGTCAACCCCCACATCGCCGCGCAGACGACCCGTCAGATCACCGAGGCCCTCATCGGCTAGGCAGCCGGGATCGAGACACACCGCTTTGTGGGGCGGGGGGACCGTGTTCGGCGCCGGAGGTGGCGGAGCGCTTCCTCCCGGCGGGGAACTTGTGGTGCTCCCGGGCGCCATCGCGGGCCTCCGTGGCGCGCCGGACGCCCGTGGCCTGGGAGGACGTCGAGTTCCTCTGCTGGGGGTGGTGTGTCCGAACCTTGCGCGCGCCGGGGGAATGCGTCTTCACTCCGCATTCGTCCTGAAGTCTTTCCGAGGACTGGGGGCAGTCTTCTCCGGAGACTCACACCGCTGGATCGGGGAGACTTCCTGTGCACATGATTCGGACGCTGCCGTACCGCACGGCTGCGGTGTTGGCCGTCGCGCTTGCCGTCGCGGCTCTGCCTCTGACCACGGCTCCAACCGCGCACGCTGACGACCGCGCTTGCGAGCAGTATCTGCATTCGAAGAAGTACCAGATCGGACCCCGCGTAAACCAAGCATGTAGAACCGCGTACGACCGCGGCAAGGGGCCGAACCGAGAGGCCATTTGCAAGGAGATGCTCCTGAAAATCGAAGTGAAGCCGTCACACGCGGCTTCCGCGTGCAGGCTCGGCGTGAAGCCCTGACACTGGCCGTGGCCACGGCGCTGCCCCGCCGGAGCGGATGGAGTTCTACCGGGAGATGGGAGAAGCCGACGAGACCGACTTGCTGGGCCTGCTGCGCCGCTGGCGGCCGCGGGCCCGGCTGTACGCCGCCCCACTGGCCGAGGAGACCCGCGCCGCCGTCGAAGCGGGGCGCGTGTCCGGGCGCGCGGCGTCTGCGGCGGTCCGCGAGGCCGTTGCCCTTCGTGAGGCCGGGGAGAGTTGAGAGGCGAAGCACCCATCCAGGCGATTCGCGGACTCCATGCACTATGCCGTCGAGCTACGGGCCCTGGGCCGGACCGCTCGCGTCAACGAGGTCGTCGCCTGGATCGTGGACATGGGCAGGCCCTCATCGTGGACACGGGTGGGCCCGCGAAGAGAGGGCCCCGCCCATCCGACCACATGAATACGCAGCACTGGCAGTGGCCGGGTCCGTGCCCTGCCCCCGTTTGACCACGAAGGAGTTCTTCGTGGCAATGTAGGAAATGAAGCCTTTAGTGTCCCGCGCGGTGGCGTCCCCGGAATTCGGGTTGTACATGAGGAACTGGTGCGGACCAGTCACCACGGCGGCCTCGGCGTACAGGTCGTTGCCGAACCAGATGAGGGTGCCCCGGGTAAGTTCGCCCGAGGCTGCGTCGCAGGTCAGAGCCTCCTTGCTGACGACGTGACCTCCGAACTGTGAGGCGGCGTACTGAGTTTGGGCGGCTGATCCACCCTCAGGTGCCCACTGGCGAACCATGTTGGAGGCGTCCCGACGGTCGCTGTCCGGCAGGCTGAGGAAGCACAGGCCCTTCGACTCATGGTCGTGGACCAGCCAATAGGTCGCCAGGTAGGCGCAATGCTGCTCGATGCGGAAGAAGTTGGCGGGTTCGTGGTCCGCGTCGCCGATCCAGTAGTTCTCGGCGAAGTCGGTGAAGAGAACGGGACTGGGGCCCATCGACGGGTCGAAGGTGTAGGAGGGGTGGGCGCCCCCGACGTGTCGACCAGGGCGCAGCCCGCCGTGCCGTCCTCGGACAGGTCGTCGGTCTCGCTCGGCATGGAGGCTGTCAGGCCCGAGCTCTTCCCGTCTATGAGGCCTTCCGCAAGACGCCTCTTCCGCGAGCCGTCTATGACCCCAAGGCACTTCGATGGAGAAGCCAATGGCCCGAGCTCTCCGTACTGCCGTGGCCGAACTGACGCCCAGCAGAGGAGCCCGTTCCGGCTCGGCTCAAGGCCGGTGGCATGGAACTGCGGCGGCCTGTTCGACTGCGCGAACGTCTCGTCCCGCGGGCGCCACCGAGAACACGACGGCTTCACCGTGAACGACAGGAGCGGCTCCGCGGATCGGTGATGCAGGCATGTAAAACAGGTCACTGGAGATAGTCGGTCGAATCGCCCTCGGGATGAGCAGCAAGACGTGTGGCTGTGGATTGGATGGCGTCATGGATTGTGGTGGGATTGCGTTGGTGACGGACCGCACCTCCCGTCTGAGGAGCGGGGCTGTGCTGGCCGAGGCCGTGCGGCGGCTGACGGGTCGGGATCCGGTCTGGCTGGATGCGCGGGACTTCGCTCCGGGCGGCCGGGGCCGGGCACGTGTCGACGGAGGCGTACTGCGTCTGGATGTGCCGGGCCGGGTGCCGGCGGTGACGCCGGCAGGGGTGATCGTCTACGCGATCCCGCCGAGGTTTCGCCACGCGCTTGAGGGATTCCAGCGGCTGCTGCGGGAGTCCGGCACGGTGTGCCTGGGCACCGACACCCGGGCCTGGCGGATGGCCAGCGACAAGGCCCTGGCGGTCGAGGTGTTCGCGCGGCACGGCGTACCGCAGATACCCACCCTCTGCCTGGACCGCCCGCCTCCGGAGGAGGCGGTCGCGGCTTTCGAGCGGCTCGGAGGCGACGTGTGGGCGCGGCCGGCGCTCGGGTTCCGCGGGCGGGACGTCTTCCACCTCACCGCCGTTGAGCAGGTGCGGGCGGCCACCGCCCGGTATGCGGAGTCCGGGGCGCGCTGGCTGATGGCGGCGGATGCGGGCAACTTCGCCGCCAACGGTCTGCGGCATCAGTACCGGGCGGTGGTACTGGAGGGCGAGGTGATCTGGGGGGCCGAGTACGTCCAGAGGCTCCCGGACGTCCCCTGCAACGTCGCCCGGGGCGGGGTTTCCAGCATCCTGGGGCCGGACCGGCTCCCCGCTCACCTGCGGCCGCTGGCCGTGGCCGCGGCCGAGTCGATGGGCCTGCCGTTCGCCGGAGTGGACCTGGCCGCCGAGAACGGCGGCGTGATCTTCGAAGCCAACCTCCATCCGGGGCTCATGTCCAACGGTGCCCTCGAAGGCATCGCCATGCCCTACGTCCAGGCCCACCTCAACCGCCTCCGAGCCCGCGGACTGTACTGAGAGCCCCTTGTCCCGGACCTCGGCCACACATATCGGGCCCCGCCCCGGCTTCGACACCGAGACCGATCTCCGGCTGGCCCTCAACGCCAGCTACCAGGGCTTCAGAACGGGGCACTGGTTCTATCCAGACGCTCTCGAAACCCCAGGCGCATCTCGACCCGGTCCGGGGCAGGCGTACTGAACCATGGCCTCACCAACTCCTGAGCTGCCCATCCCGACCGAGAGGTAGGGCGATATCTTCTTCCACGGAAGCCTTCTTCGACCGGGAAAGCCGACAGAAACTTCCGAGACGAAGTCGACCATCGTCTCCGAATACTCGGCCAGCATCGGGAATTATCCCATCGAGAAGGCATGGCCTGTGCCTTCGAGGTGAGGGGAGCGTTCAGTGCTCGTGGCCGAATGGCCACCAACTGCGACGCGGGCGGCGGCGAGGCGGAGCAGCGGGTCGTGGCGGTGCCGGTGCCGAGGGCTTTGGCGGTACAGGCAGGGCGATGACTCGGCGGGGTCCGCATCCGGTCCGATTGGATCGGAGCCGACGGCTGTGGTGACGGGCCCTGGCCGGGGCAGGCTGGTCCATCCCGGATCGCGAGAAGAAGGCGCGGACGGCTGGCCACCGGTCTGCTCGAGCAGCACCTCAACGACGTAACTCTCCGAACGAGGGCCGCGTCCGGGAGGCCGCGGGCGAGCTCGGGGGGAGGGGCGGCGTCCGGCGTGCGGTGCGCGGTGTACGGGCGTTGTGATAGCCAGGACCAGTGATGGGTCGACTTCCCCTTGACGAGCAGTTGGACGCCTTGCGGACGGTCCTGTCCCGCAACGAGGTCTTGACGGATGTGCTGGCCAGAACCGCGACGCTTGACTTGCCCGGCTGGTATGTGACCGCGGGCTGCCTGTTCCAGACGGTATGGAACGTTCTCACCGGCAAGCCGTCGACCAGCGGCATCAAGGACTACGACGTCTTCTACTTCGACGGCTCCGATCTGTCCTGGGAAGCGGAGAACACCGTGATCAAAGCCGGGCAGCAGGTATTCGAGGGGGTGCCGGCCGAGGTGGAGATCCGCAACGAAGCACGCGTGCACCTCTGGTACGAGGAGAAGTTCGGCGTGCCCTGCGCCCCGCACGAATCCACCGAGGCCGCGATCGACTCCTTCGCCGCGACGACGTGCTGCCTGGGAGTGCGGCTGGAGCCGGACGGACGATGGCGCGTCTATGCCCCTCATGGGCTCTCCGACGTGTTCAACCTCGTTGTCCGCCCCAATCCGGCGCTGGCCCCACGAGCCGTCTATGACGCCAAGACGCTGCGCTGGAGAGGCCAGTGGCCCGAGCTCTCCGTGCTGCCGTGGCCGAGTTGATGCGTGGCCGTGAGCCTGCTCCGGCTCGGCTCGAGGCCGATTGGAGCCGGGGGACAGCTTGAACAGTTCAATCAGCCAGATCGTGATCACGGTGCTGGGCATTGGCGGCACGCTCGCAGCCGCCGTGATCACACAGCGCGGCGCCGACCGTGCCAGGGCCCGAGAGCTGGAGCACACCAGGCAACTCCAGCAAGATGAACGCGAGTACGCCACGTGCCAGGCTCAGCTCGAGGCGCGTCGCACGTGCTACGCCACTCTCAGCGCCGGTACTCGCGACTTGGCGAACGTGATGACGAAAGTCCTCCACGCCCTGGAGCGGGGCGAGGTGACCGAGGACCTGCGGTCGGATCTGGACCGAGCCCGCCGTGAGCATCGCTTGCGTCACGCCGAAGCCCAGATGGTACTGCCCGACTGCGTGGCGGAGGCGGCCAGCACGGCAAACTGTCATCTCGGCGATCTCTACGATCTGCTGATGCGACTCGATGGAGGCCCTGCGCGGCAGGGAGAGAACCTGGAAGCAGCCTGGGAGAGCTTGGACAAGCTGTGGGATCCCCTGTGGAGAATGCGCCACGTCATGCGTGTCAACCTCGGGATCACGGCCCCCGACCAGGCCCCGTAGAACCCACGGGCATCCTCCATGCGCTGACCCGGGCCATGTGAGGGTGCGGCGGGTCAGGAGCGCGGGATGAGTTCGGGCATCGAGGAGACGGCGGCTCGGGGCGACGAGGGGATCTTGATGACGATCGGCGGTGCCGCAACCGTCCTGTACTCCTTCGTCTTCGTGGGATCGATGAACCCATACCTCGGCGCACCACCGGTCCTGGGGCGGGACGGTGGCCGTCGTCGTCGCCGTCACCATCAGCTGGTGGTGCTTTCCGACGTGCCCTTGCCCTCGCCCTGGCCCGGGGTGCCGGGCGGCCTCCGGTTCTGCCGCGTGCGCTGCTGCGGGGAACCGGTCTCGTCCTGGCGGCCTTGCAGCTGACCGCAGCGGCGTCCTGGGCGACGCCAGGTTCTCCATGTCCACCGTCACCGGCATCAGCACGGTCCTCGCCGTGCCGTGTTTCGGGGCACTCGCCGGACGCGGAGCACACTTCGGCACGGCGTGCAGCCGATCGGGGTGTCGTACGGGCTGAGAGGTCGTCCCCGGGGCTCGTCGGTGACAGCCGACGGGCAGCGGGGCGTCGGTGGCCGGGGAAGACTCCAGCGGTCAGCTGATCCTGGGGCCAACGGATCCGAGTTTGCGCCCCAGGAGGTGGCGGGCTGCAGGAGAGGCGGGCTGCGGGGTGGCCGGAGGCGTTGCGGAGTCGGTGAGGTAGGCGGTCAGCAGCGGCCCTTCAAGCGTTGCCCGGTCGATGGTCGCGCCGGTGTAC
>NZ_JBFAIS010000057.1:0-19342 GCF_040654795.1 Streptomyces sp. NPDC050617 | reverse complement strand
CCTACCCCCCGTTTTCCCCTTCTGCGGGGCCTTTACGATCTATCCCTTACCAACCGGCCCGGGCCGCCCACCCTGGGTGGGTGCGCGGCCGGGCCGTTGTCAGTGGTCGCCGCTACGGTTTCGTCCATGGCCGGAGCGGGTGCGCGAAACGGGGGAACGGTGACGGCGGTTGACGAGGTGGTGGTCCGTCCGAGTGCCGGAGGGGGCTTCAAGCGGCTGTGGTCGGCGGCCGTGGTCTCCCGTGTCGGAGACGCGCTGCGCTCCGCCGCACTGCCCCTGCTCGCCGTCTCACTGACCGATTCGCCGGTGCTGGTCTCGCTGGTGACCGCCGCCGGGTTCCTGCCGTGGCTGCTGTTCGGACTGCTCGGCGGCGCCGTCGCGGACCGGGTCGACCAGCGGCGGGCCATGTGGGCGGTGGACGTGGTCCGCGCCCTGCTCATGGCGGCCTTCGCCACCGCCGTGGCCTGCGGGGCGGCGACGATCGGCCTGCTCATCGCGGTCGCCTTCGCGCTCACGACCCTCCAGACGCTCTTCGACAACGCCGCCACGGCCCTGCTGCCCGCCGTCGTGGACGAAGCCGCGCTGGGCGCCGCCAACGCCCGGCTGATGACCGGCCAGCAGATAGCCGGCTCGTTCGTCGGGGCGCCGCTGGTCCCGGTGCTCCTCGGCATCGGCATCGCCATGCCGTACGCGGCCGACGCCGCCACCTATCTCCTCGCGGCCGTCCTCGTGGCCGGGCTGCGGGCCGACCCGCCGCAGCGCCCCGCCCGCGCCGCCGGGCAGACCCTGCGGCGCGAGATAGCCGACGGCATACGGGCGCTCTGGCGCGACCGGCTGCTGCGCCTGCTGTGCGCGGCCACCACCCTGTGCAACGTCGGCGTCGGCGCGCTCATCGCCATGCTCCCGCTGCTGGTCAAGGGGTGGCTGGACGCCGGCGACGCGGGATATGCGGCGGCGATCGCGGCCTACGGCATCGGCGGGGTGGGCGGCGGCCTGGCAGCCGGGCGGATCACGGGACGGCTCGGCCCGGCCCGTAGCCTGCTCCTCGGCGGCGGGCTCCAGGCCGGCTGCCTGGCCGTGCTCGGAACCGTCCGCCTCCTGCCGGCCGCGATCGCCGCCATGGCGGTCTTCGGCTTCGTCGGCCTGCTCTGGAACGTCACCCAGGTGACCCTGATGCAGCGCCGCAGCCCCGCCGGGATGCTCGGCCGCACCAGCGCCGCGTTCCGCACGCTCGGCGTGGCGGGCACGCCCTTCGGCGCGCTCGCCGGGGGAGCGGTGGCCGCCGCCTGGGGGCTGAACACGCCGATGCTCCTCGCGGCGGCGCTCTTCGTCCTCGCGGTCCTCGTGCTCTCGCCCGCCCTGAGGGAGACGGGCGGCGGAACGGCGGCGGACAGCGGACAGACGTCTCATACCGGAGCCTGATCAATTAGGTTGGAAGGCGGCGGGACAGGTACGAGAAGAAGTGGGCTGATGTCCGAGATGAACGCAGACGGCCGCAGCAGGCTCGACCAGATGCCTCAGTGGAACGCGCTGGCCAAGCACCGGGACGAGCTGGGGGAGGTGCACCTGCGGGACCTCTTCGCGGACGACCCCGGCCGCGGCGAGCGCTACGGCCTCCAGGTGGGCGACCTGTACTTGGACTACTCCAAGCACCTCGTCACCGACGAGACGCTCCGCCTGCTGCGCGAGCTGGCGGCGGCGGCCGGGGTGAGCGAGCTGCGGGACGCGATGTTCCGCGGCGAGAAGATCAACACCACCGAGGACCGCGCCGTCCTCCACACGGCGCTGCGCGCCCCCGAGTCCGCGGTGATCGAGGTGGACGGCGAGAACGTGGTCCCCGCCGTGCACGCGGTGCTCACCAAGATGCAGGTCTTCTCCGACCGGGTGCGCTCGGGCGACTGGAAGGGCCACACCGGCAAGCCGATCAAGACCGTCGTCAACATCGGCATCGGCGGCTCCGACCTCGGCCCGGCGATGGCCTACGAGGCGCTGCGCGCCTACACCGCCCGCGACCTCCAGTTCCGCTTCGTCTCGAACGTGGACGGCGCGGACCTGCACGAGGCCGTGCGGGACCTCGACCCCGCCGAGACGCTGTTCATCATCGCCTCGAAGACCTTCACCACCGTCGAGACGATCACCAACGCCACCTCCGCCCGCGACTGGCTCCTGAACGGCCTCGGGGCCGGCCAGGAGGCCGTCGCCAAGCACTTCGTGGCGCTGTCGACCAACGCCGAGAAGGTCTCGGAGTTCGGCATCGACGTGGCCAACATGTTCGAGTTCTGGGACTGGGTCGGCGGGCGCTACTCGTACGACTCGGCGATCGGCCTCTCCCTCATGATCGCCATCGGGCCGGACCGGTTCCGCGAGATGCTCGCGGGCTTCCACCTCGTCGACGAGCACTTCCGCTGCGCCCCGCCGCAGGAGAACGTGCCGCTGCTGATGGGCCTCCTGGGCGTCTGGTACGGCGGCTTCCACGACGCGCAGTCGCACGCGGTCCTGCCCTACAGCCACTACCTGTCGAAGTTCACCGCCTACCTCCAGCAGCTGGACATGGAGTCCAACGGCAAGTCCGTGGACCGTGACGGCGAGCCGGTGAACTGGCAGACCGGGCCCGTCGTCTGGGGCACGCCCGGCACCAACGGCCAGCACGCGTACTACCAGCTGCTGCACCAGGGCACGAAGCTGATCCCCGCCGACCTCATCGGCTTCGCCGAGCCGGTCGACGACCTGCTGCCGGGGCTGGTGGCCCAGCACGACCTGCTGATGGCGAACCTGTTCGCGCAGGGGCAGGCGCTCGCCTTCGGCAAGACGCCGGAGGAGGTCGCGGCGGAGGGCGTGCCGGCCGAGCTGATCCCGCACAAGACGTTCAAGGGGAATCGGCCCACGAGCACGATCCTCGCGCGCGAGCTCAGCCCTTCGGTGCTGGGGCAGTTGATCGCGCTGTACGAGCACAAGGTGTTCGTCCAGGGAGCCATCTGGAACATTGACTCCTTCGACCAGTGGGGCGTCGAGCTGGGGAAGGTGCTCGCGAAGCGGATCGAGCCCGCGCTCAGTGAGGGCGCCGAGGTCTCCGGGCTCGACGAGTCCACCGCCGCCCTGGTCGCGCGTTACCGTTCGCTGCGGGGGCGCTGAGATTCTCCGCCGCGCCGGGCCCCGGTCGCCTTCGCGGTGACCGGGGCCCGGCGCGTACGTACGGCTCACAGATCGGGGCTCCGCCCCGGGCCCCGGTCCTCAACCGCCGAACGGGCTGGATGCGGTGCCCCTCGATCTCCTCCTGGCCGACGCTGGGAGGTGGCCGTGGCCGTAACGCTCGATCGCCGGACGGCTGGTTTCCCAGCCGTCCGGCGATCGATGAGTCGTCCTGTCCCGCCCTACGCCGAAGCCGGCGGGTACAGCGAGCGGGGGAGGCCCGCTGCCGCCGCGCGGTCCAGGAGCCAGAGCGTGCGGGTGCGGCCGTAGGCGCCAGCCGCCGGGGCCTGGACCTCGCCCGCGCCCGAGAGGGCGATCGTCACCGCTTGGGCCTTGTCCTCGCCCGCCGCCAGCAGCCAGACCTCCCGCGCGGAGCGGATGGCCGGGAGCGTCAGGGAGACGCGGTTGGGCGGGGGCTTGGGGGCGCCGCGTACGCCGACGACCATGCGCTCGCTCTCGCGTGCGCCCGGCTGCTCGGGGAAGAGCGATGCCACGTGCGTATCCGGGCCGACGCCCAGGAGCAGCACGTCGAAGGAGGGCACCGGGCCGTGGTCCTCGGGGCCGGCGGCCGCGGCCAGTTCGGCCGCGTAGGCCTCCGCGGCCGCGTCCGGGTCGTTGCCGTACGCGCCGTGGGACGCCGGCATCTCGTGTACGCGCGCCGGATCCAGGTCCACCGCGTCCAGCAGCGCCTCGCGCGCCTGGGTGACGTTGCGCTCCGGGTCCCCGTCCGGCAGGAACCTTTCATCACCCCACCACAGGTCGAGCCGCGAGAAGTCCACGGCGTCCCGGGCGGGCGCCGCGGCGAGGGCCGCGAGCAGCCCGTTGCCGTTGCGCCCGCCGGTCAGCACGACCGAGGCGGAGCCCCGGGCGGCCTGCGCGTCCACGATCTTCGTGATCAGCCGGGCCGCCGCGGCCTGCGCCATCAGCTCCTTGTCCCGGTGCACGACGATCTGCGGCGCGCTCACTTGGACGTCGCCTTCTTCGAAGCGCCCTTGGCCGAAGCGCTCTTCTTCGCGCCCGCGGCCGGGGCAGCGTCCTTCTTCGGCGCCTTGTCAGCCGCGTCGTCGGCGTCCCCGGCGGGAGCTGGCGTCTCCGCCGGCTTGTCCGCGCTGGTCAGCTGCTTGACGCCGAGTGTCACCGTCGCCCGGTAGATGTCGTCCGGGTCGAGCCGCCGCAGCTCCTCGGCGATCAGGTCGACGGTGTCCCGCCGCTTGAGCGCCACGTGCCGGTCCGGCTGGCCGGGCATGGCCAGTTCGGCCAGCGCGCCGTCCGCCCGGTCCAGGCAGATCTCGCCGTCCGCCGTGGTCATCCGCACGGCGGTGAGCCCGGGGCCCTCGGAGACCTTCCGCTCGACCGGCACCTTCAGCCGGTCGGCGAGCCACAGCGCGAGCAGTTCGCTGCTCGGGTTGTACGCCTCGCCCTCCACGACCGCGGAACTGATCTTGGAGTGCTTCTGGTCCAGGGCCGCGGCCAGCATGCTGCGCCACGGCGTGATCCGGGTCCAGGCGAGGTCGGTGTCGCCCGGCGCGTACGCCTCGGCGCGCACGCCGAGCGCGGTCACCGGGTCCTCCGCGGCGGCCGCGTCGGTGATCCGGCGCTGGGCCAGCTTGCCGAGCGGGTCCGCGGACGGGTTGTCCGGCGCGTCCTCGGGCCACCAGACCACCACGGGGGCGTCCGGCAGCAGCAGCGGGAGGACTACCGACTCGGCGTGGTTGGCCAGCTCGCCGTGCATGCGCAGGACGACGGTCTCGCCGGTGCCGGAGTCGGAGCCGACCCGGATCTCGGCGTCCAGCCGGGCCATCTTGCGGTCGCGCGGGGAGCGGCCGGGCCGCTTGATGACGGCCACGATGCGGGAGGGGTGCTCCCGCGACGCGTCGCCGGCGGCCTTGAGCGCGTCGTAGGCGCTGCCCTCGTCGGTGACGATGACGAGGGTGAGCACCATCCCCACGGCGGGGGTGCCGATGGAGTGCCGGGCCTCGATGAGCCCCGCGTTGATACGGGACGAGGTGGTGTCCGTCAGATCGATTCTCATGGCCGGCGCCAGCTCCTGCCGTCTCGTGCGAGCATCTCGTCCGCCTCTGCCGGCCCCCAGGTGCCCGACGCGTACTGCGCGGGCTTGCCGTGCTTGTCCCAGTACTCCTCGATCGGGTCGAGGATGTTCCAGGAGAGCTCGACCTCCTGGTGCCGGGGGAAGAGGTTGGCGTCGCCGAGCAGCACATCGAGGATGAGCCGCTCGTACGCCTCCGGGCTGGACTCGGTGAAGGACTCGCCGTACGCGAAGTCCATGGTGACGTCGCGGACCTCCATGGAGGTGCCGGGGACCTTGGAGCCGAATCGCACGGTGACGCCCTCGTCCGGCTGCACCCGGATGACCAGGGCGTTCTGCCCCAGCTCCTCGGTGGACCCGGCCTCGAAGGGCAGATACGGCGCGCGCTTGAAGACCACCGCGATCTCCGTGACGCGGCGCCCCAGCCGCTTGCCGGTGCGCAGGTAGAAGGGGACGCCCGCCCAGCGGCGGTTGTTGATCTCCAGCTTGATGGCCGCGAAGGTGTCGGTGATCGACTTGGGGTCGATGCCCTCTTCTTCGAGGTAGCCGGGCACCTCCTCGCCGCCCTGCCAGGCGTGCGCGTACTGGCCGCGTACGGTGTGCGCGCCGAGGTCCTTGGGCAGTTCGACCGCGCCCAGCACCTTGAGCTTCTCCGCCACCAGCGCCTTCGGGTGGAAGGAGCCGGGCTCCTCCATCGCGGTGAGCGCGAGGAGCTGGAGCAGGTGGTTCTGGATGACGTCGCGGGCCGCGCCGATGCCGTCGTAGTAGCCGGCCCGGCCGCCGATGCCGATGTCCTCGGCCATGGTGATCTGCACGTGGTCGACGTACGACCGGTTCCAGATCGGCTCGAACATCGTGTTGGCGAACCGCAGCGCCAGGATGTTCTGGACCGTCTCCTTGCCCAGGTAGTGGTCGATCCGGAAGACCTCGTTGGGCGGGAAGACGTCGTGCACGATCTGGTTGAGCTCTTGCGCGCTCTTGAGGTCGTGGCCGAACGGCTTCTCGATCACCGCGCGCCGCCAGGAGTCGCCCGGCCCCTCGGACAGCCCGTGCTTCTTGAGCTGCTCGACGACGTTCGGGAAGAACTTCGGCGGTACGGAGAGGTAGAAGGCGAAGTTGCCGCCGGTGCCGCGGGCCTTGTCGAGCTCGTCGATGGTGGCCTTGAGGGTCTTGAACGCCTCGTCGTCGTCGAAGACGCCCGGCACGAACCGGAAGCCCTCGGCGAGCTGCTGCCACACCTCCTCGCGGAAGGGGGTGCGCGCGTGTTCCTTGACGGCGTCGTGGACGACCTGCGCGAAGTCCTCGTTCTCCCAGTCGCGCCGGGCGAAGCCGACGAGCGAGAAGCCCGGCGGCAGCAGGCCGCGGTTGGCCAGGTCGTACACCGCGGGCATCAGCTTTTTACGGGACAAATCGCCCGTGACGCCAAAGATGACCAGGCCCGACGGCCCCGCGATACGCGGGAGCCGTCGGTCCTGTGCGTCACGCAGCGGGTTGACTCCGCTTGCGGATACAGGGGACAAGGTCACGCCTCCGAAGGGGACAGACGCTTGAGCTCGGCCTCGGTCGACTTCAGGAGGTCGACCCAGGACGCCTCGAACTTGTCGACGCCCTCGTCCTCCAGAAGCTGTACGACGTCGTCGTAGGAGATCCCGGCGGCGGCGAGGTCGTCGAGCTGGCTCTGCGCCTCGTCGTACGTGCCGCGCACCGTGTCACCGGCGATCTCGCCGTGATCGGCGGTCGCGTCCAGGGTGGCCTCCGGCATGGTGTTCACCGTGTTCGGGGCGACCAGGTCGACCACGTACAGGGTGTCCTTGTAGGCGGGGTCCTTGACGCCGGTCGAGGCCCACAGCGGACGCTGCCGGTTGGCGCCGGCCGACTCCAGCGCGGTCCAGCGGTCCGAGGAGAAGACCTCCTCGTACGCCTGGTAGGCGAGACGGGCGTTGGCCAGCGCGGCCTTGCCCTTGAGGGCCTTGGCGTCGCCGCCGAGGGCGTCCAGGCGCTTGTCGATCTCGGTGTCCACGCGGGACACGAAGAAGGACGCCACCGAGTGGATCTTGGAGATGTCCAGGCCCGCGGCCTTGGCCTTCTCCAGACCGGCCAGGTAGGCGTCCATGACCGCGCGGTAGCGCTCCAGCGAGAAGATCAGCGTGACGTTGACGCTGATCCCCAGGCCGATCGTCTCGGTGATCGCCGGGAGGCCCGCCTTGGTGGCAGGGATCTTGATCAGGGTGTTCGGGCGGTCCACCAGCCAGGCGAGCTGCTTGGCCTCGGCGACCGTGGCCTTGGTGTTGTGCGCCAGCCGCGGGTCGACCTCGATGGAGACCCGGCCGTCCGTGCCGTCCGTCGCGTCGAAGACCGGCCGCAGGATGTCGGCGGCGTCGCGGACGTCCGCCGTCGTGATCATGCGGATGGCTTCCTCGACGGTGACCTTGCGGGCCGCGAGGTCGGCGAGCTGCTGCTCGTAACCGTCGCCCGAGGAGATCGCCTTCTGGAAGATCGACGGGTTGGTGGTGACGCCGACGACATGGCTCTGGTCGATCAGCTCGGCCAGGTTGCCGGACGTGATGCGCTTGCGCGACAGGTCGTCCAGCCAGATCGCGACGCCTTCGTCGGAGAGGCGCTTGAGTGCGTCCGTCATGGAAATTGCATCTCCTACTTGTCGTATATGCGGGCGTCAGCGGCCGGCGGCGGCGAGCGACTCGCGGGCCGCGGCGGTGACGGCCTCGGATGTCAGGCCGAACTCGCGGTAGAGCACCTGGTAGTCGGCGGAGGCGCCGAAGTGCTCCAGCGAGACGATCCGTCCGGCGTCGCCGACGAAGCGGTGCCACGTCAGGCCGACCCCGGCCTCGACCGCGACGCGCGCCTTCACGTCCGGCAGCAGCACGCCGTCGCGGTACGCCTGATCCTGCTCCTCGAACCACTCGACGGACGGCATCGACACCACACGGGTGGGAATGCCGTCGGCCTGGAGCGCCTCGCGGGCCTTGACGGCCAGCTGCACCTCGGAGCCGGTGCCGATCAGGATGACCTGCGGCCGGCCGCCCTCGGCCTCGAAGAGGGTGTAACCGCCCTTGGCGGCGTCCTCGTTCGCCTCGTACGTCGGCACGTTCTGCCGGGTGAGGGCGAGGCCGTGCGGCGCGGGCTTGGCGTTGTGCCGGCGCATGATCTCGCGCCAGGCGATGGCCGTCTCGTTGGCGTCGGCCGGACGGACCATGTTCAGGCCCGGAATGGCGCGCAGCGCGGACATGTGCTCGACCGGCTGGTGGGTCGGGCCGTCCTCGCCGAGGCCGATGGAGTCGTGCGTCCACACGTACGTGACCGGCAGCTGCATCAGCGCGGCGAGCCGCACGGCGGGGCGCATGTAGTCGGAGAACACCAGGAAGGTGCCGCCGTAGATGCGGGTGTTGCCGTGCAGCGCGATGCCGTTCATGGTCGAGCCCATGGCGTGCTCGCGGATGCCCCAGTGCACCGTACGGCCGTACGGGCTGGCCTCCGGCAGCGGGTTGCCCGCCGGGAGGAACGAGGACGAGGCGTCGATCGTGGTGTTGTTCGAGCCGGCCAGGTCGGCGGAGCCGCCCCACAGCTCGGGGATCACGCCGCCCAGCGCCTTGAGGACCTCGCCGGACGCCTTGCGGGTCGCGACGGCCTTGCCGGCCGGGAAGGACGGCAGCGCCTTCTCCCAGCCGTCGGGCAGCTCGGCCGCGTCGATCCGGTCGAACTCGGCGGCGCGCTTCGGGTTGGCGGCGCGCCACTCCTCGAACCGCTTGTTCCAGGCGGCGTGCGCGTCGCGGCCGCGGTCGACGACCTCACGGGCGTGGGCGAAGACCTCGTCCTCGACCTGGAAGGTCTGCTCGGGGTCGAAGCCCAGCACCTTCTTGGTCGCGGCGACCTCTTCCTCGCCGAGCGCCGCGCCGTGCGCCGCGCCGGTGTTCTGCGCGTTCGGGGCCGGCCAGGCGATGATCGTGCGGGCGCCGATGATCGAGGGGCGCTCGGTCTCGGCCTGGGCCGCCTTCAGCGCCTTGTAGAGGGCCTTGACGTCGAAGTCGCCGTTGGCGGACTGCTCGACGCGCTGCACGTGCCAGCCGTACGCCTCGTACCGCTTCAGCACGTCCTCGGAGAGCGCCGTCTCGGTGTCGCCCTCGATCGAGATGTGGTTGTCGTCGTAGATCGCGACGATGTTGCCGAGCTTCTGGTGCCCGGCCAGCGAGCTGGCCTCGGCCGAGATGCCCTCCTCCACGTCGCCGTCGGAGACGATCGCCCAGATGGTGTGGTCGAAGGGGGAGGCGCCGGCGGCGGCGTCCGGGTCGAACAGGCCGCGCTCGTAGCGGGCGGCCATCGCCATGCCCACCGCGTTGGCGATGCCCTGGCCCAGCGGGCCGGTGGTGGTCTCCACGCCGCGGGTGTGGCCGTGCTCGGGGTGGCCGGGGGTCTTGCTGCCCCAGGTGCGGAACGACTTGAGGTCGTCCAGCTCCAGGCCGTACCCCGACAGGTACAACTGGATGTAGAGCGTGAGGCTGGTGTGCCCCGGGGAGAGGATGAACCGGTCGCGGCCGGTCCAGTCGGCGTCGCTCGGGTCGTGCCGCATCAGCTTCTGGAACAGCAGGTACGCGGCGGGCGCGAGGCTCATGGCCGTACCGGGATGGCCGTTGCCGACCTTCTGCACGGAATCCATGGCCAGGACGCGGACGGTATCTACGGCCCGCTGGTCCAGATCGGTCCAGTCGAGGTCTGTGGTGGTCGGCTTGGTGCTCACCCTGCGTCAGGGCTCCTCTCCACATGTCGAGTGCCGCGGGACGGTGTGTCAGCCGGGCGCTGTCGAGCCTACCCCCGCCGGAACGTGCACCTTTTCGACGTGCGGCCGGTTGCCTGACCCGACTTCCGGGGCAACGGGACGCACGGCTCGAACATTCCCGGCGCCCAGGTGGCGGCCGTGACTCCAGGGTGCCCGTGAAGCGCTCGCCCCGCCTCCTGAGCGGGGCCGTTCCTCCGAAGCGGGACGTCCGCCAACACGGGCCCACCCCCGCGAAGGCCGAGGTATCCGCTACGTCTAGAGTGGCGTGGTACGCGCAAGTCTTTACCGGGCCATCACGCCCGGTGCTTGCTGGGTCTTATCGCGGCGCCTGCCGCTGAAGTCACTGAACCAGGGGTGTGCGTGACGGCCGTCGAATCCCGTCCTGCGGGGGTGCTCGCTACGAGCCCTAGCCACCGGCCGTTCGGGGCCCGTGTCAAAGGGTTCGTAGCCCTCACCAAGCCACGGATCATCGAACTGCTGCTCATCACCACGGTGCCGGTGATGTTCCTGGCCGAACAGGGTGTGCCCAACCTGTGGCTGGTGCTGGCCACCTGCTTCGGCGGCTATCTGTCCGCCGGCGGCGCCAACGCGCTGAACATGTACATCGACCGCGACATCGACGCGATGATGGACCGGACCTCCCAGCGCCCGCTGGTCACCGGCCTGATCTCGCCGCGCGAGGGCCTCGTCTTCGGGATCACCCTCGCCGTCGTCTCGACGCTGTGGTTCGGACTGCTCGTCAACTGGCTGTCCGCCGCGCTGTCGCTGGGCGCGCTCCTCTTCTACGTGGTCCTCTACACGATGGTCCTCAAGCGGCGCACGTCGCAGAACATCGTGTGGGGCGGCATCGCGGGCTGCATGCCGGTCTTCATCGGCTGGTCCGCGGTCACCAACTCGGTCTCCTGGGCCGCCGTCGTCCTCTTCCTCGTCATGTTCTTCTGGACGCCGCCGCACTACTGGCCGCTGTCGATGAAGGTCAAGGAGGACTACGCGCGGGTCGGCGTGCCGATGCTGCCGGTCATCGCGTCCAACAGGGTGGTCGCCCGGCAGATCGTCATCTACAGCTGGGTGATGGTCGCCGTGTCGCTGACGCTCTGGCCGCTCGGCTACACCGGCTGGTTCTACCCGGCCGTGGCCGTCGTGACCGGCGGCTGGTGGCTCAAGGAGGCGCACGGGCTGCTGGCCCGTGCCAAGGCCGGGGTGACCGGCGCCAAGCTCAAGGAGATGCGGCTCTTCCACTGGTCCATCACCTATGTGTCGCTGCTCTTCGTGGCGGTCGCGGTGGACCCCTTCCTGCGCTGACGCTCCCGGCTCGTGGAGACGGGCGGGGCGGGTGGCCGAGGCCACCGGTCCCGCCCGTCGCCGTTTTTCCGGCGCCTGCCGGGCGCCGGACGCCCGGCAGGGGAGTGACACAGGCTCCTACCCGTCGGTAGCATCCTGGCCATGGCAGACACCCAGCAGGCCGGCTCCCCCGAGGCCGCAGACACCGCGCCCGACGCCGCCTCCGAGGCAGCACAGCGCCGGACGGCCCGGCACGCCAAGCGGCTCGCGAAGCAGATGACGGCGTTCGCCCAGCACCACGGCGGCAGCGCCGAGGGCCAGCTCGCGCACATCGGCCGCGGCGTCACCAGGGTCGCCCTCGTCGGCGCCGACGGCGCGTGGGGCAACCTCGTCGCCCCCTCCCACGAGAGCGCCCGCGAAGCCGCCGAGCTCGCCGGCGTCGGCCTCCAGGACGACTTCGACGGCGACCTCGCCGCCAAGGTCCGCACCGGCCCGTACGAATGGAGCCGCATGGCCGGCATCCAGATCGGCGGCCCCGCCAACCCCGCCGCCGACGGCCCCGGCAGCCCCGCCGCCGATAACTGACGCGCCCCTCGGCCGTTAGACCCACCGGAGAGCGGCCCCCGCGGCCGCCTCGGCGCTCGGCTAGGAGGAGCGGATGGACGGCATGCCGTCGCTCGTCGACCAGTACAGCCATGGCGCGGTCCACGGCGAACTCGGGCTCGGCACGTTCGAGGCCCACCTCGCCGAGGCCGCCGGAGCCGCCGGGCCCGCGCCGCCGGGCACCACCTACTTCGACAGCTGGGCGGGGCTCGCCGTGCGCCGCTGGTGCCCGCCGCTGCTCGGCCTGGAGCCGCACTGCCCGCCCGTCCGCTACCTCGCCAGGCGGCGCGAGCTCGGCGCGTACCGGGCCGCCCGCGCCCTGCTGCGCGGGTCGGGCATCGGGACCTATCTGCTGGAGAGCGGCGCGCCCGGCGGGCTGACCTCGGCCCCGGAGCTCGCCGACGCCGCCGAGGGCCGCGCCCACGAAGTCGTACGCCTGGAAGCCCTCGCCGAACAGGTCGCGGACACCTCCGGGTCCGCCGACTCCTTCGCCGCCTACACCGCGGAGGCGCTGTACGCGGCGGCCCAGCACGCGACCGCCTTCGCCCTGGGCGTCGACGTCTGCGAGGACGAGCCGCCCGGCGCGGACCGGGTGCGCCGCACCGCCGACCGCTGGCTGGCCGCCCGCCGGACCGGTGCGTGGCCGCGCGACCCCGCGCTCATCGGCCATCTGCTGTGGAGCGCCGTCGCCACCGGCCTGCCCGTACAGCTGCACTGCCAGGACCCGCGGCGGCTGACCGGGTTCCTGCGCGCCACCACCGGCCTCGGCACCGACCTGGTGCTGCTGCCCGGAGCCCGGCACCACCGGCGGGCGGCGCAGCTCGCCGCCGTCTTCCCGCACGTGTACGCGGATACGGGGCCCCGGCCCCAGGAGACGCTGGGGGAGGCCCCGTTCGGCAAGCTGCTGTTCTCCACGGGCGCGCGGGCGCTGGCGGAGCTCTATGTGGTGGGCGCGCGGCGGTTCGTGTCGGCCATGGACCGGCTCGTCGCGGAGTGGATCGCGGAGGGCGTGTGCGGGCGGGCGGACGCGCGGCGGATCGCCTCGCTCGTCGCGGCCGGCACCGCCCGGCGGATCTACCGGCTGGACGCGGCCGGGGCGGCGGCCTGAACGACTTCGTGCTCGGCGTGCTCGCTCGAAGGCGCGGGCAGCACCGGCGCCTCGGCGCGCTCGCGCAGCGACAGGAAGACCCGCAGCACCGCGATCCACACCAGGCAGGACCCGAACATGTGCACCCCGACGAGCAGCTCGGGCGTGTCGGTGAAGTACTGCACATAGCCGATGGCGCCCTGCGCGAGCAGCACCACGAACATCTCCAGCACCTTGCGGCGCGACTGCGCGGGGGATTTCACGGCCCGCAGCGTGAACCACAGCGCCGCGCTCAGGCCGACGACGATGAAGACGAAGTCCACGTGCAGCTGGGTGATCTCCCGCCAGTCCAGCGGGATGCGGCGCACGTCCTTGGAGGCGTCGCCGGCGTGCTTGCCCGCCCCGCTGACCACGGTGCCGATGACGATCAGCGCGGCGCTCGCCGCGACGAGCACCCAGGACAGCTGCCGCACCGGCCGGCCGACGAGGTCGCGCGGCTCCGCGTCCCCCTCGTGGGAGCGCTGCCAGGTGATCACCGCGACCGTCAGCAGACCGGAGGCGAGCAGGAAGTGCGAGCTGACGATGTACGGGTTCAGGCCGGTCAGCACCGTGATGCCGCCGACGACGGCGTTGCCCATCACGAGCCAGAACTGCGCCCAGCCGAGCCGGGTGAGGCCGCGGCGGCGGGGGGCCATGGCCCGCGAGGCGATGATGAACAGGCCGACGACCGCGCACAGCACGTACGTCAGCATGCGGTTGCTGAACTCGATGATGCCGTTGATGCCCATCGCCCCGGTCGGGGTCAGGCTCTCCTCGGTGCAGGTCGGCCAGGTCGGGCAGCCGAGGCCGGACTGGGTCAGCCGCACCGCGCCGCCGGTGACGACGATGATCACGGCCATCACGACGGTGGCCAGCGCGGCGCCGCGCACGAAGCGCGCGGAGGGCTGCCAGCGGTCGGCGATGAGCTGGAGGGGGTTCAGCGTTTTCGGCACGGGCTCATCGTAATCAGGTGCTTGTGCATCTTTTCACTTGGGGCCCGCGTCGGCGTTCCGGGGCTTTTCCCGCCGGTTCCCGCACCGGGCCCGGCGGGCGCCGCACGGACGCCGCCCGCGTCACTCCCAGCGGAACCAGCGGGCGGCTGCGCCGAGCCCGAGCACGGCCCATACGGCGAGGACGCCGAGGTCGCCCCAGGGCATCCCCGCACCGTGCTGGAGCACGTCGCGCAGACCGTCGGAGAGCGCCGAGATCGGCAGCAGCTCCAGGACGCTCCGCGCCGCGCCGGGGAACTTGTCCAGCGGCACGATCACGCCGCCGCCGACCAACAGCAGCAGGAAGACCAGGTTGGCGGCGGCCAGCGTCGCCTCCGCCCTGAGCGTGCCCGCCATCAGCAGGCCGAGCCCGGAGAACGCCGCGGTCCCGAGCACGAGCAGCAGGACTACGGACAGCGGGTCGCCGTGCGGGGACCAGCCCAGCGCAAAGGCGATCACCGTCAGCAGCACCACCTGGAGGACCTCGGTGACCAGCACCGCGCACGTCTTCGCGGTCATCAGCGCCCAGCGCGGCAGCGGCGACGCGCCGAGCCGCTTCAGGACGCCGTAGCGGCGCTCGAAGCCGGTCGCGATGGCCTGCCCGGTGAAGGCCGTGGACAGCACGGCGAGGGCCAGCACGCCGGGGGCGAGGAAGTCGACGGACTTCCCGCCGCCGGTGTCGATGATGTCGACGGCGCTGAAGAGGACCAGCAGCAGCGCCGGGATGACGACGGTCAGCAGCAGCTGCTCGCCGTTGCGCAGCAGCATCCGGGTCTCCAGCGCGGCCTGCGCCCGGATCATCCGGGGGAGCGGCGCGGCGCCGGGTTTCGGGGTGAACGTGCCCGTAGCGCTCATGCGCGCAGCTCCTTGCCGGTCAGTTCCAGGCTGTCGTCTTCCGGGGGGCGACCCCCGTGCCCCCGGCCGAGGGTGTCGCACGCCGTCATGCGCGCAGCTCCTTGCCGGTCAGTTCCAGGAAGACGTCCTCCAGGGTGTGCCGCTCGACCGAGATGCGGTCGGGCATGACGCCGTTCTGCGCGCACCAGCTCGTCACGGTGGCCAGCAGTTGCGGGTCCACCTCGCCGGAGACGCGGTACGTGCCGGGGGTCAGCTCGACGGCCGCGGACTGGGCGGGGAGCGCCTTCAGCAGCGAGCCCAGGTCCAGTCCGGGGCGGCCGCCGAAGCGCAGGGTGTTCTCCGCGCCGCCCTTGCACAGCTGCTCGGGGCTGCCCTGGGCGATGACCTTGCCGCCGTCCACGATCGCGACGTCGTCCGCGAGCTGCTCGGCCTCGTCCATGTGGTGCGTGGTGAGCACCACGGTGACGCCGTCGGCGCGCAGCTCGCGCACGAGCTCCCAGGTGGCGTGGCGCGCCTGCGGGTCGAGGCCCGCGGTCGGCTCGTCCAGGAAGACGAGCTCGGGGCGGCCCACGACGGCCATGGCGAGGGAGAGCCGCTGCTGCTGCCCGCCGGACAGCCGCCGGTAGGAGGTGCGGCCGCAGGCGGCCAGCCCCAGCCGTTCGATCAGCGCGTCGACGTCCACGGGGTGCGCGTGCAGGGAGGCGGTGTGGCGCAGCATCTCTTCCGCACGCGCTCCCGGATAAACCCCGCCGCTCTGGAGCATCACCCCGATGCGCGGGCGGAGCGCGGCGGACTCGGCCACGGGGTCGAGTCCCAGTACGCGGACCGTTCCGGCGTCGGGCCGGCGGTACCCCTCGCAGGTCTCGATCGTGGTGGTCTTGCCCGCCCCGTTGGGGCCCAGCACGGCCATCAGGGACCCGCGCGCCACGGACAGGTCCAGCCCGTCCACCGCGGTTTTCGCGCCGTACCGCTTGACCAGGCCGACGACCTCGACGGCGGGCTCGTTTCGCATGCCGGGAAGTCTACGAACCGGCGGCGGCCGCCGGTGGCGCGGGGCGGAAACAGGCCCGATTAGGTGACCCTAAGTGATCGAGACCACCGTCGCCCCCGCCGGACAGGGCTTGTCCCGGTCCAAGGAATTACGCAACAATAGCGTTGTGAAAAACGTGAGCGAGGCTCAGACGGGACCCGCGGCCGCCCCGGCCGCCGGGCCCGGCGGTGCTGCGCCCGCGCCCGCCCTCGATGAGCAGCGCGGCACGCGCAACCGCGTCGTCCGTTCCATCCTCGACCACGGCCCGTCCACCGCGGCCGAGGTCGCCCTGCGGCTCCAGCTGACCCAGGCGGCGGTCCGCCGCCACCTCGACACCCTCGTCGCCGAAGGCGTCGTGGAGCCCCGCGAGAAGCGCGTCTACGGCGCTCGCGGCCGAGGACGCCCCGCCAAGGTCTTCGCGCTCACCGACTGCGGCCGGGACGCCTTCGACCAGGCCTACGACAAGCTCGCCTCGGACGCCCTGCGCTGGATCGCGCAGGCCGCGGGCGGCGGCGAGATGGGCGAGGCGGCGGTCGCCGCCTTCGCGCGGGCCCGGCTCGCGGCCCAGGCCGAGGGGTACCGCGACGCCGTCGAGGCCGCCGAGCCCCGAGGCCGCGCCGAGGCGCTGGCCAAGGCATTGACCGCAGACGGGTACGCTGCTACGGCGCGCAGCGCACCGGTCGGCGAACAGCTCTGCCAGCACCACTGCCCGGTCGCCCATGTCGCCGAGCAGTTCCCGCAGCTGTGCGAAGCGGAGACCGAGGTCTTCTCCCGCCTGCTCGGGACTCATGTGCAGCGTCTGGCCACCATCGCCCACGGCGACGGGGTGTGCACGACGTTCATTCCGCGCAGCGGGACAGAGCCCGCTCCACAAACCACCACAGCATCCACCAGCACGGCCGGGAGGAACCCCGCATGACGCTCCCTACGGAGACTGCTCACCCTGAGCTCGAGGGCCTGGGTACGTATGAATACGGCTGGGCCGATTCGGATGTGGCCGGTGCCGCGGCCAAGCGGGGCCTGTCCGAAGAGGTCGTCCGAGACATTTCGGCGAAGAAGAACGAGCCGGAGTGGATGCTCAAGCTCCGGTTGAAGGGTCTGAAGCTGTTCGACAAGAAGCCCATGCCGACGTGGGGCTCGGATCTCACCGGTATCGACTTCGACAACATCAAGTATTTCGTGCGGTCCACGGAGAAGCAGGCCGCTTCCTGGGAGGACCTGCCGGAGGACATCAAGAACACGTACGACAAGCTGGGCATCCCGGAGGCGGAGAAGCAGCGGCTGGTCGCGGGTGTGGCGGCGCAGTACGAGTCGGAGGTCGTCTACCACCAGATCCGTGAGGACCTGGAGGAGCAGGGCGTGCTGTTCCTGGACACGGACACGGCGCTCAAGGAGCACCCGGAGATCTTCCAGGAGTACTTCGGCACGGTCATCCCGGTCGGCGACAACAAGTTCGCGTCGCTGAACTCGGCGGTGTGGTCGGGCGGCTCGTTCATCTACGTCCCGCCGGGCGTGCACGTCGACATCCCGCTGCAGGCCTACTTCCGGATCAACACGGAGAACATGGGGCAGTTCGAGCGGACGCTGATCATCGTCGACGAGAACGCGTATGTGCATTACGTGGAGGGCTGCACGGCGCCGATCTATTCGTCGGACTCGCTGCACTCGGCGGTGGTGGAGATCATCGTGAAGAAGGGCGGCCGGTGCCGCTACACGACGATCCAGAACTGGTCGAACAACGTGTACAACCTGGTCACCAAGCGTGCCGTGGCGTATGAGGGCGCGACGATGGAGTGGGTGGACGGGAACATCGGCTCCAAGGTGACGATGAAGTACCCGGCCGTGTACCTGATGGGCGAGCACGCCAAGGGCGAGACGCTGTCGATCGCGTTCTCCGGCGAGGGCCAGCACCAGGACGCGGGCGCGAAGATGGTGCACATGGCGCCGAACACGTCCTCCAACATCGTCTCGAAGTCGGTGGCGCGCGGCGGCGGCCGTACCTCCTACCGGGGTCTGATCGAGATCGGCGAGGGCGCCCACGGTTCGAAGTCGAACGTGCTGTGCGACGCGCTGCTGGTGGACACGATCTCCCGCTCGGACACGTACCCGTACGTGGATGTGCGGGAGGACGATGTGTCGATGGGGCACGAGGCGACGGTCTCCAAGGTCAGCGACGACCAGCTGTTCTACCTGATGAGCCGGGGCATGACGGAGTTCGAGGCGATGGCGATGATCGTGCGCGGCTTCGTCGAGCCGATCGCGCGGGAACTGCCGATGGAGTACGCGCTGGAACTCAACCGGCTCATCGAACTGCAGATGGAGGGCTCCGTCGGCTGAACCGGCCGAAGCCCCGTCCGCCACCGAAGCAGTTCTCCGAGAAAGCGAGCAGTACGACAGTCATGGCCGACAACATCCCCGCCGGCGGCACCACGGCCGGATCGATCGAGGTGGGCACCACGACCGGTGGTCCCCAGCTCGCCGGTCCGGGTACGGGCCGCACCTCCGCGCACCCCGTCGACGCACGGGTCAGCGCGCCCGCGTCCTACGACGTGGCCGACTTCCCGGTGCCGCACGGCCGTGAGGAGGAGTGGCGCTTCACTCCCCTGGAGCGGCTCAAGGGCCTGCACGACGGCACCGCGCAAGCGGGCGGCACCGTGGCCGTCACCGTCGAGGCGCCCTCCGGCGTGGCGGTGGAGACCGTGGACCGCGACGACCGCCGGGTCGGCGCGACCGGCAAGCCCGTGGACCGCGTAGCGGCACAGGCCTACTCCGCCTTCGAGAAGGCGTCCGTCGTCTCCGTGCCCAAGGAGACGGTGCTCGACGAGCCGGTCCGGATCGCCGTGCACGGCGAGGGCGGCACCTCCTTCGGCCACCTGGTCGTGGAGCTCGGCGCGTTCGCCGAGGCCGTCGTCGTCATCGACCACACCGGCGACGCGACGCTGGCCGCCAACGTCGAGTACCTGATCGGCGACGGCGCCAAGCTCACCGTCGTCTCCGTCCAGGACTGGGATGACAAGGCGGTGCACGTCGCCCAGCACACCGCGCTGGTCGGCCGGGACGCCTCCTTCAAGTCCGTCGTCGTCACCTTCGGCGGCGACCTGGTGCGCCTCCACCCGCGGATCGTCTACGGCGGCCCCGGCGGCGAGGCCGAGCTGTTCGGCCTGTACTTCACGGACGACGGCCAGCACCAGGAGCACCGCCTCTTCGTCGACCACGACGCCCCGCACTGCCGCAGCAACGTCACGTACAAGGGCGCGCTGCAGGGCCGCGGCGCCCACGCGGTGTGGATCGGCGACGTGCTGATCCGCGCCGGGGCCGAGGGCACCGACACCTATGAGCTGAACCGCAATCTGGTCCTCACCGACGGGGCGCGCGTCGACTCGGTGCCCAATCTGGAGATCGAGACCGGCGAGATCGTGGGGGCCGGGCA
>NZ_JBFAIS010000056.1:0-21019 GCF_040654795.1 Streptomyces sp. NPDC050617 | reverse complement strand
CGGCCGGAAGCGCCTCACCGCCGAGGGGCGCCGCGCCCGCGCCCGGCCGGGCGCCCCCCCGCCGCTGGGCGACAACGGCCGGCCCGCGGTCGAGCGCCCCGGGGCGCCCCCCCCCCCGCCCCCCGCGGCGCCGGGGGCGGCGGGGCCACGGCCACGGACGGCCGGTCGGACGGCGACGGCGGCCGTCCGACCGGCGCGGGTTCGCCGCCGGAGCGCCCCGGCCCCGTGCCGGGCCCCGGACGGCTCACCGTCGACGCGCAGCCGAGCGGGGACGGTACGGCCGTGACGCTCACGGCGAGCGGCGGGCAGCCCGTGCGGTGGTCGGCCTCGGCCGACGCCCCATGGCTGAGCCTCAGCAGGTCGTCCGGTTCGCTGGAGCCGGGGCGGAGCGTCACGATCACGGTCGAGGTGGACCACGCGCGGGAGCCCGCGGGGCCCTGGAGCGCCAGGATCACCGTGGCCCCGGCGGGCGCGGTGGTCACCGTCGAGGGCCGGGGCCGGCAGCCGACCCCGACGCCCACGCCGCCGTCCCCGAGCCCGACGTCACCGACCCCGACCCCGTCGCCCCCGTCCCCGACGGCGGCGCCCGGCGGGGACGGCTGACGAGGACACCGGGCCACAGGTTCCGTAAGGCCGCAGGGTCCCGTAAGGCCAAAGGCTCTGAGGCCGCAGGCCCCGAGACCAGCGGCCAGCGGCCAGCGGGCACAGGCTCTGAGGCCGGCGGCCACAGGTCACAGGCCGCCAGCCACAGGCCCGTAAGTCCGCAGGCCCGTACGTCCACAGGCCCGTAAGTCCGCAGGCCCGTAAGCCCGCAGGCCCTCTGTCCGCAGTCCCTCAGTCCGCCGGGTGCGGCGCCACCATCGGGAGCTGCGACGCCAGCCGGGCCTCGCAGAGCTCGACCAGCCGGTCGTATGCCTCCTCGCCCATCAGCTCCGTCAGCTCGGGCGCGTACGAGACGTACACCGGCTTGCCGGCGCCGTGCGCGGACGTCGCCGACGTGCACCACCAGTGCAGATCGTGGCCGCCGGGGCCCCAGCCCCGGCGGTCGTACTCGCCGATGGTGACCTGGAGCACCCGCGTGTCGTCCGGGCGGTCGATCCAGTCGTACGTGCGCCGGACCGGCAGCTGCCAGCAGACGTCCGGCTTGGTCTCCAGCGGCTCGCGTCCCTCGCGCAGCGCGAGGATGTGCAGCGAGCAACCCGCGCCGCCCGCGAAGCCCGGCCGGTTCTGGAAGATGCACGACCCCTCGTACCGGCGGGTCTGCCGCTCGCCGTCCTCGTCGACCTGGATCCAGCCCGACTTCTTCCCCTCGTCGTGGAACTGCCAGACCTCCGGCGACAGCCGGTCCACGTGCAGCGCGACCCGCTGTTCGTCGTCCTCGTCCGAGAAGTGCGCGCCCAGCGTGCAGCAGCCGTCGTCCGCCCGCCCCGCCTGGATGCCCTGGCAGCCCTGCCCGAAGACGCAGGTCCAGCGTGAGGTCAGCCACGTCAGGTCGCAGCGGAAGACCTGTTCGTCGTCGGCCGGGTCGGGGAATTCGACCCAGGCGCGGGCGAAGTCCAGGCCGACCTCGTCGGACGGCTGCGGCTGCGCCGTCTTCGCCGTCTTCGCCGTCTTCTTCACTTCTTTGTCCCGCTTCGCCTTTTTCGTCTTTGCCACCCCGCAAGCCTATGCGCCGTGCGGGCCCGCAGTAGCGTTCCGTCCATGAGACTCGGTGTCCTCGATGTGGGTTCGAATACCGTCCATCTGCTGGTGGTGGACGCGCACCCCGGCGCGCGCCCGCTGCCCGCCCACTCCCACAAGGCGGATCTACGGCTGGCCGAGCTCCTGGAGAAGGACGACGGGGGTGACGGCGCGATCAGCGAGACCGGCATCGACCGTCTCGTCGACGTCATCCGCGAGGCGCTCCAGGCCGCCGAGGACAAGGGCTGCGAGGACGTCCTCGCCTTCGCCACCTCCGCCGTCCGCGGGGCGGCCAACGCGGACGCCGTCCTCGCCCGCGTCCACCAGGCGACCGGCGTCGCCCTGTCCGTGCTCACCGGCCCCGAGGAGGCGCGGCTCACCTTTCTCGCGGCCCGCCGCTGGTTCGGCTGGTCGGCGGGGAAGCTGTTGGTCCTCGACATCGGCGGCGGCTCCCTGGAGACCGCCTACGGCATGGACGAGACCCCGGACGTGACCGCCTCCCTGCCGCTGGGCGCGGGCCGGCTCACGGCCGGCCGGCTGCCCGGCGACCCGCCGGACCCCGCGGACGTACGGGCGCTGCGCCGGCACGTACGGGCCGAGATAGCCCGGATCGTCGGGGACTTCGCCCGGCACAGCGCCCCCGACCACGTTGTGGGGACCTCCAAGACCTTCAAGCAGCTCGCGCGGATCGCGGGCTCGGCGCGGTCCGCCGAGGGCGTGTACGCGCAGCGCTCGCTGTCCCGCGCGGCGCTGGAGGAGTGGGTGCCCAGGCTCGCCGCGATGACCTGCGCGGAGCGCGCGGAACTCCCCGGGGTCTCCGCGAACCGGGCGCCGCAGCTGCTGGCCGGTGCGCTGGTCGCGGAGGGTGCGATGGACCTTTTCGGGGTGGCGGAGCTGGAGATCTGCCCGTGGGCGCTGCGCGAGGGCGTCATCCTGCGGCGGCTGGACCGGCTGCCCGCCGGATGACGGGCGGTCGTACGCTGTCCTTCGTGACGGAGCCAGTGGTGCGCATCCCGGATGCGAAGGTCGCCCTGTCCACGGCCTCGGTGTATCCGGAGTCGACGGCGACGGCCTTCGAGATCGCCGCGCGCCTGGGCTACGACGGTGTCGAGGTCATGGTGTGGACCGACCCCGTCAGCCAGGACATAGAGGCGCTGCGCAGACTCTCCGACTACCACGGGGTGCCGGTGCTCGCCGTGCACGCGCCGTGTCTGCTGATCACGCAGCGGGTGTGGTCGACGGACCCGTGGGTCAAGCTCCAGCGGGCCCGCGCGGCGGCCGAGAAGCTGGGCGCGTCCACGGTCGTGGTGCATCCGCCGTTCCGTTGGCAGCGCAATTACTCGCGGGATTTCGTGAACGGGATCTGGCGGATGGCGGACGAGACGGACGTGCGGTTCGCCGTGGAGAACATGTATCCGTGGCGCTACCGGGACCGCGAGGTCCTCGCGTACGCGCCGGACTGGGACGTCACCAACGACGACTACCGGCACTTCACGGTGGACCTCTCGCACACCGCCACGGCCCGTACGGACGCGCTGCGGATGATCGACCGCATGGGCGACCGGCTCGCCCACGTCCACCTCGCCGACGGCAACGGCTCCAACAAGGACGAGCACCTGGTGCCCGGCCGCGGCAAGCAGCCGTGCGCCGAGCTGCTGGAGCGGCTCGCGACCTCCGGCTTCGGCGGGCACGTCGTCGTCGAGGTCAATACCCGCCGGGCGATGTCCGCCGCCGAACGCGAGGCCGACCTGGCGGAGGCGCTCGCCTTCACCCGGCTCTACCTCGCCTCTTCCACCGGAGTGCCGGGATCATGAGCGACGCCGAGGGACCTGCGGCCGGGCGAGCGCGGGAGAGCGTGAACGGATCGGCCGAGGGCGTGGACGGTCCGGCCGAGGGCGTGCGCGGATCGGCCGGGGGCGTGGACGGTCCGGCCGGGAGCGCGGACGACTCCGCTCCGAAGAAGCGCGGCCGGCCCACCCGTACGAGCACGGCCCAGGGCCCCGGCGCGCGCGACCGCATCCTCGCGGCCGCCCGCGCCGAGTTCGCCGAGCGCGGCTACGACCGGGCGTCCATCCGCGCCATCGCCAAGGGCGCGTCCGTGGACCCGGCCCTCGTCCACCACTACTTCGGGACGAAGGAACAGGTCTTCGCCGCGGCCGTCGAGGTCGCCTTCGCGCCCGCCCTGTCCGCGTCGGACACCGTGCTCGCGGGCGGCCGGGACGCGGTGGGGGAGCGGCTGGCCCGCTTCATCCTCGGGATGTACGAGAACCCGGCCACGCGCGATCCGTTGCTCGCCATCGTCCGCTCGGCCGTCACCAACGAGACCGCGGCGACCGTCCTGCGCAACCTCGTCACCAGCAAGCTCATGGTCCGTATCGCGAGCGAGCTGGACGTGCCCGACCCCGAGCTGCGCTCCGAGCTGGCGACCGCGCAGATCGTGGGCGCCGTGCTGCTCCGGTATGTGATCAAGGCCGAGCCGCTGGCCTCGGCCGACGTCGAGAAGGTCATCGTCATGATCGCCCCGGCGGTGCAGCACCACCTGACCGGCGAGGGATAGCCGGCCGGGCCCGTAAGCCCTCCTGGTCCGCCCCCCCCATGCCCGTACGCCCCACGCGCGCGCGTGCACCCTCCCCGTACGGCCCTCCCCACGCCCGTACGCCCCACGCGCGCGTGCACCCTCCACCGTCCGCACTCCGGTCGTCCGTCTCACATACCGGAGGCACTGTCCAGATCATGGAGCGGAGGGCGTACCCTCGGCCACAGCCGCGCCGACGGCGCCGATCAACCCCGAGGGAGTGTCCGAAGTGCCCGAGCTGAGGTCCCGCACTGTCACCCACGGCCGCAACATGGCGGGCGCCCGAGCCCTTATGCAGGCCTCGGGCGTAGCGCGCGAGGACTTCGGCAAGCCGATCGTCGCAGTGGCCAACAGCTTCACCGAGTTCGTGCCCGGCCACACCCACCTGGCGCCGGTCGGCCGCATCGTCAGCGAGGCGATCCACGCGGCGGGCGGCATCGCGCGCGAGTTCAACACCATCGCGGTCGACGACGGCATCGCCATGGGCCACGGCGGGATGCTGTACTCGCTGCCGTCCCGCGACCTGATCGCCGACTCCGTCGAGTACATGGTCGAGGCGCACTGCGCGGACGCGCTGATCTGCATCTCCAACTGCGACAAGATCACCCCCGGCATGCTGATGGCCGCGATGCGCCTCAACATCCCGACGGTCTTCGTCTCCGGCGGCCCGATGGAGTCCGGCCGCGCCACCCTCGTCGACGGCACGGTCCGCAAGCTGGACCTGATCACCGCGATCTCCGAGGCCGTCAACGACAACGTCTCCGACGAGGACATCGCCCGCATCGAGGACAACGCCTGTCCGACCTGCGGCTCCTGTTCCGGCATGTTCACCGCCAACTCCATGAACTGCCTGACCGAGGCGATCGGCCTGTCCCTGCCCGGCAACGGCTCGGTGCTCGCCACCCACACCGCCCGCAAGGCGCTGTACGAGAACGCCGGGCGTACGGTCGTCGAGATCACCAAGCGCCACTACGAGCAGGACGACGCGACGGTCCTGCCGCGCAACATCGGCACCCGCGCCGCCTTCGAGAACGCCATGGCCCTCGACATCGCCATGGGCGGCTCCACCAACACGATCCTGCACCTGCTCGCCGCCGCCCAGGAGGCCGGGCTGGACTTCGACATGAAGGCCATCGACGGGCTCTCCCGCCGCATGCCGTGCCTGTCGAAGGTCGCCCCGAACGTCGCGCCCGGCGGCGTCTACTACATGGAGGACGTGCACCGGGCCGGCGGCATCCCCGCCATCCTCGGCGAGCTGTACCGCGCGGGCCTGCTGAACGAGGACGTCCACACCGTCCACTCGCCGTCCCTCGCCGACTGGCTCAAGCAGTGGGACATCCGCGGCGGCTCGCCGTCCGAGGAGGCCGTCGAGCTGTTCCACGCGGCCCCCGGCTGCGTCCGCTCCGCCACCGCCTTCTCCCAGTCCGAGCGGTGGGACACCCTCGACACGGACGCCGAGGGCGGCTGCATCCGCGACATCGCGCACGCCTACTCCACCGAGGGCGGGCTCGCGATCCTCTACGGCAACCTCGCCGAGGACGGCTGCGTCGTGAAGACCGCGGGCGTCGACGAGTCGATCTGGACGTTCGAGGGCCCGGCCGTGGTCTGCGAGTCGCAGGAGGACGCCGTCGACGCGATCCTCACCAAGCGGATCAAGGAGGGCGACGTCGTCGTCATCCGCTACGAGGGCCCCAAGGGCGGCCCCGGCATGCAGGAGATGCTCTACCCGACCTCGTTCCTCAAGGGCCGCGGCCTCGGCAAGGCGTGCGCGCTGGTCACCGACGGCCGCTTCTCCGGCGGCACGTCGGGCCTGTCCATCGGCCACGCCTCGCCCGAGGCGGCCTCCGGCGGCACGATCGCGCTCGTCGAGGACGGCGACCGCATCCGCATCGACATCCCGAACCGCTCGATGGAGCTCCTCGTCGGCGAGGACGAGCTGGCGGCCCGCCGGGCGGCGCTCGGCGGCACGTACGCCCCGAAGAACCGCGAGCGGAAGGTCTCCACGGCGCTGCGCGCGTACGCGGCCATGGCGACGAGCGCGGACAAGGGCGCGGTGCGGGACGTGAGCCTGCTCGGCTGAGCACCGCACTGCCGTCCGTCCGTCCGCCCGTCCACGGCCGATCCCCGTGGGCGGGCGGACGTCTGTCAGCTCACCGCTGCCACGCCCGGCGGACGGCACCGCGCGGGTCCTCGCGCACCTCCCACTCGCCGCCGATGACCATGGTCGCCCGGCGCCCGGTGTCGTACGCGTCCCAGCCGGGGTTCCCGGTACGGGCGAAGCGCACCCAGGCGGCGTGCATACGGGCAGCCAGACCGGCGGGCGGATCGGCGGGGCCGAGCAGCGCGCGCTCCCCGCGCAGCGGCGCTGGATCGAGGCCGAAGACGAACGGGAGCTCCACCGTGTGGGCGGCCCCGAGCCGCCCGCCGAGGGCCGGCGACCGCCAGTCGAAGAGATAGCCGTACGTGGCCCCCGCGGACCGCTCGGCGTGCGCCCCGGCCAGCGCCCAGCTCCCCGCGCCGAACAGCGCGTCGCCCATGACGGCCGAGCGCAGCCGCCCGTACGCGGCCCCGGGGCGCTCCGCGCGGTAGGCGGCCAGGAGCCGGTCCGGGTCGGGGTGGGAGAGCTCCGCGGCCGTACGGACGTCCGCCGCGGTCGAGGCGGCGTGGGCGCCGGAGGGCACGAGGTAGAGGTTGCCCTCCTCGGAGTTGACGCCGATGAGGAGATCGATGCCGGCGGCGGCCCCGCGCCCAGCGGCGACGGCGTCGGCGGGCTGTTCGTCCAGGACCAGGCCGAAGGGGCTGAGCCCGATCAGCGGGTCGTAGGCGGTCGCGGTCCGCAGGTCGACGCCGCCGAGCCCGGAGGCCGCCCCGACCAGGTCCGCGTCTGTCACCGCGGCGAACGCCTCGGCGTCCGGCGCGACGCCCAGCGCCGCTGCCGCCGCCTCCGTCACCCGCGCGGCCTGCTCGGGCGTGAAGGCGCCCAGGCCGCTGCCGCTCTGCACGATGGCGCGCCGCACGAGGCCGTCGGCGCTCGGGGAGGCGATGGCGGCGCCGGTGAGGGTGGCCCCGGCGGACTGGCCGAACAGTGTGACGCGCTCCGGGTCGCCGCCGAACGCCGCGATGTTCTCCCGCACCCAGCGCAGCGCGGCGAACACGTCCAGGAGGCCGCGGTTGCGGGGCGCGCCGGGGAGATCGAGGAAACCGGCGATGCCGAGGCGGTACTGGACGGTCACCAGGACGGCGCCGGAGCGGGCGAAGGCGGCCCCGTCGTAGAGGCCCGCCCGCGCCGAACCGGCCACGAAGCCGCCGCCGTGGACGAAGACCATGACGGGGAGGGGCTGCTCGCCGTGGTCTCCATGGCGGAGGCCGGACGCCCGTATGCCGCCGGATGCCCGTACGTTGCCAGGTGCCCGTACGTCGGCGGACGCCCGCACGTTGCCAGGCGCCCGTATGCCGTCGGATGCTCGTACGTCGCCGGGAGCCCGTACGTCGTCAGGCGTCCACACGTCGACGGTGAGGTAGTCGTCGGCCTCCGAGTCCCCGGCGATCCAGCCGGGCCCGAAGTAGGGCGACATGTCGATGGCGCCCAGATTCCGCTCCGCCTGCGGCGCGGTCGGGCCGGGCGCGGTCGCGTCCCGGACGCCGGTCCACCCCTCGTGCGGCGACGGCGCGGCGAAGCGCCCGGCGCGGGACGGGGACGCGGCGTAGGGGATGCCGTGGAAGACGGCGAAACCGTCGCGGAGGACGCCGCGGACGGCCCCCTGCGCGGTGGTGACGGTGCGGGTGGTCCGGTCGTTCATGCGCGCACGCCCCGGTCCTCATCGCTGTCCACGGGCTCGTACGGGGCGAACGGCGCCCACTTCTTGATCGCGAACCCGTCGCCCGCGTGCTCGACCTCGGCGGCGCCGTGGCCCCCCAGGTGCGCCGGAAAGACGAGCGCGTTGTGGTCCGCCGCCCATCCCAGGACCCGGCGGCGCGTGGCGCGCGCCCCGGCGGGGTCCTCGCAGAAGCAGCTGTTGTGGTGCGGATCGACGATCTGCATGGGGCTGTGCACGACGTCGCCGATGAAGACCGCCCGGTCCGTTCCGCTGGAGAGGGTCAGGACGCTGGAGCCGGGGGTGTGGCCGGGGGCCGAGTCGAGGCGGAGGGCGGCGTCGATCCGGTGGCTTCCCTCCCACAGCCGGACCTGCCCGGCCCGGTGCACGGGGGTGACGCTGTCCTCGAAGACGTTCTGGTTGCCGCGCCCGAGCACGGGCTCGTGCCCGTTCTCCGGATTCCAGAAGTCGTAGTCGTCCTTGTGCATGAGGTAGGTGGCGTTGGGGAAGGTGGGGACCCATTCCCTGCCGTCCAGGCGGGTGTTCCAGCCGACGTGGTCGGTGTGCAGATGCGTGTTGACCACGATGTCGACGTCCTCGGGCGCGACGCCCGCCGCCGCCAGGCGGTCCAGGAAGCCGGTCCGCAGTCGGCTCCAGACGGGGGCGTACGGGCGCTCCTTGTCGTCGCCCGCCCCCGTGTCGACGAGGATCGTCTTCCCCTCGCTGCGCAGCACCCAGGTCTGTACGGCCGAGTTGACGATGTTCGTGCTCGGGTCGACGAAGGCGGGCGCGAGCCAGTCGGCGTTGGCGCGCCAGGCGTCCTCGGGGACGGTGGGGACGAATGCCTCGGGCGTGAAGCCGATGGGGCCGTAGAACTCCTTGACGCGGGTGACGGTGACGTCACCGAGTTCGATGCGGTCGGTGGTGTTGGTGGTGTTGGTGGTGTCAGTGAGGTCAGTAGGGCCAAGGGGGTCGGCGGGGTGGTCGAGGTGCATGAGGTGCTCCGTGTGGTTCGGGAGACCGGGTCGGGCTCCGGGGCCCGGGGCGGTCGGAGCACCACCGTCGCCGTGCCCGCGCGGACCGGCCAGCCCCGCTGCTGCCTACCCCCGGCAGGGTCAGGCTGGGCCGTGCGCGCCGATGCAGACTGGAAGGCATGAGAGAACGCGGCCGCCTAGGAGACTTCCTGCACGCCCGGCGCTCCCAGCTGCGCCCCGCCGACGTCGGCCTGAAGGACTACGGCGACCGGCGGCGCGTGTCGGGCCTGCGCAGGGAGGAGCTGGCGCTGCTCGCGGGCGTCAGCGCGTCGTACTACACGCGGCTGGAGCAGGGGCAGGCGACGGGCGCGTCCCCCGAGATCCTGGACGCCGTCGCGCGGGCGCTCTGCCTGGACGAGGCGGAGCGCCGGCACCTGCACGACCTCGCCGACGCCGGCCGCCGCCGCGCCCCGGCCCGCCGGCCGCAGATCGAACACGCGGGGGCCGACACGCTCGCCCTGCTGCACACCCTGGAGGGCGTCCCGGCGCTCGTGTACGGCCGCCGCGCGGACATCCTCGCGTGGAACGGGCTCGGCCACGCGCTGTTCGCCGCGCACGTGGACTTCGACGCCCCGCGGCGGACGGCGGAGCGGCCCAACCTCGCCAGGATGCTGTTCCTGGACGCCCACACGCGGGAGCTGTACGCGGACTGGGAGGCGAAGGCCAAGGGCATGGTCGAGCACCTGCGCCTGGTCGCCGGCCGCAACCCCGACGACACGCTCCTGACCTCGCTCATCGGCGAACTCACGGTCCGGAGCAAGGAGTTCGCGGCCATGTGGACCGGCCACCGCGTGCAGCCCTGCGCCGCCGCCCGCCACGAAATGCGGCACCCCCTGGTCGGCACGCTCACCGTCGCCCACCAGAGCCTCGTCCTCCCCCAGGCCGAGGACCAGCGACTGACCCTGGCCGTCCCCGACCCCGGCTCCCCGTCAGCGGAAGCGCTGGCCCTCCTCGCCCAGGCCACGGCGGGGCCCGCCGGACCGGCGGCCGTCGTCCCGCGCACGGGCCCGAGCGAACGGGCCGACGGCCGGCTGGGACGCTGAGGTGCTGGGGCTCCGGAACGCCGAGGCTCCGAGGCGCCGAGGCGGGTACGGGCGTCGGCCCGGCCGCCCAGCCCGGCGCGGTGACCGGTCGTGCTTCCGTGGAATTACGACCGGCTCGGAGCGGAATTCCGCGCCGGCGACAACGTATCGGTGACCACCGTCGCCGCTTCCGCGATTACTTTGTCGTCGGATTTGGCGTCCTTCTTGTTCCGGTGCGACAGGATCGCCACGACGATGGGGTCCTTGTGCGGCGGCCACAGTACGGCGATGTCATTACGGGCCCCGTAATAGCTGCCGGTTCCGGTCTTGTCGCCCACGGCCCAGCCCTTGGGTACCCCGGCCCTGATCAGGTCGTCTCCGGTCCTGTTGGTCCGCAGCCACGTGGTGAGTTGTGCGCGTTCCTTCTGGCCCAGCACATCTCCGAGAACGAATACGCGCAGGTCCTTCGCCATCGCCCGGGGCGTACTCGTATCCCGTGTGTCGCCCGGCAGCCAGCGGCTCAGCTCCGGTTCGCGGCGCTCCATCCGGATGACGTCGTCACCGATCTTCTTGAGTTCGGCGTTCAGCCCCTTCGGGCCGCCGATCTCGTCGAACATCAGGTTGGCCGCGGTGTTGTCGCTGAAGCGGACGGCCGCGTCGCACAGTTCACCGAGTCTCATCCCGGAGCCGACATGCTTCTCACTCACGGGTGAGTTGGCGATCACATCGCTCTCGGAATACTTGATCACCCGGTCCATCCCGCTCAGGGAGTACTTCCGCAGCAGGGCGCCCGCGGCCAGCGCCTTGAACGTGGAGTTGTACGCGAATCGCTCGCCGTCGCGATAAGTCACCTCGCGGCCGGTGCCGGTATCGACGGCATAGACGCCGAGCCTCGCGTCGTACTTGCGCTCAAGCCCGGTGAAAGCGCGGGCGTACGGCTTCGCGCCCGCGTCCGGCCCGTCCGGCCCCTTCGTCCCGGCGGCAGAAGACGCCGAGGCGGACGTCTCCGGGGCAGACGCCGCCGGGGACGAGGCGTGCCCGCAGGCCGCGAGCGGTACGAGGGCCAGTGCGGCGAGCGCGCCGCGAACGGCTCGGCGGGTACGGAAGAGCTTCACAGTCCAAACCTCCAGGACGCCTGACACCTAGGGCGCAGGGCGCGTAGGGGATGTATCCGGGCATGTATGCAGCGGGTAGTGCATGCGAATCGCTTGGGGTCGACGGGGTGAGTCGGGCGCACAGGAAATAGGCCGCTATGGAACAGATATGGAGCAGGCAGAGAGCGGACATGGAGCAGGCAGAGAGCAGATATGGAGCAGGCATGGAGCAGGCATGGAATGGCGTGAATCCATGCCGCTGCCGATCGCGAAACGCCGGGAACACCTTCGCCTCGGGGCAGTGACGGGGTCCAATACGTTCCCGCGCCGTTCCATGCCGAACTGGCATAGAGTTCGGGCCGTGGATCTGGTGGGAGCGTGCCGCGCGTTCGTCGGCGTCGGCGAGCACGGCAGTTTCACCGTCGGAGCGGCCGCCGTGCGGATGTCCCAGTCGGTGGCCAGCCGTCGTATCGCCGCTCTGGAGGAACGCTTCGGCGAGCAATTGTTCGAGCGCTCGTCGCGGCGCGTCGTCCTCACCCCCTACGGCCGGGAGCTGCTGCCGGCGGCCAGAGAAGTCGTACGGGCGTCCGAAGCGCTGCTGCACGAGGCGGAGGCCGCCAAGCACAGGCCGTGGCGGCTGGCGGTACCCGGCACCTGCTCCATCGCCGCCCTCGCCCGCCTCGTCGCCGAGGCGCGAGGGCACGGAGTCACCCTCGATCTCCGTCCCGCCGCCCCCGCGCGGCGAAGGGAGCTCGTCCACTCCCAGCAGGTACGGGCCGCCCTGCTCGCGGTCCCGCCGGACGAGGCGACGTGGTCCGTGCCGCTCGGCCTCGCCACCGCCGGGGAAGACCCCGACGTCAAGCGCGTCTACCTCGAAACGCTGCGGATCGGCCGGGCCTCCCTTGGCCCGCCCCGCCGCGTGTGGCTCCAGCAGGAGGACGACGTACCGCACATCCGCGACCCGCTGACGCGCCTGCGCGACGCGCTCGGCCTGCGGCCCGCGCAGCTCGTCGCCGCGCCCGACCTGACGACCGCCGCGGCCGAAGTCCTCTGCACGCACGACCTGCTGCTGTGCTCCCCCGCGCAGGCGGAGGAACTCGCCCTGGCCTGGCGGCCCATCGGCGACCTCCGGCTCAGCCGGGGCTTCGCCCTCACCGCCGCCGGCGACGGCGATCCCCAGCACATCGAAGCGCGCCTCGGCGACGCCATCGCACGCTGCCTCGGCGCGGACCACCGGACGCGCGCCGGAGCGGGAACCGCGGGAAGGACGACGGCGTGAACACCGAGGCCCTCGTGCGCGACCTGCGCCGGCAACTGCGCGACGGCGGTCTGCGCGGCTGCCTGCTCGTACGCGACCTGCACACGGGAGAGGAGCTGGGGATCGACCCGGACACCCAGCTGCCCTCCGCTTCCCTGGTCAAGGTCCCGCTCGCGCTGGCGACGGCGGAGCGCATCCGGCGCGGTGAGCTGGACGGGGCGACGATGATCGACGTACCGCCCGGACGCATCACCACACCCGGCCCCGCCGGGCTGAGCCGGTTCCGCCACCCCGCCCGGATCGCGGTCGACGACCTGCTGTACCTGAGCACCTGCGTGAGCGACGGAGCCGCCGCCGACGCGCTGTTCGACCTCACCCCGCCCGCTCAGGTCACCGAGCTCCTGCACGGACTCGGCCTGCGCGGCATCACCGTCCGGCACACCATGCGCGAACTGGCCGACACCCCCGTGGAACGCTTCGACGCCGCCCAGGTCCACCTCGCCCACGCCCTCGCGATCGACGCCGGCACCAGCGGCCGCGGCCACCGCGTGCCGCAGCTCGACACCACCCGGGCCAACACCGGCAGCGCCCGCGCCCACGTCGAACTGCTCCAGGCCCTGTGGACCCCTTCGAAGATCCACCCCGAGACGGCCGCACGGATACGCGGCCTCATGGCACACAACCTGCTACGGCACCGGCTCACCCCGGACTTCAGCTCCGACGCCACCACCTGGTCCTCCAAGACCGGCACCCTTCTCAACCTCCGCCACGAGATAGGGGTCGTCGAGCACTCCGACGGCCAGTCCTTCGCCATCGCCGTCCTCACCGAATCGCTCGTTCCGGCCGGTGCCCAGCCCGGCGCCGACGCGCTCATGTCACAGGTCGCCCGCAGACTGCGCGACCATCTTCGGCAGTTCTGACAGACGGCGTTCGGCGCGGCGCGTCCGGAGCGTTCGGAGCGGCGCGTCCGGGGCGTCCGGTGCGCTCGATCCGACAGGGGGCGGGCCCCGCCCTACCACCGCCCCGGCGTCCGCCCGTCCACCGCGAAGACCGTGCCGTCCGGCGCCGCCGCGAAGATCTTGCCGTCGGCGACCACGGGGGCGGGTACGAGTTCCAGGTAGCCGTGGCCGGCGCGGGCCAGGCGGGGCGGGGTCTGGCCCAGGAGGGTGTGGCGGTCGGTGTCCACGGCCAGCAGCCGGCCGTCGGCGGCGGAGAAGTAGAGCCGGCCGTCGCCGGCGACCAGCTGCGACGCGTTGGCGACGGACGTCTCCAGCCGCCAGCCGCGCCCGCCGCGCGCGGTGTCCACGGCCACCAGCCCGCCCTCGGCGCCCAGCAGATACACCATGGAGCCGTGGGCCGTGACGCTGACCGCGCCGAGCGGCGCGGACAGCCGCACCCGGCGCTCGACGCGCGTCGCCGGGTCGTAGCGGACGACGGCCGAGGTACGGGTGTCCGGCGCGGTCGCGGTGAGGTAGAGGACGCCGTCCGGCCCCGTACCGGCCGTCGTCAGCGCCCCCTCGCTCCGCCGCTGCCACAGCGTGGTCCCGCGCACCGGGTCGACGGCCGCGATCCGGGTGTGCCGGCCGTCGGGGGAGGGGGTGACGGCGTAGGCCACCCGCCCGTCGCCGTACGAGGAGAACTGCGGCTGGTCCTGGCCCGCCACCTTGTGGTGCCAGCGCTCCTTGTTCGTCGCGCTGTCCACGGCCGTGACCGTGCCGTCCGCCGCGACCAGCAGCACCGTCCCGCCCGCGTGGTAGACCCGCCCGCCGTAGGCGTACACGTCCCGGCTCCACCGCACCCGCTCCGTCCGCGGATCGAGCGCCGTCAGCCGCCGGCCGTCCGGCGACACCACCTGCACCACGGAACCGGACAGCACGGGCGCGACCGGCGCGTCGTTCCCGCCGGCGGCGTCCTGCGCGGGGCGCTTCCACGCCACCTTGCCGTCGGCGGGGTCGATACGGGCCGCCTGCACGCCGCGGCCGGAGCAGAACAGCGCCCCGTACCCGTACGAGCAGAACGTCGCCCGCACCTCGCCGCCCTTGCCGGCGGCCCCCTCGTACACCCCCGACTCCCACGGCCGCCAACCGGCCGCCACCGGCGCCCGACGCGATTCCGGGCGGCCGGGGCCGTCCGTCTGCCGCAGCGTCCACGCGGCCCCCGCCCCCACGACGGCCAGCGCCACGGCCCCGCCCACCAGCAGCCGCGCTCGCGGTCGGCCGCGCCTCGCGGGAGCGGCGGCGGGGGCAGGGGCGTCCGGCGCCGGAGTACGCGGCGGCGGGACGGCACGGCGCGGGGTGGGAAGCTCCTCCGGCCCGCCGGCCGCGTCATCCGGGACGCCCGCCCCCGCCGCGCCGCGCTGCACCGGGACCCGCGGCAGCGGAAGCGGCGGCGCGTCCGGCACCTGTACGAGCGCGGTCCGCAACTCAGCCAACTCGGCGAAATCAGCGAACTCAGCGAGCTCAGCCAACTCGGCCATCAGCGCGTCCGGCGTCGGCCGGTCCCCGGGCTCCTTCGCCAGGCACGCGCGCACCAGCGGCACCAGGTCCTCCGGCACCCCCGTCAAGTCCGGCTCGTCGTGCACGACTTGATAGGCCACGATGTACGGGCTCTCCGACTCGAACGGCCCGCGCCCGGTCGCCGCGTGCACCAGCAGCGACCCCAGCGCGAAGACGTCGGCCGCGGGCCCGACGTGGCGCGGGCGCTGGAACTGCTCCGGCGCCATGAACGGCGGCGTGCCGATCAACTTGCCGGTCTCCGTCCGCAGTTCGCTGTCGTACGGCCGGGAGATCCCGAAGTCGATGACCTTCGGCCCGTCCTCGGCCAGCAGCACATTGCTCGGCTTGAGATCCCGGTGCACGACGCCCGCGCGGTTGATGTCGCGCAGCGCCTCGGCGAGCCCGGCGGCCAGCCGCCGCACCGCGGCGGGCCCCAGCGGACCATTCCGCTTCACGCGCTCGGCGAGGGTCGGGCCGGGAATGTAGAGGGTGGCCATCCAGGGCCGCACACCGTCCGGATCGGCGTCCACGACCGGCGCCGTGAACGCCCCGCTCACCCGCCGCGCGGCCGCCACCTCCTGCCGGAACCGCGCCCTGAACTCGGGGTCCGCCGCGTACTGCGCGTGCACGACCTTCACCGCGAGCCGCCTGCCGGAGGGGGATCGCGCCAGGTGCACGACGCCCATTCCGCCCGCGCCGAGCCGCGCTTCGAGCCGGTACTGACCGGCGTACTCCGGATCCTCCGCTTCCGGGCCCGTCCCGGTACTGCGCAGCGGCGGCATACCCCACCCCCGTGATCTCGGCCGCATCCACGCGACGCCCGGAGCCTAGTCGATGGTGCGTACGGTTCCCGGAAGCGTTGCTAGCCTGCGCATGTCACCGGTCGTGGCGACCGGTTGGGGCCCCGCCGCCGTGCGGGGCCGGAATTTTCCCTGGGGGAGGGCCGGAATGGCTGTCGAAGAGGTCGAAGAGGTCGAAGAGGCCAACAAGGTCGAAGACGTCGCCGAGGGCGCCGAGGCGCTGGCCGCGAGCGCCGTCTACTACCCGGTGGCGCCCGGCGTGCAGCTCAACGTCCGGCGCGGCCCCAGCTCCACCAGCCAGCTCGTCAAGAAGCTGGCGGTCGGCTCGCGCGTGCCGATCCGCTGCCAGACCCGCGGCGAGCGCGTCTCCGGCCCGTATGGCACGACCGACATCTGGGACAGCATCGCGCCCGGCCAGTACGTCTCCGACGCGTATGTGAAGACGGGCAGCGACGGCTTCGTCACGGTGCGCTGCTCGGGCTGAGCGCGGCCGCCGCGGACCGGCCCGGCCGCCTGCCGGCCCGACCGGTCCGCGGGGGCCGGGCGATAATCGAGGGCATGAGCGATGAGCGGCAGGCCCCGGACGCGGGCCCTCAGCCCACGGAGATCCGGTTCTACGGCACGACCTGGCTGAACCACGACGGCGGATACGCGCTGCGCCGCGCCGCGACCGCGATCGGCGCGCTCGTCGCCGCGGCGGCCGGCTGCCTCGTGCTGCGCTTCGCCTTCCAGGGCGTGGCGGACGCCGCGGCCGGCAGCCTGGTCAACGTCCTGCTCGTTGTGGCCTTCGCCATCTGTAGCGCGCTCGCCTTCCGCCACACCTGGACCGGGTTCGTACGCCGCCCGGACGCCCCGGCCGACGCCGCCGCCGAGAAGTCGATGCGCAGCATCCGCGTCATCGGCTTCGTCGGCATCCTGCTCGCCTACTTCTGCCGCACCTTCGTCGAGGCGCCGGGCGAGAAGCTGCGGCGGGCGGAGTACGAGGAGGAGCGCCGCCGGTACGAGCGCCGGCGCACGGCCCGTACGGGAAACCCGGCGGGCAAGTCGAAGAAGCGCAAGAACCGCTGACGCACGGGGGCCGCCCAGCCGCCCCGTACGTACGCCCGTACATACCCCGTACTCGCCCGCAACCGGCTCAGCCCCGGCGCCGCGCCCCGCCCATCGCACCGATCAGCCCGATCAGGCCGGCCACCACGGCTCCGCGCCACAGGCCGTCCCACAGGCTGCCGAAGAAGCCCTCGCTCGTCAGGATCTGACGCATCAGGAAGTCGCTGACCAGCAGCAACGCGGCGGGCACGGTCGCGACCTGCCAGGGGTGACTGCGGGCCCAGCGCCGGATGCGGTGGTCCGCGGCTGCGCCGCCGCGACCGCCGAGGGCCGCGCCCGCGCCGCCGACCAGGAAGAACAGCATCAGCGCCAGGGAGAGCGCGCCGGCCACGACGCCGAGACCGAAGTCACCGGTGACCGCGCCGAACCCGAGCGACACTCCGCCGCCGAGCGCGCCGACCGCGGCGGCGGTCCGCCACGGCCCGAGACTGGCCGAGGCCACGGCCAACTGCCGCTCCTCGGTACGGGATACCTCACCTGAACGGTATGAACGACTCATACCGCCACGCTCCCGCCCTCCGCCCGCGAACACCATGGGGGATGACCCTGACCGCCCCCGGAGTTGGCGGCCGGGGCCCTCCGGGTCGCACCCTGACACGCGCGCGCCGCTCCCGCGCCCCGTCGGGCCCGCCGCCGTCCCTCCGGCAGCGACGGGCCCAGGCGGATCCAGGCGGATCCAGGCGGATCCAGGCAGGTCCGGGCAGGTCCGGGCAGGTCCGGGCAGGCCCGGGCGGTCACGCCTCCGAAGGCAGCGCCTTCAGGGCCGGCGACCCGCCCGTCGCGGGAGCGTGCCGTTCGGCCCAGCCCTCCAGGGCCACGCCGCACGCGTGGTCGACATGGCGCAGGCCGCTGAGGTCCAGCTCCACGCCCCGGCCGCGCGGCAGCGAGTGGGCCAGCGTCTCCAGTTCGTCCAGCAGTTTCGGCAGCCGCAGGAAGTTGGCGCTGCCCAGCACCCGGACCCGTACCGCGCCCTCGTCGGCCGCCGCGCCGCCGCCGCTCACCTGCGTGGTCTCGACCCGTACGTGCGAGGTCTCCCACGCCGCCTTGGCCACCGCCATGAGCAGCCCGATGATCACGCCCTCGAACATATTGGTCGTCACGATGGCCACTGCCGTCACCATCAGCACCACGGCCTCGCCCCGATGCTGACGCCACAGCGGCCCCAGTTCGCGCAGCGGAATGAGCTTCCAGCCCGCGTGCACCAGCACGCCCGCGAGGGCCGCCAGCGGAATGACGCCCAGGGCCGCGGGGAAGAGCACCGCGAAGATCAGCAGCCACGCCCCGTGCAGCACGCGCGACATCTTCGTCCGCGCCCCGGCCTGTACGTTCGCGGAGCTCCGCACGATCACGGCGGTCATCGGCAGCGCACCGAGCACCCCGCACACCGCGTTGCCCGCACCCTGCGCGATGAGCTCCTTGTCGTACTCGGTACGCGGCCCGTCGTGCAGCCGGTCCACGGCCGCGGCGCTGAACAGCGACTCGGCGGAGGCGATCAGCGTGAAGGCGAGGACCGTGCCCAGCACCCCCACATCGGCCAGGCGCGCGAAGTCGGCCCCGCCCGGAGGCTGCACCGAGGCGAGCAGACCGTGCACCTCGACCCGCGCCACCGGCAGATCGAGGACCGCCACGACGGCCGTGGCCAGCGCCACCGCCGCCAGGGGCGCGGGCAGCGCACGCGCGCCGCGCGGCCAGCGCGGCCACAGTACGAGCACGGCGACCGTCCCGGCCCCGACCGCGACAGCGGTCAGCGCGGCGGAGGAACCGACGGTGTCCGCGACGAGCCCCGGCAGCGAGCCGATCTTCTCCAGCCCGCCGGCCGGCGCCTTGGCGTCGGCCAGCGCGTACAGCTGGCCGGCGATGAGCACGAGCCCGATGCCCGCGAGCATGCCGTGCACGACGGCGACGGATATCGCCCGGAACCAGCGGCCTATACGCAGCGCCCCCATCGTCATCTGCAACAGACCGGCCACGAGCACGAGGACGCCGAGCGCCCCGAGCCCGTACTCCCGTACGGCCACGTAGACCAGCACGGTCAGCCCGGCCGCCGGGCCGCTGACCTGGAGGCTGCTGCCCGGCAGCAGCCCGGTCAGCAGACCGCCGACGATGCCGGTGACGAGCCCCAGCTCGGCCGGGACGCCGGAGGCGACGGCGACCCCGACGCAGAGCGGGAGGGCGACGAGGAAGACGACGAGGGAGGAGGTGAGGTCGGCGCGGGCGTCGGTCCGAAACCAGGAGGACCAGGGGGGCCTGGGGGACCAGGGGGAGGGGCCGTGCGGTCGGCCGCGTCGAGCACGGACTCGGACTTTCCGGACGTGGTGGAGCGGAGATTTCTGCATGCGGAGCGCCTCCAGCGCGCCACGGCGGGCGCACGTCGATGAGCTGCGTTACCTGGCGGGTGATGGATCAGCGGGTCGGACCCCCGCGCGGGCAGCGCGGACCGTACGAGCCGGTCAAGGGCGCGTACGAGCTGCCCGCGGCCATGGGAAAGGGGACGGGCAGGAGGGGGACGAGGACAGGCCGAGCGGTGCCGGACCCGTCAGCAGCGGAAGACCTGAAGAGCGATGGGCACCTCGCCGGATCTCGGAAACGGCAAGGCGGCCGTCCGCCCGAGGCCGTGCCCGGCCGCCCGCGTACGAGCGGGATCTTCGCCCGCCGCGGGGCGCCCGGCATCACCCGCGCGGATACGCCCGGCCCGCGGGTGCGGTACGGGCACGGCGGTCGAGGCCCCGGTGGCCCGCCGCGTCTCGCGGCGCTCGGCCTCTTCCTCGGCGCGCTCGGTGAGCGCGGTGGAGGACGCGGCGGGCAGCGAAGTGGCGGCGGAGACGGGTGTGACCTGCGTGGTCAGGCCGTCGACGGCGAAGAGGACGGCGAGCAGCACCGACAGGGCGGTCAGCAGCGAACGGCCGACCGACTGGGCTGCCACGGCCATCGACCCCCCTCCGGCGTGCTTGGACACTCACCACCATTGTGTCCAAGGAACAACGCCGATTTGTCATAAGTCATGTAACAGCAAAATGAACTCAGGGTCACTGAAGCGGAATTGACCGATCCGTTCACGCCGGCGGACGTCTCGCCGAACGCGCCCTCGCGGCACACCGCACGCCCCCTACCCCGCCTCCCACCGGCTACCCGCCGGTCCGGCCCCGGCAGCCGAAACCAACGCTTCGCCGCGGAAGTGAAATGCGAGGATGGCCCGCGATACGTCCAGAGCATCGGTGAGGTGAACAGACCCATGTCCCAGAAGGTCGCAGTACTCGGCACCGGAAAGATCGGCGAGGCCCTGCTCTCCGGCATGATCCGCGCCGGCTGGTCCCCCGCCGACGTCCTCGTCACCACCCGCCGCCCGGAACGCGCCGAGGAGCTCCACGGCAAGTACGGCGTCGAATCCGTGACCAACGCCGAGGCGGCCAAGTCCGCCGACATCCTCGTCCTCGCGGTCAAGCCGCAGGACATGGGCGCCCTCCTCGACGACCTCGCCCCGCACGTCACCGACGACCGCCTGGTCATCAGCGCCGCGGCCGGGCTGCCCACCACCTTCTTCGAGGAGCGGCTCCCGGCCGGCACCCCCGTCGTCCGCGTCATGCCGAACACCCCCGTCCTCGTCGACGAGGGCATGTCCGTCATCTCCCCGGGCACCCACGCCACGGAGGCCCACCTCCAGCGCACCGAAGCGCTCTTCAACCCCGTCGGCAAGACGCTCCGCGTCGCCGAGAGCCAGCAGGACGCGGCCACCGCCCTCTCCGGCTCCGGCCCGGCGTACTTCTACTACCTCGTCGAGGCGATGACGGACGCCGGCATCCTCCTCGGCCTGCCCCGCGACAAGGCGCACGACCTGATCGTCCAGGCCGCCATCGGCGCGGCCGTGATGCTCCGCGACAGCGGCGAACACCCCGTCAAGCTCCGCGAGGCGGTCATGTCCCCGGCCGGAACCACGATCAGCGCCATCCGCGAACTGGAGAACCACGGCGTACGCGCCGCCCTCATCGCCGCCCTCGAAGCCGCCCGCGACCGCAGCCGCGAACTGGCCTCCGGCCAGGGCTAGGTCCTGTCGTCAAACTCCCGCCTGCTCCGCGACGCCTGGCACGCACTCTCGCCGCGTTGTCGGGATCATCCCGGTACGCCCAGTACAGGGATGACCC
>NZ_JBFAIS010000055.1:0-25161 GCF_040654795.1 Streptomyces sp. NPDC050617 | reverse complement strand
ACACCCGGGCGGGGGGGGGTGGGGGGGGGGGTGCGGGGGGGGGGGGGGGTGGGGGGGGCGCCCCCCCCCCCCCCCCGGGGGGGCCCCCCCCCCCCCCCCCCCGGCGATTGGTGTGTGTGGGGCCCGGACCTGGCCTTGGCGGGGGAGGGCTCCGCCGCGCGGCGGCTCGGCGGCGCGTCCCATCAAGCCCGTCCGGCGTTTGAGGACGCTCGTACGGCGAGTACGGCGCATAGCGCGGCCAGCGGCAGTTCCACGGCCAGGGCCATGGCCAAGGCGGTGGCGAAGCCCGCGCCCGGCGCAGCCGTCATGGTGTCGAACCAGGCGTCGGCCACCAGCAGCATCCCCGTGGCCCCGGCCGCCGCGCCCCGGTGCCGGTCCCGGCGTACGGTCAGGACGCCCGTACCGATGAGGGCCAGCGCTTCCAGCGCGTCGAGGCCCACCCAGACCGCCGGCCGGTCGGCGGCGGCCAGGGCGACGAGCCACGGGAGCAGGGCGAGGCCGCAGGCCACGAGGGCGTGGCCGAGGCGTCGGGAGCGTCGGTCCGGCACCGTGGGGAACGTCGGCGCGGCGCTCCGCAGCTCGACTACGTTCATGGGGGCGGGCTCCTCGTCGGCCGGTCGCTTCTGCACGGTGACCAGCCTCCGCCGCCGGGGCGCCGCGGTCAGTAGCGTGGCTGTCCGTCCGGGGGTGGTACCAGCTATACCCCCGGAACGGGCAGCAGCGGCATGGTTCGGCCCTGACCGGCGCGCATACCGTTCTTCCATGCGTATCCCCACCGTCTGGCGGCGGCACTTCGAAGGCACCGGCGGTGCCACGGCGTTCGCCGTCGCGGGCATCCTGAACCAGTACGTGTTCGTGGGCGTCATGGCCGTGCCGTGGATCGTCTACGTGCCGTCCTCGATGGTGGACATCCTCATGGCGATCGCCCTGCCGCTGCCGTTCGTCGCGGTCGCGTCGCCCGTCCTCACCGCCGCACAGCGCCGCCGCTTCCGGCGCATGCGCGGCGTGGTCATCCCGCGGCTGCCCCGGCGCGAGCGCGCCCCGGAAGGCGACGGGCGCGGGGCGTGGCGGCGGCGCGCCCTCGGGTGGCTGCGGTCCCGGGCGACCGCCCGGGAGCTCCGCTACCACCTGCTGCTCGGCCCGGCCGTCGCCTTCTGCGGGCTGCTGACGCTCCTCACGGCCATCACGTCGGCGGCGGCCGCCACGGTCTACCTCTGGATCTGGATACTGCCGGTGCACTGGCGGCTCAGCTGGGACGGCTACTCGACGGACGCCGCGTACGTCACCGCCGCCGGCGTCGCCGCCCTCTACGGCACGGCCTGGCTGGCCGGCGCGCTCGCCCGGCTCGACACCCGCAACGCGGTCGCCCTGCTCGGCCCCAGCCGGGAGGAGAAGCTCGCCCGCCGGGTCGAGGACCTCACCGAGAGCCGCGCGGGCGTCGTGGACGCGGCGGACGAGGAGCGGCGGCGCATCGAACGGGACCTGCACGACGGTGCGCAGCAGCGCCTCGTCTCCATGGCGGTCAACCTGGGCCTGGCCAGGGCCACGCTCGGCGACCAGCTCTCCGACCCGGCGCGGGCGGTGATCGACGAGGCGCACCGGGAGGCGAAGGAGGCGATAGCCGAGCTCAGCAACCTCGTACGGGGGCTGCACCCGGCCGTCCTGGAGGACCGGGGTCTGGACGCCGCGCTGTCCGGCATCGCGGCGCGCGCCCCGCTGCCCGTACGGCTGACGGTGGACCTGCCCGCGCGGCCCTCCGCCACGGTCGAGGCGGTCGCCTACTTCGTGGTCTCCGAAGCCCTCGCCAACGTGGTCAAGCACGCCCAGGCGTCGGAGGCGGCGGTCACCGTCGAACGGTTCGGTGCGACACTGCTGGTGGTCATCGCCGACGACGGCGTGGGGGGCGCGGACCCGGCCGCGGGCACCGGGCTCGCCGGGCTCGCCAAGCGCGTCGCGTCGGTCGACGGCACGTTCTCTGTCAGCAGCCCCCCTGCGGGCCCGACCATCGTCACCGTGGAGCTGCCGTGCGCGCTGTGATCGCCGAGGATTCCGTCCTGCTCCGGATCGGCCTGGTGAAGGTCCTGGAAGCGGCCGGATTCGAGGTGGTCGCGGAGGTGGGCGACGCCGAGGCGCTGCTGGCGGCGGTGGAGGAGCACCGGCCGGACATCGCCGTCGTGGACGTCCGCATGCCGCCGGGCTTCACCGACGAGGGCGTACGGGCCGCGCTCGTCATCCGGCGGCAGTGGCCGGGCGTGGCGGTGCTGATGCTCTCGCAGTACGTGGAGGAGCGGTACGCGGCCGATCTGCTCGCCGCCAACACCAGCGGCGTCGGTTACCTCCTCAAGCAACGGGTCGCCGACGTCGAGGAGTTCATCGACGCGCTCCGCCGCGTCGCCGAAGGCGGTACGGCCCTCGACCCGCAGGTCGTCTCGCAGCTCCTCGTACGCCGCCACAGCGACCCCCTGGACCGGCTCACCCGGCGCGAGCGCGAGGTCCTGGAGCTGATGGCCGGCGGCCGCTCCAACGCCGGCATCGCCGAGCAGCTCGTGGTGAGCGAGAGCGCGGTCGCCAAGCACATCAACAGCATCCTCGCCAAACTCGACCTCCCCAAGGCGGACGCCGACCACCGCCGGGTACTGGCCGTATTGCGCTTCTTGGGCGTGGCCTGACGGCGCCCTGAGGGCCGCGGGGGAGGGGCGGACAGGCGCGGTTCGCGCGCCCGCCACACCCCCTCCCGCCCGTCACCGCACCGTCCGCGGCAGCCGCAGGCTCAGCGCCACCGTCGCCGCCACCGCCACGAGCTGTGCCGCCAGCGTCACCGTCAGGGCGTCGCGCATGCCCATGGACGGGGCCAGGGACAGGAAGAGCGTGCCGAGGGTGGCCACGCCCAGGGCCATGAAGGACTGCTGGGTGGTGACCAGGACGCCGCCGCCGACTCCGGCCTGGGCCACGGGGACCTCGCTCAGGATGATGCGTATGGTCAGCGGGAGCAGCAGGCCCTGCCCGAGGCCCAGGACGGCCAGCGCCGGGGCGGGGCCGATCGCGCCGAGGCCGTCCCAGCCCCAGGAGAAGGTCGCCAGGAGCGAGATCAGGCCCGTCGCCTGGACCAGGGCGCCCGCCGTCACCGCGCGCCGGCCGAGGCGGCCCACCAGCCGCGGGCCGATCAGCGTGCCGATGAAGAACGTCACGCACAGCGGCAGCAGCGCCAGCCCCGCCGCGAGCGGGCCGAGCCGCAGCCCGTCCTGGAGCGCCACCGCGACGACGAACATGAAGCCGCCCCAGCCGAGCGAGAACGGCACCAGCATCGAGAGCCCGCTGCGCATCGACTTGATCCGCAGCAGCGACGGCGGCACCAGCGGCGTGCGGCCCGCGCGCTCCGCGCGGCGCTCGACGAGCACGAACGCCGTCGCCGCGAACGGGAAGACCGCCAGCAGCGCCCACGACCACGCAGGCCACCCCGCCGCCCGGCCCTCCGTCAGCGGCAGCAGCAGCGAGACCAGCGTGATCGACAGCAGCGCCGTGCCGGGCCCGTCCACGCGGGTCGGGTGCGCGGAGCGGGTCTCGGGGACCGTACGCACCGCGAGCAGCAGGGCGACGACCGCGACCGGCGCGTTGACCAGGAATATCGAGCGCCAGCCGGTCCCGAGGAGGTCGATGGAGACGAGCACGCCGCCGAGCACCTGGCCGACCGCGCTCGCCACGCCCGCCGTGCCGCTGTACATGCTCAGCGCCTTGCCGCGGCGCTGCCCGCTCGTGGTGGCCTGGATGGTCGCCAGCACCTGCGGCAGCATCAGCGCGGAGGCCGCGCCCTGCGCCACCCGGGCCGCCACCAGCGTCCAGGCGTCGGGCGCGAGCCCGCACGCCACCGAGGTCACGCCGAACGCCACCGTGCCCCACAGGAACAGCCGCCGCCGGCCGATCATGTCGCCGAGCCGCCCGCCGAGCACCAGCAGCACCGCGTACGCGACGCCGTACCCCCCGACGACCATTTCCAGCATCGCGGGGCCCGCGTGCAGATCGCGGTCGATCGTCGGCAGCGCCACATTGACGATAAAGAAGTCGATCATCGGCAGCGCCGCGCCGATCAGCACCGTGATCAGGCCCAGCGGGGTCAGCACGGGGGAGGCGGCGGCAGGAGAAGCGGGAGGGGCAGTGGGGGAGGCGGAGGCAGCAGGAGCGGAAGACGCGGAAGGAGCGGATGCGCGGGGCTCTCCCCGCGAGGTCGTGGTGGTCACGGAACGAGCTTCCTCGACCCCTCAACCAGGTACCAGTGTCTGCTTATGCTGGTACCCGCAGTACCTGGAAACCCCCTGAGCCCTCCGGCATCCTTGTCTCCATGACCACCATGGCGCAAGAGTCCGGCCGCATGGCGAGGGGCCCGGCACGGGACGCCGCGAGAAGCACCGCGGCCGAGCCCGAGGCCCGCCGCGACGCCGGCGCCGAGGTCCGCCGCAGCGAGCTCGCCGCCTTCCTCCGCAGCCGCCGCGAGCGCATATCCCCCGAGCAGGCGGGCCTCGTCCGCGGCCGGCGCCGCCGCACCCCCGGCCTGCGCCGGGAAGAGGTCGCGCACCTCGCCGCCGTCGGCGTCACCTGGTACACGTGGTTGGAGCAGGCACGCGACATAAGAGTCTCGGCGCAGGTGCTGGACTCACTGGCCCGCGCCCTGATGCTCGACCACAGCGAGCGCTTCCACCTCTTCGCCCTCGCCGGGACCGCCGACCCGCACCCCAACGCCGAGTGCACGGGTGTCTCCGAGTCGCTCCGCACGATGCTCCGGCAGCTGGAGCCCTTCCCGGCCTGCGTGCAGAACAGCCGGTACGACATCCTCGCCCACAACCGCACGTACGGGCAGCTGATGTGCGACCTGGACGCCCTCCCGCAGGAGGACCGCAACTGCATGCTGCTGGCCTTCACCAACGCCGCCTGGTCCCAGAGCCTGGTCAACCGGGACGAGGTGGCCCGCTCGATGGCCGCCAAGTTCCGCGCCTCCATGGCCGAGCACCTCGCCGATCCCGCCTGGAAGGCGCTGCTCAAGCGGTTGCAGGACGGGTCGCCGGAGTTCCGCGAGCTCTGGGCGCGGCACGAGGTCGTACGGGCCACCACGCGCACCTGGGTCTTCCGGCAGTCGCGCGTCGGCCTGCTGCGGATGCAGTACACCGCGCTGTGGACCGGCCCCAACTCCGGCCCCCGGATGCTGACCTACACACCCCAGGACGAGGAGACCCGCGAGCGGCTGCACCGGCTTCACGGACTGGTGCTGGCGGGCCCGTCGCCGCGCTCGGCCGGGGAGGCCGCGGCGGTCTGAGGCCGCGACGCGTCCTCGAAGAGCCCGGCCGCGTGGCGCGCCGTCCCCTGCGCCCAGCGCCCGGTGGTCAGCGCGCCCAGCAGCAGTACGGCCGTGCCGCAGCCGGTGATGATCCACCAGGCCGGGCGGCTCGCGTCCGTGAAGCCGCCCAGGCTGTAGTGGCCGCCGCTCACACCCGACGCCAGCACCGCGCCGATCACCGCGACGCCCAGCGAGCCGCCGACCTGCCGGCTGGTGGAGGCGACGGCGGCGGCGACGCCCGCCTGGCTGCGCGGCATGCCGGACACCGCGGTGTTCGTGATCGGGGCGTTGACCAGCCCGAAGCCGACGCCGAACAGCACGTACCCGGCGAACAGCAGCGGCACGTGCGCCTCCCCCTCGAAGACGGCGAACACCAGCCCGCTGGCCGCCATCGCGGCCCCCGCGCACAGCAGGGACAGCCGCGGCCCGCGGCTGCCGACGAGCCGCCCGGACAGCGGCGCGAAGACCAGCGTCATGGCCGCCATCGGCAGCATCCACAGCCCGGCGTGCAGGGCCGAGAGCCCGCGCACGTTCTGGAGGTAGAGGGTGTTGAGGAAGAGGAAGCCGCTGAGCGAGGCGAAGGCGCAGACGGCTATGACCGTAGCGCCGCTGAACGGCGCGCTGCGGAAGAAGCGCAGGTCGATCAGGGGTTGTACGCGGCGCCGCTCGTAGTACAGCAGCCCCGCGAGCGAGGCCGCGGCGACGGCCGCGCAGCCGATGATCAGCGGCGAGTCCCAGCCCGCGCCGGGCGCCTCGATGATCGCGTACGTGACGGCCCCGAGCACCCCGATGACCAGCAGCTGCCCCACGGGGTCGGGGCGGCGCGGCTCGGGGGCGCGGGACTCCGGCACGTACCGCATGGTCAGCAGCAGCGCGGCCAGCCCGACCGGCAGATTGATCCAGAAGATCGAGCGCCAGCCGACCGTCTGCACGAGCAGCCCGCCGACCACGGGCCCCGCGGCCATGCTGATGCCGACCACGCCGCCCCACACGCCGATCGCGCGGGCCCGCTCCCGCGGCTCGGTGAAGGTGTTGGTGATGATCGACATCGCCACGGGGTTGAGCATCGAGCCGCCGACGGCCTGGAGCATCCGGAAGGCGACCAGCCAGGGCAGGCTCGGCGCCATGCTGCACAGCGCCGAGGAGACGGTGAAGATCACGAGACCGGCCTGGAAGACGCGGCGGCGGCCGATGCGGTCGGCGGTCGAGCCGGCGAGCATCAGCAGCGAGGCGAGGACGAGGGTGTAGGCGTCGATCGTCCACTGCATGCCGGAGACGCTGGCGCCCAGCTCCTTCTGCATGGAGGGCAGCGCGACATTGAGCACGGTGTTGTCGAGGCTGACGATCAGCAGGCTCATGCAGCAGATCGCCAGGACGAGCATCCGCCGACGATGGTTCAGCTCGGACATATTCGAACGCTACAACGATCACCGCTCCCCGGCTCCGGCGCGTCGCTTCGGATGAGGGCGCAGCGCTCCGGACGAGGGTGCACGCCTCTCACGGAGCCGGCGGGGCGCGAGCCCAGGCCCCGAGCCGCCCGGGCCCGGCGGGACGCGGGCCATGCCCCAGGCCGACCGGACCGACGAGGCCGGCGGGACGTGAGGCCCCGCCGAAGGTGCGGGACAATGGGAGGTCCGCCCAGTTCTCCCCGCGCAAGGAAGCCCCTCGATGACGCAGCTGAAGATCGGTCCCCACTCGGTGCAGCCGCCGGTGGTCCTCGCGCCGATGGCGGGGATCACCAACGCCCCCTTCCGCACGCTGTGCCGGGAGTTCTCGGGCGGCAAGGGGCTGTTCGTCAGCGAGATGATCACGACGCGGGCGCTGGTCGAGCGGGACGCCAAGACGATGCGGCTGATCCACTTCGACGGGACCGAGCGGCCGCGCTCGATCCAGCTGTACGGGGTGGACCCGGCCACCGTCGGCAAGGCCGTACGGATGATCGTGGACGAGGACCTGGCGGACCACATCGACCTCAACTTCGGCTGCCCGGTGCCCAAGGTGACCCGCAAGGGCGGCGGCTCGGCCCTGCCGTACAAGCGCAATCTGCTGCGCTCGATCCTGCGCGAGGCGGTCACGGGCGCGGGCGGGCTGCCGGTCACTATGAAGATGCGCAAGGGCATCGACGACGACCACATCACCTACCTCGACGCCGGGCGCATCGCCGTGGACGAGGGCGTCACGGCCATCGCCCTGCACGGGCGCACGGCGGCCCAGCACTACGGCGGCACGGCGGACTGGGAGGCCATCGCGCGCCTCAAGGAGAGCGTCCCCGAGATCCCCGTGCTCGGAAATGGCGATATCTGGTCGGCGGACGACGCGCTGCGCATGGTCCGCGAGACCGGCTGCGACGGCGTCGTGGTCGGCCGCGGCTGCCTGGGCCGCCCCTGGCTCTTCGGCGACCTGGTGGCCGCCTTCGAGAGCGAGGCCGGTGGCGCAGGCACGGGCGGCGCTGACGGTACGGGCGGCACGGGCGGTGCTGACGGTACGGGCGGTGCGAGCGGCACGGGCGGTACGGGCGGTACGGGCGTGACGTACGCGGCCCCCACGCTCGGCGAAGTCTCCCGCGTCATGCTGCGCCACGCGGAGCTGCTGGCCCGGTGGCTGGACAGCGAGGAGCGGGGCGTCATCGACTTCCGCAAGCACGTGGCCTGGTACACCAAGGGATTCTCGGTGGGCTCCGAGATGCGCAAGCGGCTCGCCGTCACCTCGTCCCTGGACGAGCTGGGCGCTCTGATGAGCGAGCTGGACCTCGACCAGCCGTGGCCGGCGGGCGCGGACGGGCCGCGCGGGCGTACGTCCGGCCGCAACCGGGTGGTCCTGCCGGACGGCTGGCTGGACGACCCGTACGACCGTGCCGAGGTGGGCGCGGAGGCGGAGTTGGACACGTCGGGGGGCTGACGCCGCGTGCGCACGGCGTCGGCGCGCCCGTAGGTCCGAATAGCGGAACGGGGGCGCGTGCGACGGCGTGATTCTCGCCACCTCTGATAGAGGTTACGCTCAGATGAGCGAAATTGACTGGAGTGCACTTCCCAAAGGGTGGCACTGGGTGCCACCCTCATTGGGTTCGGGTGATCAAGGAAATGGTCACCGAGCGTCAGCGAGGTCGAGGGGCGAGTGGCTGGGCGGAGTCTTCCGTTCGACAAGTGAAGGAATGGGCAACAGGCGTCGTCGTCACACGATCTTTCGATCTCGCGGCAGCAGAGTGGTTACGCCCGTACGTCGGCCAAGTGGACGTACCCAGACGCCTTCGATCTGGGTATGTTCCTCGCCGTCAGGGCAGCCGTCCGCGAGGAGACAGTCCCGTGCCGGAACAAGAAGATCGCCAGAAGTTCGTTTACGACTTCACCGAGGGCAACAAGGACCTGAAGGATCTGCTCGGCGGGAAGGGGGCCAACCTCGCCGAAATGACCAACCTCGGCCTGCCCGTCCCTCCGGGCTTCACCATCACCACCGAGGCGTGCAAGGTCTATCTCGACAGCGGCAGTGAGCCCGAGGCGCTGTGCGCCGAGGTGAGTGCGCACCTCGACGCCCTGGAGCGGCGGATGGGCAAGCGGCTCGGCCAGGCCGACGACCCGCTGCTGGTCTCCGTGCGCTCCGGCGCCAAGTTCTCCATGCCCGGCATGATGGACACCGTCCTGAACATCGGGCTCTCCGACGAGTCCGTGGCCGGGCTCGCGGCGCAGGCCGGCGACGAGCGGTTCGCGTGGGACTCGTACCGCCGCCTCATCCAGATGTTCGGCAAGACCGTGCTCGACGTCGACGGGGACCTCTTCGAGGGCGCGCTGGAGGACGCCAAGCACGCCAAGGGCGCCGCCACGGACGTCGATCTCGACGCGGCCGACCTCGAAGCGCTCGTCGCGCGGTTCAAGGAGATCGTCGCCAAGGAGACCGGCCGCGACTTCCCGCAGGAGCCCCGCGAGCAGATGGACCTCGCCGTACGGGCCGTCTTCGACTCCTGGAACACCGAGCGGGCCAAGCTCTACCGCCGCCAGGAGCGCATCCCCGGCGACCTCGGCACCGCCGTCAACATCTGCTCCATGGTCTTCGGCAACCTCGGCCCCGACTCGGGCACCGGCGTCGCCTTCACCCGCGACCCGGCCAGCGGCCAGCAGGGCGTCTACGGCGACTACCTGCAGAACGCGCAGGGCGAGGACGTCGTCGCGGGCATCCGCAACACCGTGCCGCTCGCCGAGCTGGAGGCCCTCGACAAGGCGTCGTACGACCAGCTGATGCAGATCATGGAGACCCTCGAAACGCACTACAAGGACCTGTGCGACATCGAGTTCACCATCGAGCGCGGCCGGCTGTGGATGCTCCAGACGCGGGTCGGCAAGCGCACCGCGGGCGCCGCCTTCCGGATCGCGACGCAACTCGTCGACCAGGGGCTCATCGACGAGGCCGAGGCGCTGCAGCGGGTCAACGGCGCACAGCTGGCGCAGTTGATGTTCCCGCGGTTCGACGACGGAGCCACCGCGCGGCTGCTGGGGCGGGGCATCGCCGCCTCGCCGGGCGCGGCCGTCGGCAAGGCCGTCTTCGACTCGTACACGGCCGTCAAGTGGTCCCGGTCGGGCGAGAAGGTCATCCTCATCCGCCGCGAGACCAACCCCGACGACCTCAACGGCATGATCGCCGCCGAGGCCATCCTGACCTCCCGCGGCGGCAAGACCTCGCACGCCGCGGTCGTCGCCCGCGGTATGGGCAAGACCTGCGTGTGCGGCGCCGAGGAGCTCGAAGTCGACACCAAGCGGCGGCGGATGACGACCCCCGGCGGCACCGTCATCGAGGAGGGCGACACCGTCTCCATCGACGGCTCCTCCGGCAAGGTCTACCTCGGCGAGGTCCCCGTCGTGCCCTCCCCGGTGGTCGAGTACTTCGAGGGCCGGATGCACGCGGGCGCGGACGACGCCGACGACCTGGTCAAGTCCGTCCACCGGATCATGGCGTACGCGGACCGGATGCGCCGGCTGCGGGTACGGGCCAACGCCGACAACGCCGAAGATGCCTCGCGCGCCCGGCGGTTCGGCGCCCAGGGCATCGGCCTGTGCCGCACCGAGCACATGTTCCTCGGCGAGCGCCGGGAGCTGGTGGAGCACCTGATCCTCGCCGACACCGAGGCCGAGCGGGAGGAGGCACTGGGTGCCTTGCTGCCGCTCCAAAGGGCCGACTTCATCGAGCTGTTCGAGTCGATGGACGGGCTTCCGGTGACCGTACGGCTGCTGGACCCGCCGCTGCACGAGTTCCTGCCCGACATCACCGAGCTGTCGGTACGGGTCGCGCTCGCCGAGTCCCGCAAGGACCACAACGAGAACGACCTGCGGCTCCTCCAGGCCGTGCACAAGCTGCACGAGCAGAACCCGATGCTGGGGCTGCGCGGCGTCCGCCTCGGCCTGGTCATCCCGGGCCTGTTCACCATGCAGGTACGGGCCATCGCCGAGGCGGCGGCGGCCCGCATCGAGGCCAAGGGCGACCCGCGCGCGGAGATCATGATCCCGCTGGTCGGCACCGTCCAGGAGCTGGAGATCGTCCGCGAGGACGCCGAACGGGTCCTGGCCGAGGTCCGGCAGGCCACCGGCGCGGACCTGAAGCTCGCCCTCGGCACCATGATCGAGCTGCCCCGCGCTGCCCTGACAGCCGGTCAGATCGCGGAGGCCGCCGAGTTCTTCTCCTTCGGCACCAACGACCTCACCCAGACCGTCTGGGGCTTCTCCCGCGACGACGTGGAGGCGAGCTTCTTCACGGCCTACCTGGAGAAGGGCATCTTCGGGGTCAGCCCGTTCGAGACCATCGACCGGGACGGCGTCGGGACGCTCGTACGGGACGCGGTGAAGGCCGGCCGCGCCACCCGCCCCGACCTCAAGCTCGGCGTCTGCGGCGAGCACGGCGGCGACCCGGACTCGGTGCACTTCTTCCACGAGGTGGGCCTGGACTACGTCTCATGCTCGCCGTTCCGCATCCCGGTGGCGCGCCTGGAGGCGGGCCGGGCGGCGGCGCAGTCGAAGGGCAGCGACAGCAGGTAGCTCCCCGGAGCAGCAGACAAAGAGCAGACGAAGAGCGGACAAAGAGCGGACTAAGAGCAGGCAGCGAAGGGCGCGCGAGGGCGCGCGAGCAGAGACCACCGAGGCCGCCACCGGCAACCCCGACCCTCGTTCCGGGGGCGGCTTCGGCTCCCATGAAGGGGCGGCGTCCGTGCGGGGACGCCGCCCCTTCTGTCTCCCCCCACCGGGAGTTGTCACAGCCCGCATCGGCTCGGGCCGCGACGCGCGTACCGGTCGGCCGCTTATTACTCGTCACCCCCCACGGGAACGAGCGGGGGCGGCCCCGGTCGCAGGAATAGAATTTCGCTTCTGAGATGTTCGCCGCGAGTCCTTTCAACTGTGGCTAAAAGGGCATGGTGACCGCCTGTGTCGGCGTGCATACTCAGGGAGCCGGGGGTGGTTCGTATGTCGCATGTGGGGGTTTGGTGTTACGTGTCCACTTCACTGGACTCGATCTGGCCCGGTTACGCCTGGCGGGCGGGCCGGACGCGCTGTGGGAAACCGTTTTGAGCCTGCACAGACTTCGGGACAAACAAGGCGAGTCGATCTTCGGGGATTGGCGCTCGGAAACCCGTGCCCGGTTGAATGGTGAAACGAGATTACTCGGACCGCTGGTTCCGTCGCGCGGCTATTTCCCGGACTTTCTGACACCGCCCGAAGGCGTTCTCGGGCTGGAATCCGGGATGGCCGCGGTGCGCGCCACACCGCCCGAGCGGGTGCACGGTGAACTGAACCGGCTCACCACCGCCCGTACCCTGCCTGGCTGGATACGGTCCATGGCCGAGGGCGAGGCGCGCGCGTTCCACAAGCTGATCGGCGCGCTCGACGCGTACCACCAGGCCGCCGTCGCCCCCTACTGGACGCACGTACAGGCCCGCATCGAGGCGGACCGGGCCGTGCGCGGGCGGGCGCTGCTGGCCGGCGGGGCGGACGCGCTGCTCACCTCGCTGCCGCCGATGCTGCGCTGGCGGCCCCCCGTCCTGGAGGCCGACTACCCGGTGGACCGCGATCTCCACCTGAACGGACGGGGGTTGCTGCTCCTGCCCTCGTTCTTCTGCCGCCGCACCCCGGTCACCTTCCAGAACCCGCAGCTGACGCCCGTACTCGTCTACCCGGTACGGCATCCGACGCGCGCCGCGCCCGCCGTGGCCACCGCCCCGCGCTCGCTGGGCAAACTGGTCGGCCAGACCCGCTCCGCCGTGCTCGGCTCGATCGGCGGCGGCTGCACCACCAGCGAACTCGCCCGCAGGGCAGGGGTGTCGACGGCCTCGGCCAGCCAGCACGCCGGGGTGCTGCGCGAGGCCGGGCTGGTCCTCACGCTGCGGCACGGCAGCGCGGTCATGCATACGCTGACGCCGCTGGGGGCGGCGCTGTTGCGGGGCGGCGACCAGCCGCACATTCAGCCGTCTCGTTCATCCCAGGCGCTCGGCGCGACCCAGGTATCTCAGCCGACTCAGTTGCCTCAGATATCTCAGCAGACTCAGTTATCTCAGCCATCTCGATCGTCTCAGCCGACTCAGTTATCTCAACCGTCTCAGCCGCCTCGGTCGTCTCAGTCGTCGATGCCGGAACGCTCGACGCCGGCGACGATGTAGCGCTGGAGCAGCACGAAGACGAGCAGCAGCGGGACGATCGAGACGGCGGCCGCGACGAACAGCTCATGGATGTTGACGGTCTGCGAGGTCAGGAAGGTGGAGAGGGCGACCTGCACGGTCCAGGCGTCCTTGTCCTGACCGATGACCAGCGGCCACAGGAACGAATTCCAGGCCCCGATGAAGACGATCGTGGCGACGGCCGCGAAGACCGGGAGCGAGTTGGGGACGACGATGCGCCAGTACGTGCGCCAGTGGCCGAGCCCGTCGATGTGGGCCGCGTCCTCCAACTCCTTGGGGAAGCCCAGGAAGTACTGGCGGAAGACGAAGCACGCGAAGGCGGAGAACAGCGTCGGCACGATCAGCCCGCGCAGCGAGGAGACCCAGCCCAGCGAGGAGACCAGCACGAACGTCGGCACGAAGGTGACGGCGGCCGGGACCATCAGGGTGCCCAGGATCGCGTAGAAGACGGCGTCGGCGAAGCGGTACGGGATGCGGGCCAGGCCGTACCCCGCGAGCGAGGCCAGCAGCAGGGTGCCGAGCGTCGTGGCGACGGCGATCAGCGTCGAGTTGAGCAGCGCGTGCGCCATCGGCACGGCGGGGTCGTCGAACAGCTCGCGGAGGTTGGACCACTTCAGCTCGGAGGGGAAGAAAGTCCAGTCGGCCGAGGTGATGTCCTGCTCGCTGGAGAGGCCGTTGCGCAGGAGGAGGTAGAAGGGGATCAGGAAGAGGACGGCGAGGGCGATCAGGAGGACGACGCGCAGGGCGCGCCCGGCGCGGGTGAGGGCGTCATGGGTGGTTCCGGATTGTCTTGTGGTCTTCACATACGTCACGTACGTCACGCCTCCTTTCGGCCGAGCCCGAACCAGCGGGCCTGCGCGACGGTCACCACGGCGACGATCAGCGCGAGGATGACGGCGCCGGCGCTGCCGAGCCCGAGGTTCTGCCCCTGGCCGAGGGCCGTGTAGTAGAGGTAGACGAGCGGCGGCCGGGCGTACGGGGGATAGCCGCGGGAGTCCGAGAGCAGGTTGTAGAACTCGTCGAACGCCTGGAAGGCGTTGATGACCAGCAGCAGGACGACGGCGACGGACGTGGCGCGCAGGGCGGGGAAGGTGATGTGCCGGAACGTCTGCCAGCCGGGGCGTGCGCCGTCCACGGCGGCGGCCTCGTACAGCTGCGCGGGGATGCGCTGGAGCCCGGCGAGGAAGAGGATCATGTAGAAGCCGGCCTGGAGCCAGAGCCGTACGGTCACGATGACCAGCCAGTACCAGGGCGGGTGGGTTGTCGACAGCCAGGCCGTCTGGTCGCCGCCGAACCAGCCGAGGATGGTGTTGGCCAGCCCGAACCGCACCCCGTTGAAGATCGACAGCTTCCAGACCAGGGCCGCAACGACGTACGAGCAGGCGGCCGGCAGGAAGAAGACCGAGCGGAAGAACGCCTGGGCGAAGCGGAGCCGGTTGACCGCGAGGGCGAGGCCGAGGGCCAGGGCGTAGGTCGCCGGGACGATGAAGAGGGTGAAGACGACGAAGGTCCACAGGCTGCTGGTGAAGGCGGAGTCGCCCAGCATGGAGATGTAGTTGTCGAGCCCGGTGAAGTGGGTGGGGGAGACGGTGTTGTGGGCGTCGAAGAAGCTGAGGTAGACGCTCCAGGCGAGCGGTACGTAGGTGAAGAGGGCGAGGCCGATCGCGAACGGGCCGACGAAGACCCAGAACCAGAGGTTCCGGTTCTGCGGCCCGAGCAGGCGTGTGCGCAGTCCTCCGGGCCGCCGCGCGGGCAGGGTGCGCGGGGTGGGCCGGCTGGTCGGGGTGGGCTCCATTCAGGCCGACTTCCGTACGCGCCGCAGCTCGGCGTCGGTCTTGCGGACCACCGCCCGCAGCTCGCTCTCCGGGTTCGCGCCGTCCTTGATGACGCGGCTCAGCGCGTCCTGGTACGCGACCTTGGCCGCGGGCGTCCACAACAGCGGCTCCGCGTAGCCGTACTCGGTGGCCAGTCGCACCGCATCGGCCGCCGCCCCGCCCCGGAGCCGCTCCGCCTTTTTGGCGAGGGACGTACGGGCCGGGATGTGGAACCCGTACGACAGCGCGAAGTCCTCCTGGTAGTCCGTCCGATCGACCCACAACCACTTCGCGTACGCCGTGGCCGCCTTCTTGTCCTTGCTGCGGGCGCTCACGGCGGTCGCGTACGCGCCGACGGGCACGGCGGGCCTGCCGTCCGGCCCGTCCTTCGGGAACGGCAGCACCCCGAAGTCGTCGCCGAGCGCCTTCTTGATCTGCGGCAGCGCCCACAGCCCGGACCACTGCATCGCGGTCAGCCCCTGGATGAACGCGGAGGGATCGGACCAGTCGGCGGGGGCGCCGAGCAGCAGCGACTTCTCCGCGTAGAGCTGGTGAACTTTGCCGAGGGCGCGAGCGGCGGCCGGATCGTCGAAGCCGACCTTCCCGTCGTCGGTGATGAGGGAGAGCCCCGATGCGAAGAGGGGGGTGCCGCCGAGGACCCCCACCCCGCCGTCATTGCCGAGAAACAGCCCTTTGGTCTTCTTGCCCTTGAGGTTCTCGGTCAGTCGCTTCGCGGCGTCGACGAGCGCGTCGAGGGTGTCCGGCGGCTCGACCCCGGCGGCGGAGAGGAGGCTCTTGCGGTAGTAGAGCAGCTGGGTGTCTATGACCTGCGGAATGCCCCACACTTTGCCGTCGTAGATCTTGGGGGCCAGGACGGTGCGGTTGAAGTCGCTGCGTACGTCCGAGATGAGATCGGTGAGGTCGAGGACCTGACCGCCCCGGATCTGGTCGAGAGTCGGCCCGTTGACCTCGAAGACGTCCGGCCCGGAGTCGGTCAGCAGAGCGGCTGCGGTCTGCTGATCGTAATTACCGGGCCGCCATTGGACGGTGACCTTGGCTTTGCGGTACGCGGCCGCGTACCGCTTCACGGCCTGCTCGGCACCGGGCTCGCCGTACTGGTGGTACCACTGCGAGATGGTGGGCGCGTTGCTCGAACCCCCGCCCTCACGACCGGTGTTGGAACCACACGCGGCGGCGAGCCCGCCGGTCAGGGCGAGACCTCCGCCGGTGGTCAGGAGTCGTCTGCGACTGATCGGCATGGCACGTATCCCCTCGCTTCCGCGTGTTCCCGCACGTTCCCGCACGTTCCGTTGACCGTCTTGACCGCCTGCGATCGTATGGCTCAACGATCAACGATGGAGGGGGTTTGTGATAGGGGGATTGCGGGCGTGTGTCGGGGTTCTCCCTCGGTCCTTCTACGGCTCACGGCTCGATGACGTTGGGCGGGGGAGGCGGTTGGTTGCGGCGAGCGGGGGCTGAGCGGTGTTGCAGGTGCTCTGGATGGGTGGGGTGCTGGTGACGGCCCGAGGGTCGTTGATGGACAAGTGAGGAGTGGGGGCCTACAGCTCTGGCGTGAGTCCTGAGCGGCTGGCGAGGCTCATCAGGTCGGGCCTGCTCCGCTGGTGGAGGATGAACAGGACGCGGAGCACTTCGCGGGCCATGGGGTGGATCTCTGCCATCTGCGGCGAGATCTCGTGCGCGCGCTTGAGCGCTTCTTCCGCGCCCCGGATGTCGTTGAGGTCGAGGCGGGCCCGTGCCGTGTCGATGCAGAGTCGCCCGATGCGGTTGAGGCCGAGTCCTTCCGGCGGGTTGTCCATGAGGGGCTGCGCCATTTCCGACGCCCGGTCGGGTCGGGCCAGCTCGACGTGCGCGGCCAGTTCGTACAGTGCCTGGTTGCCCGGCCCGAAGGTGAGGTTGTGCCGCAGTACGTCACGTGGGAACCGCGCGGCAAGGGTTCTGGCGTGTTCGTTGTGGGCCGCCCACGCGTTCCGGTCCTTCGCCCTGCTGGCGAGCACGACGCCCCGGAGGTGGAGCGAACCAAGCGATATGGCTGCTTCGAGGGTGCCCGTCGCGTGCGCCTGCTCGTACTGGACGATGGCCCGGTCGACGATGGTGAGCCCGTCGCCGTACTCGCCTGCGCTCTGGTACGTCCCGGCTTCGTTCCACGCGGCCCCGGCCACGGCGTCCGGATTCCACGTCTGCATGGCCGCCCACTGCTGGCGGGACACGATCATGTCGGCCAGGCCCGACTGCGAGAGCCGGTGGGCGACGGCGTACGCGCACCCGTACAGGTCTGCGAGTTGCCCCCATGCCTGCGCGTCCCCACCCGCTGTGAGTGCGACGGCTGTCGCCTGTCCGAGGAGCTTCGGCAGCTTGCGGAGGAGCTCCAGATAGCGGGTGTCGGCGCGGAGCTGGGTCGCCTCGCGGAGGCCGGCGGCCAGTTCGGAGAGGGGCGGGACGTCTTCCTTGGGGATGGTGTGCCGACGCACGGTCGCTCGCAACTCGTCCAGCAGGGCGCGCTGTTCGCTCGGGTCGCTGAACGGAGTCCCGTAGATGCGCGCCGTCGTGATCCTCATGGCCTTGGCCGCCGCGGCGACCGTGGGAGGTGTCGCGGTGCGTGTGCCGTCCTCCACCTTGCGGAGCAATGATGCCGAGATGCCCATCCGCCGGGCCAACTGCTCCTGGCCCCACCCGAGGGCCTTCCGCAGGACCGCGATGTTCTGACCTGCGGTGGGTGCCGAATCGCTCATGCGAACCACCTTTCCACGGTCACAGGAGGCAGTCACCCCAACTGCCTTTGGCCGTAGGGAGACTGTGTCACTCCTGTGTTAACTGATCTTGGTCGCGGCGCGTTGACTGATGCATGTACCGGTCGATGAGACAAGTCGATGAGACCAGGGGATGCGGCGGTCGCCGAGACCGTAGCCGCCGAGCCGAGCCGCGACCGGTTCTGTGCGGTGAGCGCGCCTCCTGCCGAGAGTGCGAGCGTCAGGTGCGAACGGAGTGGGGGCGGATGAGGTGGCTGCACTCATGAGGAGCCCGGGCCGAGCGGAGCTGTCCCGGCTCATGGCCGAGCGGGGTGTCGACGGGGTGCTCGTCATACCCAAGTCGCAGGCCCAGGAAGCCGGGCCGCGGAAACCCGCTTGCCCCTCGGGGCGAACCGAACACGAGGAGGCGACAGCGTTGAGCCGTATCTACCGTTACGTGCCGTGGTCGATCGTGCAGGACCCGGCGACGTACCCCGAGTACCGCGCGGACTGCGTCACCGGCGAGGACAAGGACTGCGGAGAGATGATCCGCGCCGGGGGCCCTGACTGGGTCGAGGAGTGGATGCGCCGCCACACCCAGGACACCGGGCACCGGGACTACCGCCGCACGGTCACCAACTGCGCGCTCCTCGAACCATCGGATGAACTTCGGGGGCGGCTGGTCATCGGCGAGGCGGCATCGCCGCGTCCGGCGCCGGTGCTGCCTTCCGGGATCCTGGGGCGGAATGACGGGTGAGCCGGGCGGGCGCGTTCGCCGTGACGGTGGCGTCGTTCGTCGGGGTGCTGACGCCGACGCTGACCGCAGTCCGTCCCTGATGAAGCTGGTGAGGATTCTGCCTCTTCACGGGCGGTGGAGGGCCCTGCCCGCCTCGGGCCCTTGGGGGCACTACTGGCGGTGCTCCCGGCGGCGGTCGAGTTACCACGTCCGCCGCCGGGCGCGCCCCACGGTCCACAGTTCCCTTGCGAGATACGTGACATCGCGATGACCCTGACCGGACGCGCACGCACGGCAACCGGTCGCATGGTCCCGCAGTGTGAGCACGCGTGGCCGTGGATCAGTGACGCCGGGATGCGGCGTTGCTCGGCGTGCGGAACCGAGCGGGCCGCTACGTACGAGGCACTGCGGTTCCCGCTCGGCACGCCGGCTCCGTACGCGGCCTCGATGCCACCTGCGAGACCGGCGTACGCTCCGCCGGCGATGAACAGCACTTCAACGGCGGCCTGGCCCGTGTCGGCCGGTCATCGCCCATGAGGTGCGCCGGCTCCGGGATGAGGTTGCGGGCACTTTGGCCGGACTTCTCGCGTTGTTCCAGCGGCGCTTCATCGGCCACGGGGAGTTGTGTGTCGTATGTCGGAGTCTGTGGAAGTGAGTAAAAACCTGGGTCTGCCGACATGAAACAGCAGGTCGCGGCCTGTGGTCCCCGCGTACGCGGGGGTGCTCCCCATTGGGGCATAGGTTCAGCCAACGACCCCTGGTGGTCCCCGCGCGGAGGGGGCTTAAGCTCGCCTCCTTCAAGGCTGCGCCCTGCGCACTGGCCCGAGTCGGCATGCGGCGATGCTTCCGCCGCCCTGGCTTGGCGGCGGTGAGCCGATGGTGGAGCGCCAACCGCCGGAGGCGCTGGCGGCGTAGCGTTCGCGGCATGGTGAGTGAACAGCACTTGGGCGTCAAGGTCCGGCGGCTGCGTCGGCTGGCGGGCCTCACGCAAGAAGGGCTGGCGGAAGCCTCAGTCGTGTCGGTCGATGTGATTCGCAAGCTGGAGCAGCAGCGTCGAGGTTCCGTGTCCCTGCCGACCCTGCACGCGCTCGCGCATGGCTTGGGCGTGGAGTTGACCAGCCTCATCGGCGATCCGCCAGGAGCGCCATCGACAGGAGAAGCGGATTCTCCGCAGATGGTGGCCGTGCGCCGCGCCATCATGCCCCCGCTGTTCGCCCCTCCGGCGGAACCCGCTTGCCCGGCGAAGCTGACCCCACCGCTCCTGCGCGCCAAGATCACCGAGGGCTGGACGCTGTACCACGACGCGAAGTTCGGCCGGCTGATGGAAATCCTGCCCGGCATCATCGCCGACGCGCGGTTTGTTGCCTCCGTCGGCAACGCTGATGAGCGCGCCGCGGGGCAGGCGGCCCTGGGCAAGGCCCTGCAACTCGGCGGGCATCTGGCCATCCGCATGGGCAAGACCGACCTGGCACTGTCCTCGCTGGAGCGCGCCATGGCCGCCGCCGAAGCTTCGGCGGACCCGCTCCTCGCCCCGATGATCTCCAACTCCGTGGCATGGGCCTACCAGCGTCAGAACCGGCTGGACGACGCCAAGACCCTCGCCGTCCACGCGGCTGACACCGTTGAGCACGGTCGTACGAGCGAAGCCGAAGGGACGCGCGTATGGGGCGGGTTGCTGATGTCCGCCGCCACCAGCCACGCCAGGGGCGGTGACTACGGCCGCGCCGACGAACTGATGCGTACCGCCGAGACGGCAGCCAAGCGGCTGGCGCGCATGCCGAAGCCCGCGAACGGCAAGTTGTTGAGCATTTTCAGCACGTCGTCCGTTCGCGTCGAGCGAGTACGGCTGGCGGTGCAGCACGAGCGCCCCGAGGAAGCGTTGGCCTTGTCCAAGGGGATGCGCCTGTCGAAGGACACGCCCCCCTCGTGGCGTACGTGGCTGCTCCTGGACGTGGCGCGGGCGCACACGGATGTCGGGGACGCCGAAGGCGCGGTGAAAGCCTTGGAATCGCTCAAGCGGCAGGCCCCGACGTGGATGCGGCATCACACGCTGGCCGTGTCGATCGTCTCGGACTTGTGGGACAGCGCTGCCCGCCCGACGGGGCTTCGGGCGTTGGCGGAGTTCCTGGGCGTTGACGAATAGCGTTGCAAAACTGGGGCGTTGTGTCCCTGGGGCTCAACTCATCGTGGCGAGATGCTGCCCGCATGGAGCCGGAGACCCGCCCGAACGTGGCCGCCCGACACCTCAGTGGGGCCCCTGGAGCGCTCATACGGTTGAGCGACCGGGCTGGGTCCTATGCGGCCGGCGACTCCTGGCGGCTCGTCCCGGAGATGGCTCCGGCATCGTACGAGCTCGCCAAGCGCACCAGGCGGTTGACCTCGTGAGGAGCACGGCGCGGGTTGCGCTGTCCCAGCTCATGGCTGAGAGGGGCGTCGACGGGACGCTCATCATTCCCAAGTCGCCGGGTCCGGAGGCTGGGCTGCGGGAATCCGCTCGCCCCTCGGGGCGAACCGATCACGAGGAGACGACAGCGTTGAGCCGTATTTACCGTTACGTGCCGTGGTCGATCGTGCAGGACTCGGCGACGTACCCCGAGTACCGCGCGGACTGCGTCACCGGCGCGGACGAGGACTGCGGAGAGATGATCCGCGCCGGGGGCCCTGACTGGGTTGAGGAGTGGATGCGCCGCCACACCCAGGACACCGGGCACCGGGACTACCGTCGTACGGTCACCGACTACGCGCTCCTCGAACCACCGGATGAACTCCGGGGGCGACTGGTCACGTCGAATGAGGACCTTGCCTGATGCAGTGGGCACTTTGGTCGCGCTGCTTGCGTTGTTCCGGCGTGGGCCCTTGGGCTGGGGATGGAGGTTTGCGCCGTATGTCGGAGTCTGCGGAAGTGAGTAAAAACCTGGGTCTGCCGACCTGAAGCAGCAGGTCACGTCCTGTGGTCCCCGCACGCGCGGGGGTGGTCCCGCGTGGGGCCGGTACGGCACCAAGATGGGTGCGTGGTCCCCGCACGCGCGGGGGTGGTCCCCTGCACCAGCCTGCTGACCGCGCCGCTCGGTTGTGTTCCCCGCACACGCGGGCCCGCCCCCCTCACCCCAACCGAAACCTCAACCGGCAAATCACCGCATCCGTATCCCGTCGCACCGCATGTGCCATCACCGCCCCCCGCTGGTTCTGGAGCAGCCGCTGCCACACATGCGCCGGTTCGACCTCCGGTATGAGCACCGTGACCCGGTTCGACGGGTGCCGGTCGGTCATGGTCTGCACGTAGTCCACGATGGGGCGGCCCAAGGCCCGCGTCGGTGCCGGGAGTTCAATGAGATCCACGCCCGGTTGCCACAGCTCCCAGTCGCGGCGCAGAGATTCAGCCGCTCGCCGGCCCTCCGCATCCGGCTGAGTCACCGTCACCGCCCGTACCTCGTCCCCCAACGACACAGCTGCCGTCAGTGCCTCGCTGGTCAGGCGGGACAGGTGGGAGACCGGCACGATCACCACCGAGTGGCAGCGGTGCGGGGGCTCTGGGACGCGGCCCAGGCCGAGGCGGGCGCCGATGCGGGCGTATGCGCGGTGGACGGTCTCGAAGGCCAGGACGAAGACCGGCAGCATCAGCACGATCAGCCAGGCGCCGTCGGTGAACTTGGTGGCGGTCACCACGATCGCCGACACGCCGGTGAGGAGCGCGCCGAAGCCGTTGAGCAGGGCCTTGGCGCGCCACCTGACGGAACGTTCCTGCCGCCAGTGGCGGACCATGCCCACCTGGCAGATGGTGAAGCCGACGAAGACGCCGATCGCGAAGAGCGGCACCAGCGTGTTGGTGTCGCCGCCGGAGAAGACCAGCAGGGCGGCGGAGACGGCGGCCAGGGCCAGCACGCCGTGCCGGTGGACCTGGCGGTCGGCCTTGAGGCCGAAGACGTGGGGGAGGTAGTTGTCGCGGGCCAGCAGCCCCATCAGGACCGGGAGGCCTCCGAAGGAGGTGTTCGCCGCCAGGGCCAGCAGGACCACGGTCGCGAACTGCACGACGTAGAAAGCCCAGTTGTGGCCCAGCGAGGCGTCCGCGAGTTGCGCCAGGACCGTCACGCCCTCGGCCGGCTGGAGGTGGAAACGGCCGATGAGCACGGACAGGCCGATCAGCATGACGCCCAGCAGCGCGCCCAGGGCGATCTCTGTGCGCTGCGCGCGCCTGGCCGCCGGGGCGCGGAAACTCGGTACCGCGTTGGCTACCGCCTCTACGCCCGTCAGCGCCGAACAGCCCGAGGCGAAAGCTTTCAGCAACAGCAGCGCGCCCACCCCCGTGGCGCTGTGGCCCAGCACCGACGCGTGCCCGGCGGACGCGGCCGTACTCGCGGGGGACGAGCGGAACAGGCCCACCGCCACGATCGTCAGGATCGAGCCGACGAAGACGGCCGTCGGCACGATGAACGCCTTCGCCGAGTCGACGATCCCGCGCAGGTTGACGCCCATGACCAGGGCCAGCACGCCCAGGCAGAGCCACACCCGGTCCCCGTAGAGCGCGGGGAAGGCGGAGGTGAGGGCCGCGACGCCGGCCGTCGTCGACACGGCCACGTTCAGTACGTAGTCCAGGACGAGGGACGCCGCCGTGACCAGACTCGTGCGGCGGCCCAGGTGGCGCTTCGCGACGGCGTACGAGCCGCCGCCGTCCGGAAAGGCCGCGATGACCTGCCGGTACGAGGCGACCAGCACCGCGAGCAGGGCGGCTATCGCGAGCGTGACCGGCAGCGTGAAGCCGAGGCCGTGCGCGCCGGCCGCCGCCAGTACGAGGACGATGGCCTCCGGCCCGTACGCCACCGACGCCATCGCGTCCAGGGACAGGGCCGCCAGGCCCTGAGTGGCCGTCAGCCGATGTCGGTCCTCCGCCGCGGGCCCACCGTCCGGGGGTTCCTCGGCGGTCCCGGCGGCCCGTTGCTGCTTCTTGGCCAGCGTGGACATCTCTTCGCATACCTCCGTCAAGTGGGAGGACCAGCGTGAGCGCGACCAGGCGGCCGGGCGCAGCGCCTTGGCGGCGTCTTGGCGCTCCGCGCCGGGATCTTCACGCGTCCTTGACGCGGCCGGGGGCGGCCGCGCCGCACCGGTGTCAGAACGCCGTCAAGCTCCCCGCCGCAGACGTCAGCGAAGTGTCAACACCGCCGCGGGGCGCGGCGCGGCGGACCTACCGTCCCGGCATGGGACGGCTACGAGACCTCGGTTCGACACGGACGCGGCAGCGGCAGCGGCACCGGGGCCGTTCCGACGGCTCCCACGCCCTCGTCACCGACCGGCGCTGGGCGGCCGACCTGCGCGCCGCCCTCTACTGCTCCGGCGCGCTCGGCGCGCTGCTGATCCTCATCGACCTCGGCCGGGGCGGCCTCGACGCGGCCCGCGCGGGCTGCTGGACGGGGATCGCGCTGCTGCTCTTCGTCGTGCTCTTCCCGCCGCGCGTGCGCGCGGGCGACGGCTGGCTGGCCGTACGCGGACTCCTGCGCGAGCGGCTCGTACGGACCGACGTGCTCACCCTCGTACGGTCCGCCGACGGCATGGCGCCCCGGCTGATCCTGCGCGACGCGGGCGGCCGGCGCGTCGAACTGGACCCCAAGGTCCTCGCCTCCAACCCCCTCCTGTGGCACCTCCTGGACACCGGCGCCCGCCGGTCCGCGGCGCATGGCTTCCTCCGCGACGGCACGGCGGAACTGCGCGCCCTCACCGACCGCATCGACGGCGAGGGCGCCCGGCGGCTGCTCCAGGCGGCCGGGGTGGAGTAAGCCCGACAGCCGGGTCAGCTCCTCAGCGCCTCGTACGAGACCCCCGTCAGCCGTTCCGATACCGCCCACAGCCCCGCGCTCGTCGTGTCGTTGAGCGTCCACCGCGCGCGCAGCGAGCGGCCCGGCGCGCCGCGCACCTGGTTGCGGGGCCCGTAGAAGCCGTCCTGGACGACGCCGGGGGCGGTGGCCGCGTACAGGGTGGGGAGGGCGCCGCCCTCGGGGCTCTGGCCGATGATGCCGTTGGCGACCTCGACCACCCGCTCGGCGGTGGCGCGGCCCTCCATGCGGACGCCGGCCGTCTGGAGGTTCGTCGCCGCGTAGCCGGGGTGTGCGGCGACCGACAGCATGTCCGTACCGGCTGCCGTGAGCCGCCGGGCCAGCTCGTGGGTGAAGAGCAGATTGGCGCTCTTGGAGCGGCCGTAGGCGATCCAGCGCCGGTAGCGGTGCTCCATGTCGAGGTCGCGCGGGTCGACGCAGCCCAGGAAGTGGAAGCCACTGGAGAGGGTGACCACGCGCGCGCCCGCGCGCGTGGCGAGCAGATTCGGCAGCAGCAGCCCGGTCAGCGCGAAGTGCCCCAGGTGGTTGGTGCCGAACTGCATCTCGAAGCCGTCGACCGTCTTGCGCGGCGGCAGCGCCATCACGCCCGCGTTGTTGATCAGCAGATCCAGCCGGTCGGCGCCGCCCGCGTGGTGCGGGAAGGACGCCGCGAAGTCCCGTACGGACGCGAGGTTCGCGAGGTCCAGCGGCGCGAACCGCACGTCCGCGCCCGGCACGCTCTCCCGGACGCGCCGCTCGGCGGCCCGGCCGCGCGCCTCGTTGCGGCAGGCCATCATCACCGTCGCGCCGCGCCGCGCGAGTTCGCGGGCGGTCACCTCGCCGAGGCCGCTGTTGGCACCGGTCACCACCGCCGTGCGGCCGCTCTGGTCAGGGATGTCGTGCGCGGTCCAGCCCGTCACATGCCCTCCTCGCCTCGCTGTTCCGGTCAGGCTAGCCAGCCGGACGGCACGACACCCAGGGGACAGGCGGGGCCTAGGCCCTGTCGTCAAAATCCCGTCGTTCGCCCGGAGGGCGGGCTCCGCGGCGGCTGGTGCGTGCTCTCGCAAGGCGGAGGGTCATCCCTGT
>NZ_JBFAIS010000054.1:0-27382 GCF_040654795.1 Streptomyces sp. NPDC050617 | reverse complement strand
AGTCTGGCGTTGACTTTTGGCACGCTGTTGAGTTCTCAAGGAACGGACGCTTCCTTCGTGACCGTTTCACCGGTCTCTCCGGGCGCTTCCCTTCGGTGTTCCACCACTCTATCAGTGCTTTTCCCGCTCTCTTACCGCTCGTTTTCTGCATATACGCATATACGCAGACACACAGAAGCGAATCCGAGAATTGGATCAGTATCTGATAGGTGCCGCCCTCCGACTCGCCCGCAGTTGACTGCGTGCCTCGGTCGTTGGCAGGGGTACGACAGTACATGCCCCGCAGAGCCGAGGCAAATCGATTCCTCGCTGCGGGCTCACCGCGGGCGCGCTGTGGGACCGGCTCCGGGACCGCACTCTTATGGATCTTGTGTGCGGAATCCGCCGTTCCTATGACTTACCCTTCTGACCAGTGCGTCGTCCGGGACAGGTAGTGACGGCGCGTGATGAATCTCCGCCCCTGGGAGGCTTCCCATGACCACCGTGACGTCCCCGCTCACCGGACGCGCCATCGGACTCGCGGCAGTGCCCGACCCGGTCTTCTCCGGCGCGATGGTGGGGCCCGGTACCGCCATCGATCCGGCCCGTGAACCGTCCGAGGCCGTGGCGCCCGTGGACGGTGTCGTCGTCTCCCTGCACCCTCACGCGTTCGTCGTGGTGGACGCCGAGGGACACGGTGTGCTGACCCACCTCGGCATCGACACCGTTCAGCTCAACGGCGAGGGCTTCGAGCTGCTCGTCAACAAGGGCGACACCGTCACGCGCGGCCAGGCCGTCGTGCGCTGGAACCCGGCCGCTGTCGAAGAGGCCGGCAAGTCGCCGGTCTGCCCGGTCATCGCGCTGGAGGCCACCGCCGACGCGCTCGGCGACGTCCGCGAAGAGGGCGACCTCAAGACCGGTGACACGCTTTTCACCTGGCAGTGATCCCCGGGCCGCCGTCGGCGGCGCGTACGACATCCACCGCGACGGCCGTAGTCGTCGCATCAATGGGAGACAGGTGAAATGGAGACAACGCTGCGAGGCGTCGGTGTGAGCCACGGTGTGGCGATCGGCGAGGTACGGCACATGGGCACGGCGGTCCTGGAGCCGCCGGCGAAGCAGATCCCCACGGACGAGGCTCCGCGCGAACAGGGGCGCGCGCGCCAGGCCGTGGAGGCCGTGTCCGCCGATCTCATCGCGCGCGGGAACCTGGCCGGCGGTGAGGCGCAGGCCGTGCTGGAGGCCCAGGCCATGATGGCCCAGGACCCCGAGCTGATGGCCGACGTCGAGCGGCGTATCGCCGTCGGCAGCACCGCGGAGCGGGCAGTGTACGACGCCTTCGCCGCCTACCGGGCGCTGCTGGCCGGGGCCGGCGAGTACCTCGCGGGCCGGGTCGCCGACCTGGACGACGTACGGAACCGCATCGTTGCGCGGCTGCTGGGTGTGCCGATGCCGGGTGTGCCGGACAGCGACGAGCCGTACGTACTGATCGCGCGGGACCTCGCGCCCGCCGACACCGCGCTGCTCGACCCGGCGCTCGTGCTCGGGTTCGTGACCGAGGAGGGCGGGCCGACCAGCCACAGCGCGATCCTGGCCCGTGCGCTCGGGGTGCCGGCCGTGGTGGCGCTGCCCGGTGCGGGCGAACTCGTCGAGGGCACGGTCGTCGCGGTGGACGGCAGCACGGGCGAGGTCTTCATCGAGCCGGACGCGGCCAAGCGCGCCGAGCTGACGGGCGCCGCCGAGGCCCGTAAGGCCGCTCTCGCGGCGTCGTCCGGGCCGGGCGCCACCTCCGACGGGCACAAGGTGCCGCTGCTGGCGAACATCGGCGGGCCCGGCGATGTGCAGGCCGCGGTCGAGGCCGGCGCGGAGGGCGTGGGCCTGTTCCGTACCGAGTTCCTCTTCCTGGACGACAGCTCCAAGGCGCCGTCCGCGGAGAAGCAGGCCGAGGTCTACCGCGAGGTCCTGTCGGCGTTCCCCGAGGGCCGGGTGGTCGTGCGGGTGCTGGACGCCGGGGCGGACAAGCCGCTGGACTTCCTGACGCCGTCGGACGAGCCCAACCCGGCGCTCGGTGTGCGGGGGCTGCGCAGCCTCCTCGACCACCCGGAGGTGCTGCGCACGCAGTTGGCGGCGCTCGCCGAGGCTGCCGAGGGGCTGCCGGTCTACCTGGAGGTCATGGCCCCGATGGTGGCCGACCGGGCGGACGCCAAGGCGTTCGCGGACGCGTGCCGCGAGGCGGGGCTCCAGGCGAAGTTCGGCGCGATGGTGGAGATCCCCTCCGCCGCGCTGCGGGCCCGCTCCATCCTTCAGGAGGTGGAGTTCCTGTCGCTGGGGACCAATGACCTCGCGCAGTACACCTTCGCGGCCGACCGGCAGGTCGGCGCGGTGTCCCGGCTTCAGGACCCCTGGCAGCCCGCGCTGCTCGACCTGGTCGCCGCGTCGGCCGAGGCCGCCAAGGCGGAGGGCAAGAGCTGCGGCGTGTGCGGTGAGGCCGCGGCCGATCCGCTGCTCGCCTGTGTGCTGACCGGTCTGGGCGTCACCAGCCTGTCCATGGGCGCCGCGTCCATCGCGTACGTGCGCGCCACGCTGGCCAAGCACACGCTCGCGCAGTGTGAGCGCGCCGCCGCGGCGGCCCGTGCCGTGGACTCCGCCGACGAGGCCCGGCGGGCCGCGCAGGCGGTGCTGTCCGGCGAGTGAGCCGGATGTGAGCTCCCGCGACGAGGGGCGTTCCGACCGCGGCGCGCGGTGGGAACGCCCCTCGTGCGTGAGGGGGCGTCAGGTCGTCTCCCCCGCCTCCGGTGGCCGTACGAGCGGGGCGCCCGCCGCGTACTCCACTCCGTGCTCGGGCGGTACGGGTTCGCCGGTGTCGGCGTCCGTGCAGTAGGCGGCGAAGATCTCGGCCTCGCTCAGGGGGCGCAGCCAGTCGTCGTGCAGGGCCCAGCCGCGGACCCGGTCGCGACCGTCCGGCGTGGTGGTGCGCAGGACGACGCCGCCGCGGCGCGCGGTGGCCAGGCCGGCGGCCAGCACCGTGCAGAAGACGAGGGCCTGGGTCTGCGGCGCGTGGAGCGCGCCGCCGGGGCGGGGCTCGGCGCGCACCACCGCGACGAGCGGGGGCTCGTCGGCCGGGTGGTCGGCCGGGATACTGCACACCAGGTGGTGCGCGCTATGCCCGTCCACGTCGAGGAGCAGCCGCAGGGCGTGCGAGGCGCGGGCGAACGCGGCATCGGCCCGGTCCTCGCCGCAGCTCTCGCAGCCGGCCGCCCGGGAGAGCAGCCGCGTCGCGTACTCCCAGGTCGCCTGGCGTTCGGCGGCATCGATGAGGTGCGGCAGCAGGCGGTCGACGGGCTGGCCTTCGTAGGGCACCGTGCCGCCGGCCGCGCCCAGGTGGGCGGTGTAGCGGGTGCGGCTGGCGGGTGCGTCGGGGTCGAGGCGGGTGTGGGCGCAGAACTCCTCGTAGCCGACGGGGTCGAAGAGGGCGACGGTGACGTGGACGCCCTGGGCGGCGAGCGTCTTCAGCAGTCCTTCCATCTGCCGCAGGTAGGCCGTGTGGTCGTCGAAGGAGAAGGTCTCGTACCGCCGCATGGCCGCGAAGTCCCGTTCGTCGGCGAGCAGGGCCACGGTGCTGGGTGCTTCTCGGCGCAGCGAGCGCCGTGCGGTGGTGCGCTTTCGGTCGTTTCCGGCGTGCGCCATGACTCCCCCTCGGCGTGAGCGATCAATGCTCACTCAGAGTAATCGGGGGCACTGACAGTGGCCCTCGGCGTCGGCCGGCCGCGGGTCCGACTCAGCTGTCCGCGGCGGCGCGGTCGTGGGCGAGCCGCTCGTAGAATCGCAGGAGTTCGAGGTCGTCGACGGAGCCGGGGTTGACGGCCTTCTCCAGCTTGGCGCCTTGCAGGAGGCGTTTGACGGGGACCTCGATGCGTTTGCCGGTGAGGGTGTGCGGGACTCCGGGCACCTCGATGACCTCGTCGGGGACGTGGCGCGGGGAGAGGTTCTCGCGGATGGTGCTCTTGATGCGGGCGCGCAGCTCGTCGTCGAGTGCGGCGTCCGGGGCGAGGTGGACGAAGAGGGGCATCCAGTAGCCGCCGTCGGGCTGTTCGACGCCGATGACGAGGGATTCGCGGATCTCGGGGAGCCGTTCGACCGCTTCGTAGATGTCGGCGGAGCCCATCCGTACGCCCTGGCGGTTGAGGGTGGAGTCGGAGCGGCCGTGGATGACGACGGAGCCGCGGGAGGTGAGAGTGATCCAGTCGCCGTGGCGCCAGGCGCCGGGGAACATCTCGAAGTAGCTGTCGTGGTAGCGGGTGCCGTCAGGGTCGTTCCAGAAGTGGATGGGCATGGACGGCATGGGGTTGGTGACGATCAGTTCGCCGACCTCGTCGGTCACGGGCTGGCCGGCGGCGTCCCAGGCCTGGAGGTCGGTGCCGAGGCAGGGGGCCTGGAGTTCGCCGATGTGGACGGGGAGGGTGGGGACGGCTCCGGCGAAGCAGCTGCACACGTCCGTGCCGCCGCTGACGGAGGCGATCCACATGGAGTCGGCGACCTCGTCGTGGATCCAGCGGAAGCCGTCGGGGGGCAGCGGCGAGCCGGTGGTGGCGACGCATTCAACGGTGGTGAGGCCGAGGTCGCGCCCGGGGTGGAGGCCGGCCTTGCGGCAGGCCATGACGTACGCGGCGGAGGTGCCGAAGAGGGTGGCGCCGGTGCGTTCGGCGACGCGCCACTGGGCGGAGATGTCGGGGTGGCCGGGGCTGCCGTCGTACAGGACGATCGTGGCGCCGACGAGGAGGCCGGAGACGAGGAAGTTCCACATCATCCAGCCGGTGGAGGTGTACCAGAAGAAGCGGTCGCCGGGGCCGAGGTCGCAGTGCAGGCCGAGCTGTTTGAGGTGTTCGACCAGGATGCCGCCCTGGGACTGGACGATGGCCTTGGGGAGGCCGGTGGTGCCGGAGGAGTAGAGCACCCACAGGGGGTGGTCGAAGGGCACCTGCTCGTAGACGGGTTCGGCGCCGGCGGAGGTGAGCGCGTCCCATTCGAGGGCGCCTTCGGGGGCGGGGGTGCCGAGGAGCGGGATGTGCACGACGGCGCGGAGGGTGGGCAGTTCGCGGCGGAGTTCGGCGACGGTCTCGGCGCGTTCGTGGCGTTTGCCGCCGTAGCGGTAGCCGTCGACGGTGAACAGGACGACGGGTTCGACCTGCTGGAAGCGGTCGAGGACGCTGCGGGCGCCGAAGTCGGGGGCGCAGGAGGTCCATACGGCGCCGACGGCGGCGGTGGCGAGGAGCGCGGTGACGGCCTGCGGGATGTTGGGGAGGTAGCCGCTGACGCGGTCGCCGGGGCGTACCCCGAGGCGGCGCAGTTCGGCGGCGAGGGAGCCGACCTGGCCGCGGAGCTCGGCCCAGGTGATGGTCCGCGGTTCGTGGGTCTCGTCCACGTGGAGGAGGGCGGGCGTGCCGGCTCGGGCGGGGTCGTCGGCGGCGCGCAGGGCGTGTGCGGCGTAGTTGAGGGTGGCGCCGGGGAACCAGGTGGCGCCGGGCATGGCGCGGTCGGCGAGGACGCGCTCGTACGGGGTGGCGAAGCGGACGTCGAACCATTCGGTGGTGGCCTGCCAGAAGCGTTCCAGTTCCTGTACGGACCAGCGGTGGAGCGCGGCGTAGCTCGCGGCGGCGTCGCCGGGGACGGCGGGGGGCGCGCCGTGGTGCTTCGCGGCCCAGTCCTGGAAGCGGGTGACCTGGGCGGCGGCGATGCGGTCCTCGCCGGGCTGCCACAGGGGTTCCGGCTGGGCTGCGGGCTGCGGTGCGGTGGTCATCTGGCGTCTCCCGGCTGTCACGCGTCGTGGGCGTCGCCGCGCACGTGCGGGGTGTGCGCGGAACGCGGCTGTGCAGGACGATGCCACGTGATCGACTCCCGCACCAGGTCCGGGCCCCGCGGCGGGGGCGGCCGGGGTGTGCCGCGGCGCTGGGCGGCGGTCCGCGCCGAGCGCGTCGGGGGTGCGGCGGGTGTGGTCGGTGTGGATATCGGGTGTGCGGTGAAGCCGGGACGATATGGCGGGATACCCCTGGGTGAACGGGAGTTGAACGGAGCGCGCGCCCGGCGGCGTCGGTGGCAGGGTGAGCAGCATGGATGCGCGTGACCTGGTGCGGTCGGTGAAATCAGTCGGTGCGGGGCGGAGGCTGCGGTCGCTGCGGTCGGCGGTGCGGCGGCGGCGCCTGGACGCGGCCGGGCTGCCGCGGCGCGGCGCGGAGCGGGCGCGGGTGCCGGGTGCGGCGCAGGGGGCGGAGCCGCTGCCGGGCGGCGGGGTGGTGCGGTTCGCGCGGTCGTCGCTGCGGGTGCGGGTCGCGGCGGGCGGCGCGGTGTTCTGCGGCTGGGACGGCGCGGGGCCGGAGCCGTCGTACGCGCTGGCGGGGCCGTGTCCGGCGGTGGACGAGCGGGCGGTGCTGGAGCCGGATACGGACGGCGGCTGGCGGGTGATGTCGGAGCGGGTGCTGGTGGTGGTCTCCCGGCACGGCGCGGTGGAGGTGCGTACGCCCGGGGGCGCGGTGCTGCGGCGGGATCTGCCGCCGCGCTGGTGGGAGCCGGTGGACGGGTGGGGTGCCGGGCCGCGGGCGGCGGGGGCGGGCGACGCGGGGGGCGGGGCGCGCTGGGTGCAGCGGTCCGAGGTGGCGGCGGACGCGCGGTTCTTCGGGCTGGGCGGCCGGGCGGCGGGGCCCCGGCTGCGGGACGGTTCGTACCGGCTGTGGAACACCGATCCGGGCGGGTCCTTCGAGCCGGGGGACGATCCGCTGTATCTGACGATGCCGGTGCAGTTGGTGGTGGCGGACGCGGGGTCGCATCTGATCTTCCACGACAACTCGTGGGACGGGCGGGTGGCGCTGCGGGAGGGCGTGGAGGGCGAGGGTTCGGGGCACGACCGGCGGGGCGGGTGCGAGGTGCGGATGGACGGGGGGCCGCTGCGCTACTGGGTGATGGCGGGGACGCCGGCGCGGGTGCTGCACGCGTGGACGGCGCTGACGGGTGCGCCCGCGCTGCCGCCGGCGTGGGCGCTGGGGTACCACCACGCGCGCTGGGGGTTCGGGGACGCGGCCGAGGTGCGGCGGGTGGCGGCCGGTTACCGGGAGCGGGGGCTGCCGCTGTCGGCGCTCCATCTGGACATCGACCACTACCGGGGGCACCGGGTGTTCACGGTGGACGGCGAGCGGTTCCCGGATCTGCCGGGGCTGGCGGCGGAGCTGCGCGGGCAGGGGGTGCGGCTGGTGTCGATCGTGGATCCGGCGGTGAAGGCGGAGCCGGGGAACGCGGTGTACGACAGCGGGGCGGCGGCGGACGCGTTCGTACGGGACGCGCGGGGGCGGCGGGTGCGGGGCGAGGTGTGGGCGGGCGAGTCGGTCTTCCCGGACTTCACGGAGCCGGGGGTGCGCAAGTGGTGGGGCGGGCTGTACGGGGAGCGGCTGGCGCAGGGGTTCTCGGGGGTGTGGCACGACATGAATGAGCCGGTGTCGTTCGCGGCCTTCGGCGATCCGACGCTGCCGCGTTCGGCGCGGCATGCTCTGGAGGGCCGGGGCGGTGATCATCGGGAGGCGCACAACGTGTACGGGCTGGCGATGGCGCGGGCCGGTTACGAGGGGCTGTGCGAGCTGCGGCCGGCGGAGCGGCCGTTCCTGTTCTCGCGGTCGGGGTGGGCGGGTGTGCAGCGGTACGGGGGCAGTTGGTCGGGGGATGTGGCCACGGGCTGGCCGGGGCTGCGGGCGTCGCTCGCGCTGGTGCTGGGGCTGGGGCTGTGCGGGGTGCCGTATTCGGGGCCGGATGTCGGGGGGTTCACGGGTTCGCCGTCGCCGGAGCTGTTCCTGCGCTGGTTCCAGCTGGGTTCGCTGCTGCCGTTCTTCCGTACGCACGCGGCGATCGACGCGGGGCGGCGGGAGCCGTGGGAGTTCGGTCCGCGGGTGCTGGAGCACGCGGGGGCGGCGCTGCGGGAGCGGGAGCGGCTCCTGCCGTACTTCGTGACGCTGGCGCAGCTCGCGCACCGGACGGGGGCGCCGTATGTGCGGCCGGTGTGGTGGCGTTCGCCGCAGGACCGGGCGCTGCGCGACTGCGAGGACGCCTATCTGCTGGGCGATTCGCTGCTGGTGGCGCCGGTGCTGGAGGCGGGAGCGGAGTGGCGGGCGGTGCGGCTGCCGCGGGGGCGCTGGTATGACACGGCGTCGGGCCGGGCGTACGAGGGGCCGGGGCAGGTGCTGCTGCCCGCGCCGCTGGAGCGGATTCCGGTGCTGGCGCGGGCGGGGTCGGTGGTGCCGGTGGCGGGCGCCGGGGGCGGGGTGGAGCTGGAGGTGTGGGAGCCGGCGCCGGGGCGTACGGGCGCGGGCGTGCTGATTCCGGACGCGGGGGACGGCTGGGAGCGGCCGGCGGCGGTGCGGTTCACGACGCGGTGGCGGGACGGGCGGCTGCGGGTGGAGCAGGAGGGCGCGGACGAGGTGGCGTATCCGGTACGGGTGCGTCCGGTGGCCGCGGGGTAGCGGGGCGGCGTCGCGCCCTCTTCCGCGGCGGCCTTCGGAGCTGCTAAGTGGAGGGATCACCGACTGTCTGGAGGGCCCATGCCAGGATTCGCCGTCGTCGCGCGCGTACGCGCCCTGTCCGCAGCCTTCTCGCGCGGAGGGGCCCGGTCCACCGCCGGGACGCCCGGACGCAACCGGTCCACCGCCGGGGCCCGCGGACGTACCCGGTCCGCTTCCACGACGCCCCGACGCGCCCGGTCCGCTTCCACCGCGCCCGGACGCGCCCGGCCCGCTTCCACCGCCCGAGAACGCGCCCGGTCCGCTGTCCCCTCCCGCGCGCTGGCTCTCTCCGCCGCCGCTCTCCTCGCGCTGGCCCCGGCCGCCTCAGCCGATTCGCATGCCCCTGCCGCCGCGGCGCGGGAGCGGCCGGCGCGCCCGCAGCGGGAGCCGAAGGCCCCGAGGGAGTTCGTGGCCCTCCGCGACGTCGATCCGACGATCCTCCAGGAGATCCGCTACATCACCCCGCACAACTTCACCGGCCGCCGGGTCGACGGCTACCGGCAGCCGGTGTGCCTGCTGACCCGGCCCGCCGCGCTGGCCCTGCACCGGGTGCAGCGCGGGCTGCTGCGCCGGGGGTACACGCTGAAGGTCTACGACTGCTACCGGCCGAAGCGGGCGGTGGCGGCCTTCATGGAATGGGGCGCGGACCTCGCCGATCAGCGGATGAAGCGCGAGTTCTATCCCCGGGTGGACAAGTCGCGGCTGTTCGACGACGGCTATATCGCCGAGAAGTCGGGGCACAGCCGGGGCAGCACCATGGATCTGACGGTGGTCCGGCTGCCGCCCGTGCCGACCCGGCCGTACGTCCCCGGGGAGCGGCTCGTGCCCTGTCACGCGCCCAAGGGGCAGCGGTTCCCGGACAACTCGCTCGACATGGGGACCGGGTTCGACTGCATGGACACCCTCTCGCACACCCTCGATCCGCGGGTGCGGGGGAAGCAGAAGGCCAACCGGATGCTGCTCAAGTCCGCGATGGCGGGCGCCGGTTTCGTCAATCTGCCGCAGGAGTGGTGGCACTACACGTACCAGCCGGAGCCGTTCCCCGGCAGCTACTTCGACTTCCCGGTCTCCTACCGGTCCGTCCACGGGCGCCGAGCGGGCGGCGGCTGACGCCGCTCCGCCGCCGCTGCGGACGACCTTGACGCTCCGTCAGCAGCGGTGAACACTGCCGGGTATCAGTCGGCACCGCCGCAGCAGGGCGTCCCCGGTGGTGCCACCGCTCCCCTGGCGAATGCCCTGTCGCGCTGATCGCCGACGCCGGGCAGGGGGCACGGGAACCCTCGGCCGCCGGCCGCCGCCTCATCGGGGAGCCCCCCTGCACGGAGGACCGGGACGGTGTCCCGGGCGAGGGACCGGGAGCCGCAGTGGATCAGTTCTCCAATGGCGACATCTTCATAGGCGAGATCATCGGCACCGCGGTGCTGATTCTCTTCGGCGCCGGAGTGTGCGCCGCCGTCACGCTCAAACACTCGAAGGCCAGGGCCGCCGGCTGGGTCGTGATCGCGTTCGGCTGGGGCTTCGGCGTGCTGGCCGGGGCGTACACCGCGGGACCGCTCTCCGGCGGGCACCTCAATCCGGCGGTGACGCTGGGCATCGCCATCGACACCGGGCACTGGGACAAGGTGCCGGTCTATGTCGCGGGGCAGATGGTGGGCGCGGTGCTCGGCGCGGTGCTGTGCTGGCTCGCCTACTACGCGCAGTTCGCCGCCAACGCCGACAAGGACGGCTCGCAGCCGACGCTGGGGATCTTCTCGACCGTTCCGGAGGTCCGCAATCCGGTGGCCAACCTGCTCACCGAGATCATCGCGACGATGGGGCTGGTGCTGCCCGTGCTGGCCTTCGGGCTCACGAAGGGGCTCGGGCAGTCCGGCACCCAGACACTGATGGTCGCGTTCGTCGTGGTCGGCATCGGCCTCTCGCTGGGCGGGCCGACCGGCTATGCCATCAATCCGGCGCGCGACCTCGGTCCGCGCATCGCGCACGCCCTGCTGCCCATCCCCGGCAAGGGCACCTCCGACTGGGGGTACTCCTGGATCCCGGTGGCGGGTCCGTTGATCGGGGCGGCGCTGTCCGGTCTCATCTTCAACGCAGCCTACTGACTCGGGAGACGTCATGATCGACAAGACCGGCGGGGCCGACCGGTACGTCGCCGCGATCGACCAGGGCACCACCTCCAGTCGCTGCATCATCTTCAATCACGACGGCGCGATCGTCGCCGCCGACCAGCGCGAGCACCGGCAGATCTTCCCCAAGCCGGGCTGGGTGGAGCACGACGCGGCCGAGATCTGGTCCAAGGTGCAGGCCGTGGTGGCGGGTGCGCTCGCCAAGGCGGGGCTGCGGGCCGACGAGCTGAGCGCGGTGGGCATCACCAACCAGCGGGAGACGACGGTCCTGTGGGACCGCACGACGGGCAAGCCGGTGCACAACGCGGTCGTGTGGCAGGACACGCGGACGTCCGCGCTCTGCCGGGAGCTGGGCGGCGCGGACGGCCAGGACCGGTTCCGGGCCGCGACCGGGCTGCCGCTGGCGAGCTACTTCTCCGGGCCCAAGGCGGCCTGGCTGCTGGACAACGTGCCGGGGCTGCGCCGCCGGGCCGAGCTGGGCGAGGTGGCCTTCGGCACCCTGGACTCCTGGCTGATCTGGAATCTGACCGGCGGCACGGACGGCGGGGCGCACGTCACGGACGTCACCAACGCCTCGCGCACGATGCTGATGAACCTGGAGACCCTCCAGTGGGACTCCTCGGTGCTCGCCGCGATGAATCTGCCCGAGGTGATGCTGCCCGAGATCCGCTCCTCGGCCGAGGTGTACGGGACGGCGGTCGGCCAGCTGGCCGGGGTGCCGGTCGCCTCGGCGCTGGGCGATCAGCAGGCCGCCGTCTTCGGGCAGACCTGCTTCGGGGTGGGCGAGGCCAAGAACACCTATGGGACGGGCTCGTTCCTGCTGTTGAACACGGGCGAGCGGCCGGTGGCGTCCAAGAACGGGCTGCTGACGACGGTGGGCTACCGGCTGGGCGGTGACGCGGCCGTCTACTGCCTGGAGGGCTCGATCGCGATCACGGGCGCGCTGGTGCAGTGGTTCCGCGACCAGCTGGGGATCATCCGCTCCGCCGACGAGATCGAGCCGCTGGCCGCGAGCGTGGCGGACAACGGCGGGGCGTACATCGTGCCGGCGTTCTCCGGGCTGTACGCGCCGTACTGGCGCTCGGACGCGCGGGGCGTGGTCACCGGGCTCACCCGGTACGTCACCAAGGCGCATCTGGCGCGCGCCGTGCTGGAGGCGACGAGCTGGCAGACGCATGAGGTGGTGGACGCGATGTACCAGGACTCCGGGGTGCGGCTCACCTCGCTGAAGGTGGACGGCGGGATGACCGTGAACAATCTGCTGATGCAGCATCAGGCGGATGTGCTGGGCGTGCCGGTGATCCGTCCGGTCGTGGCCGAGACGACGTGTCTGGGCGCGGCCTACGCGGCGGGGCTGGCCACGGGCGTGTGGCAGGACCTCGACGAGCTGCGGGCGCACTGGAAGCGCGACACGGAGTGGACGCCGCGGATGGAGGCCGGGGAGCGGGAGCGGGAGTACGGCAACTGGCGCAAGGCCGTCGAGCGCAGCTTCGGCTGGCACGAGGAGGAGGGCGAGGACGAGGCGGGCGGCGGCTGACCGCTGCCGCGCCCCGGCCCGTACGCCCTTCGCCGGCTGCGAGGGCGTACGGGCCGGGGCGCGCGCCTCACGTGCGAGCGTGCTCGCGGTGGTTCGCGGACGCCTCCATGGCGTGCTCGACGACCGAGATCAGGACCCGCTTGGCGGATTCCCGCTCGCGCGCGTCGCACAGCAGGACGGGGACCTCGGGGTCGAGGTCGAGGGCGTCGCGGACGGTGTCCTCGGGGTAGCGGTCCGCGCCGTCGAAGCAGTTGACGGCGACGGTGAAGGCGATGGAGCGCCGTTCGAAGTAGTCGATGGCGGCGAAGCAGTCCTGGAGCCGGCGGGTGTCGGCGAGGACGACCGCGCCGAGGGCGCCCTGCGCCAGTTCGTCCCAGAGGAACCAGAAGCGGTCCTGGCCGGGGGTGCCGAAGAGGTAGAGGACTAAGTCCTCGCGGAGCGTGATGCGGCCGAAGTCCATGGCGACGGTGGTGGTGGACTTGGCCTCCACGCCGTCGGTGGAGTCGACCGGCCGTCCCGCCTCGCTGAGCAGCTCCTCGGTGCGCAGCGGCCGGATCTCGCTGACCGCGCCGACCAGCGTCGTCTTGCCGACCCCGAAGCCGCCCGCGACCAGGATCTTGAGCGTCACCGGGTCGGCCTTGGACCGCTTGCGGCTTCGGTCGGAGCGCCCGAAGACCATGAGTCTCTTCTCCTGGATGGCGTGGACAGGGTTGGTAACCAAGCGATCAGCAAGTGGTCGGCTTGGGCAAAGGAACAGTACAACGTGCTCACCGCGCTCGCACGTCCCGCGCACGTCAACTGCGGTCCGCCGAGGGCCGATCGCGGTGCGCGGCGGCCCGGAGGCCGTACGGGCGCGGGGCCCGGCTACAGCGCCCGCAGGCCGTCGATCACCTCGCGGAGCAGGGTCTCGTCCGGGAGCTCCGCCGGGGGCACCGGTCTGGAGACGCGGACGAGCTCCGCGTCGATCAGGTCGCCGACCAGGACCCGGACCACCCCGACGGGCAGGTCGAGCCCGGAGGCGAGCTCCGCGATGGACTGCGGGGCGTCGACGCTGAGTTCGACGATGTCGAGGTGTTCCGGGGACAGCGTCTGGTCCACCACGGCGTACACGTCGCCGGCGTGCGCGTCCAGGGACTCGTCGGCGATGACGACCGCGATCAGATCGAGCTTCGCCTCGGCCGCGCTGCGGGTACGGCCGCGCGTCATGGCGTACGGCCGTACCACTGGACCCGCCGCGTCGTCGAACCAGCGGGCCGGGCCGCCGCCGTCTTCGGTCATGCCTGCCGTCACCCGTCGGCGGCCACGCCGGTCCGCGGAGCGGCGGCCAGGTGCGCCCCCACGCGCTTGACGAGGAGCGTCATCTCATAGGCGACGAGCCCGACGTCCGAGTCGGCGTCGGCGAGCACGGCCAGACAGCTGCCGTCGCCCGCCGCGGTGACGAAGAGGAATGCCTCGTCGAGCTCGACGACGGTCTGCCTGACCTTGCCGGCCTCGAAGTGCCGGCCTACGCCTTTGGCGAGGCTGTGGAAGCCGGAGGCGACGGCTGCCAGATGTTCGCCGTCCTCACGGGTCAGCTCCTTGGATGTGCCGGTCGGCAGGCCGTCTCCGGAGAGTACGAGCGCCTTGCGGATGCTGCCGACGCGCTCGACGAGCTCGTCGAGCAGCCAGTTCAGCTCGCCGGTGCTCGTGGAGGCGCTGCGTGCTGCGGCCTTCGGTGCGGTCATCGACCGTCCCCTTCAGATGTCGTTCCTTGTGCGGTGGATGCCGTGCCGTCGGGTTCGCGTGCGTTGTGCTCCCGCCCGCGCTGCCAGCCGCGCTGGAGCGAGGCCATCCTGGCCCGCACCTCGTCGGCGTCGCGCTCGGGCTCCGGATCGGCAGGGCCCGCGGCGGCGGCCTGCCCCGCGGGGTCGTTCTTGAGCTGGGGGGCGAGGCTGGCCTGCCGCACCCGCCGGGGCAGCGCGACGGTCTTCTCGTCCTGCCCCGCGCCCGTGCCGCCGTCCTCGGCGGCCGGACCGCGGTGGTCGGCGGCGCGGGCGGCGTGTGCGGCCGACCGGCGGCGCGGCAGCGGCACGGGGCCGTCGGGCCGGGTGGGCGCGGGCGCCTCGGCCGCCTGCTGGTGCTGTTCCGGGGCGGGCGCGGGCGCGGCGCCGCGGCGGCGGAACAGCGCGCTCTCCTCCTCGTCGAACGCGCCGTACACGGGCCCGTCCCCGGCCGGCCCGGCGCGCGTCGGCCGGTCCGCGTCGGGCCGTTCGGGCAGCGGTACGGGCACCTGGGCGAGCGCGGCCAGCCGGCTGCCCCCGATGCTCCCGGCGCCCCCGGTGTCGTTCCCGCCGGTGTCCGCGTCGCGCTCGTACCCCGTGCCCCTGCCCGCGTCGACCAGCAGCGCCTCGGGGATGAGCACGACCGCGGTGGTGCCGCCGTACGGGGAGGGCTGGAGGGAGACGCGGACGCCCTGGCGGCGGGCGAGGCGGCTGATGACGAAGAGGCCGAGCCGGTCGGTGTCGGAGAGCTCGAACTCGGGGGTCTCGGCGAGCCGGAGGTTCGCCTCCAGCTGGGCGTCGGGCGCCATCCCGAGGCCCCGGTCGTGGATCTCCAGGGTGAAGCCGTTGGAGACGCGCTCGCCGACCACCTGGACCGCGGTGTGCGGCGGGGAGAAGACGGTGGCGTTCTCCAGGAGTTCGGCGACGAGGTGGGTGATGTCGGCGACGGCCGGGCCGCTCACGGCGAGCCGCGGCAGCCGGCGGACCTCGATGCGCTCGTAGTCCTCGACCTCGGCGACGGCCGCCCGTACGACGTCCATGAGCTGGATGGGCTTGCGCCACTGCCGGGAGGGGGCCGCGCCGGAGAGGATGACCAGGCCCTCGGCGTGCCGCCGCATGCGGGTGGTGAGGTGGTCGAGGCGGAAGAGGTCGGCGAGTTCGTCGGTGTCCTCGGTGCGCCGCTCCATGGTGTCGAGCAGGGTCAGCTGGCGGTGCAGCAGGACCTGGCTGCGGCGGGCGAGGTTGACGAACACCTCGGAGACGCCGCGACGCATGTCGGCCTGTTTGACGGCGGCCTCGACGGCGGCGCGCTGGAGGGTGTTGAGGGCCTGGCCGACCTGGCCGAGCTCGTCCTGGCCGTATTCGAGGCGCGGCGCCTCGGTCTCGACGTCGACCTGTTCGCCGGCGGCGAGCCTGCGCATCACGCTGGGCAGCCGTACGCCCGAGACCTCGTGCGCCTCCTTGCGGACCCGGCGCAGGTCGCGGATGAGGGAGCGGCCGATGCGGGTGGAGATGACGAGGGAGACGGCGAGCGCGATGAAGCCGAGGACGCCGGCCGCGCCCGCCTTGAGGAGCACGCCGTCGGCGACGGGCTTGACGCGGTCCTGGTAGCGGTCGGCCGCGTCGTCGCCCATCCGGCGGAGGTCGTCGAGGACGGGGCCCGTGGCGGCCTGCCAGCGCTGCGAGTTGACGGCCCCGTATGTCTTGGCGGGGCCGGCGGCGAGGACGGCCTCCTCGGTCTTCTCCAGGGCGCGGGCGTCGGCGCCGCGCCAGAAGTCCCCGTAGATGTTCTGGTCGGAGGCGGGCAGGACCGGCAGGTTGGTGGCGTAGAGGACCTTGCGCTCGGCGATCCGGTCGGAGAAGGACCGGATCTCCTGGCGGCTCATGGAGCCCGCGGCGAGCCCGGCGGCGAGCAACGCGTCCTCGCGGGAGAGGGCCTCGCGGGCGCGGGTGAGGCCGACGAGGGCGCGGCCCTGCTTGTCCATGCCGGCGTCCTGGAGCGTGTTGAGGGTGCCGAGGAACGCGTAGTAGGGGTCGACGAGTTCGTTGTAGGCGCGCAGCGCGCCGTCGCGGGTGAGGGTGTTGTGCTCGACCTTGCGGCGCAGCCCGGCGAGGTCGTCGAGGCCGTCCTCGATGGTGGTGAACTGGTCGGCGGATTCGGCGCTCATGTCGTCGCGCACCTTGCGGACGGCGCCCGAACGCAGGTCGGCGGCGGTCTTGTCGGTGGCCCGGCGCTGGGCGCGGAGGGCTTCCAGGGCGTCGGAGCGGCGCTGGTCGGCCAGGTAGACGAGGGTCTGGCGGCGTTCCTTCTGGAGGGCCTGGGCCATGTCCTCGGCGGGGTGGCCGAGTCTGCGCATCACGTCGGCCCCGGTGAGGAGCTGAGCCGCTTCCTGGCCGGTGATCACGGTGGCGAAGGCCCACAGGGCCGTCAGCGACACCAGCGGCACCAGCAGCAGCGCCACGATCTTCCGGCGGATCGACTTCCCGCGAAAGCGCATGGCCTCCCCAACGTCAACCCCGGCGCGCGGGGGTCGTGTTCCGACAATAAGCGGCGCGAGCCTACTACTGTCGGGCGACCAATCCGAAGACGTGTACGGTCCTTGACACCGTGTGATCAGCGGCTTTGGTGGCGAGTTGTCAGGCGATAACCGGACTTTCCGCTCCCGCTTGTGGTGCATGACACCCCGTCGACGGGGTAAGAGAGTGGACCCTTCTGGCCGGAAATCCACTCCCCATGGGAACCTTTGACCATGGTTGTTCGCTCTTCCTCACGGAGGGGTGGGAGGAATACGCCCGATGCCCCTCTTTTGGGAAGCGCCCGCACCGGGCAGTCACTGAGGGGGTGAATCTCCATGGACCAGGATCACGACATCCCGTCCCGCGGGGGACGGCCGCCGCTGTGGACCGAGGAGCCCGCCCGCAGACGGCGGATGCCCGACCCGGTCCGTACCGCGGCGGTCCGCGCCGTGATCATCATCGCTCTGACGCTGGCCCAGGCCATGGTCGCGGTCCTCTGCGCGCTGGCCGGCGCCTGGTTCGCCTTCCCCGCCACGCTGTGCAGCATAGCCAGCACCGTGGTGGCCACCTGGGCGGCGGTCGACGTCTGGGTCACCCGGCAGGTGTGGAACCAGCGGCACGGCGTGATCTCCGTCCCCAGCAGCTCGGCTCGGGAGATGCGCAGGGCCCGGCGGCCGCGCTTTCCCTGATCGTCAACTCCCCGCTAAGTTCGGCTGTTGACGGTGTGTCCGCCGGAGACGGCGGCGGGGCTAAGGGGGATGACAGCCATGGCTGACCGGGATCAGGCGGTCCATCGCATTCAAGGAATCCTCGGGGACCCCGGCTGGACGGTGTGCCTCGTCGGCGAGGAGCAGTCGGGGAAGCTCGCCCAGGTCACCGCCGGGCTGCGGCACCGGCCCGACCCCGCGGGCGGCGGCAAGCTCATCACCTCCGGCTTCTCGTACTGGGGCCTCGAATCCACCGTCGCCTGGGCGCACGCCTGCAACGACCTGTACTACCCGGTGATGCGCGAGAGCATCGGCTCCTTCAGCCGCCGCTGGCACGCCATGGGGACCGCGCTGCCCGACGGCCCGCTGCACTACGTCAGCCTGGGGCCGGGCACCGGCCAGAAGGACCAGGCGCTGCTGCGGTACCTCGACAGCCGGGGCCAGTCCGCCTGCTACATCCCGGTGGACGTGAGCGCCGAGATGCTGCGGCTCGCGCAGCGGGAGGCGCTCCAGCACCTGCACGTACCGGCCGGCGACGTGCTGCCCGTACAGCTCGACTTCTCGCTCCCCCGCAACCTCGACCGCCTCAGCACGCTGATCCGGCGCACCGTGGGCGACGAGCCCGTCCTCTACTCGCTGCTCGGCAACACCCTCGCCAACTTCGACAGCGACTCCCAGCTGCTGGCGCTCCTCGCCGACAAGCTGCTGCGCCCGCAGGACCGCTTCCTGCTGGAGATCGCCAACACCGCCGACCAGGGGGACGCCGCGGCCCGCGCGGCGGCGCAGGAGTACGAGAACAGCCCGCGCTTCCGCGAGTTCGTCACCAGCGCCCTCATGCAGTACACGGATCTGCAGATCGACATGAACAGCCTCACCTGCGAGGGCTCGGTCGAGGACGACCGGGCGCTGAAGATCAAGGTCATATACCACAACCGCACGGGCGCCCAGGTGGAGCTGACGCTGCCGGACCGCAGCACGGTCCCGTTCCCCGACCGGGACACCATCCGCCTCTACCTCAGCCGCAAGTACACCCTGCCCGGAGTGGAGAAGATGCTGGCGGAGGCGCGGGTCGTCAAGGCCGGGCAGACCCATGACACCGGGCACGCGGCCTTCGACCGGCCCGCGTTCGGGATGACGCTGCTGATGCTCCAGAGCGCCGAGGCGCCCCGCACCCCGGCCGGGCCCGACCCCTTCGCGTCCAGCGGGCCGCGCGTTTGATGGAGCGTCTCAGACGGCTGAGCCGGCCGTTCTTCGCCGCCGCCACCTTCGCCTGCCTGCTGCTCGCCCTCGTGCTGAGCGTGTGGTGGCTCGTCACCGCGCGCGGCGCGGGCGGCGCGTTCGAGCCGGCCACCACGGGGCTCGCGCTCGTCGCCGCCATCACCGGGGTCTACGCGGAGCGGCGGGCGGCGGCTCGCGAGCGGCGCGCCCAGGCGCTCTACGCGCTCGCCGACGAGCTCGTCAAGAACACCGAGCTGCTCACCGGCGAGGGGTTCGCGCGGCTGGACCCGCACGCGCCCAAGGCGCGCGTCTACCCGCGGCTGGTGCAGTCCGCCACCGACGCGGCGCTGGTGTCCGGGGCGTTCTCGGCTCCGGGCCACGTCCCGTTGATCGCGCTGCTGCACCGCTGGCGCGACGCCGTGCACGACTTCAACCGGCGGCTCGACCTCGCCGAGCTCCGTACGTACGTCAGTCAGATCCCGGACGAGGAGCTGCTGGCCATCGACAACTCCATGCACCGGTCCGGCGGGCAGCTCGACGGGGTGCGCGAGCTGCGCACGGCCGTCGAGTCGCTGCTGCGGGAGCGGTACGGGGGCGAGCCGGGCGTCGCCGCCCGGCTCCGGCCGCTCGCGCCCCCGGCCGACGGCTCCTGACCGGCCACCAGCCCGCTGCCGGCTATTCCGCTGCCGGCTGCTCCTGCGGCTGCTCCTCTGCCCGCTGTTCCTCCGTCGGTACGGGCTCGGGCCGGGCCTGCGCGGGGACGGACTCGGGCTCCGCCGACGGCGGCTCCTCCTCCGGGCGGCGGAACATCCGGGTCGCCGTGATCTCGCCGTGCACCGGCTCGGAGTCCGGGTCCTCCTGCGGCAGTCCGGGCCGCAGATGCTCCTCCACGCTGATGTACTTCAGGCCCGCGCGCAGATCCGCGTCGTTGCGGAGCCGGATGACCAGCGGGAACTCGGCCAGCGCCGTGGTGTCGAACAGGCCCGTGGTGTAGAGGAGCTGGACGCCGAGCGCGTCCGCGACGGCCCGCTGGAGCTCCAGCAGATACGTGGCGTTGGCGCGGCCGATCGGGTTGTCCAGGAAGAGCGTGCCCGCGTGCCGCTGCTTGTCGCGGCCCCGGTCGTTGCTGCGCAGCGCCGCCATGGTGCAGTACAGCGCGATGGCCGCGGTCAGCAGCTGCCCGCCGGAGAACACGTCGCCCATCTGCCCGACCGGGACCCGCTCGGCGCGCAGCACCGCGTCCGGCTTGAGGATCTCCACGGCCACGCCGCGCGGCTGGAGGGCCGCGCTCACGCCGCGCAGCAGCAGCGACATCCCGTCGCGGCGCAGGTCGGAGTTCTTCTTCACCGCCGAGCGGGTCGCCTCGTCGATGACCTCGCCGAGCCGCTCGCTGAGCGTGGCCTGGTCCGGCTCCTCGAAGCGGATGCGCAGGAACTCCTGGCCCGACCACTCCCCCAGCCCCTCGGGCAGCCGGGACAGCCGCTGCGCGGAGCGCAGGGTGGTGAGCGAGGACTCGACCAGGCCGCGCAGCCGGTCGACGATGCTGCCGCGGTTGCGCTCCAGCTGCTCCAGTTCGTCGGTGAGCACGCGCAGCCGGGGCGCGAAGGCGTCCGCCCAGGCCGCGGCGTGCTCCGGCAGGGCCGCGGCGGGCAGTTCCCGGATCTGCTGGCGGGCGGGGGTGCGCACCTGCTCGTACCGGGTGGAGTTCGCGTGCCGCACCAGCACGTCACTGGCCTCGCGGACCGCCGACTCGGCGGCCGACAGGTCGCTCGCGCAGCCGCGCAGCGAGCGGCGGGCCTCGGCCGCGGACTGCCGGGCCGCCTCCAGGTTCCCGGCGTACGGCTCGCTCTGCTCGCCCTCCGCGTCGCCGTCGCCGTCCGCCGCCCGCTGGTTGTCGCGGAGCAGGTCGCGCAGCATGGCCGCGGTCTCGTCGAAGCCGCCGGCGGCGTCCTCGGCGGTGCGGTGGGCGCGCAGCAGCTCGCCGTGCGCGGCGCGGGCCGCCTCCAGGGCGTCGCTGCGGGCCGCGAGTTCGCCGGTGGCGGTGCGCAGCAGCTCCTTGGCCTGCTCGGCGTCGGCGGGGACCAGCTCCTCGGGGAGCTCGGTGTGCGCGTCGCCGTGCTCGGGGGCGTGCCGCTCGGCCTCGCCGCGGAGCCTGCCGAGCTGTTCGCTGGCGGCCGACGCGCGGGTCTCCAGCATCTGCACCAGGGATTCGGCCCGGCTCACGGCGGCCTGGCGGGAGGGGCCGTCGGCGCCGTCGGTGCCTTCGAGGAGCTGGGCGGCGCGGGTGCGGACCTTGTTGGTGAGGCGGTCGAGGGCGGCGAGGGCCGCGCTCTCGTCGCTCTCGGCGCGGGCCTGTTCGGCGCGGAGGTCGGCGCCGACGCCGACCTTCTCGTACAGCTGGGAGGCCGCGCGGTACGCCTCGCGCAGGGCGGGCAGCGAGGCCGTGGGCGCGCCGTCCTGCTCGCTCACGTGGTCGGGGGCGCCGGCGATCTCGGCGCGCTCGGCCCGTAGCGCGCGTGCGGTGCGGTGGGCGTCGTCGGCGGCGCGCTGGGCGGCGCGGCGGTCCTCGTCGGCGGCGCGGGCCCGGTCGAGGCAGGCGGCGGCGCGCTCCTCGGACTCGGCGGCCTCCTCGGCGAGTTCGCGCAGCCGGGGCTGCCAGCGGGCCCGCTCGCGGAGCCGGAAGGCGAGCCCGGCGAGGGCGTCGGCGACGCGGCGGGCCCGCTGCGCCGCCTCCTGCCGCTCGTCGCGGACGCGGGCCGCCTCGGCCGCCGCCTCGTCGGCCTCGGCCCGTGCCGTACGGGCCTCCTCCAGCGCTTCCTGGGCGGCGTCGGCCGCGGCGCGGGCGCTCTCGGCGGCGGTCCGCAGCTCGGCGAGGCCGCCGGCGGGGCAGCCGTCGCGCCAGGCGCCGAGCCGGGAGGCGAGGGCGCGGTCGCCGGCCAGGCGGGTCGCGAGGGTGCGGATCTCCTCGTCACGGGCGGCGGCGCGGGCGCGCAGCGCCTGGCGCTCGCCGTCGGCGGCGCCCTCGTCGTGCATCGCCGGGTTCGGCGGTACGAGGAAGACGCCGGTGTCCTCGGCGTCGGGCGCGGGGGTGGGGGCGAGCAGCGCGGCGGAGGTGCCGACGGCGACGGCGGAGCGGGGCAGCAGGGACGCCTTGCCGAGGACCTCGCGGGCGCGCGCGTGGGTGTCGGGGTCGGTGATGACGACGCCGTCGACGAGCTCCGGGCGGGCGGCGAGCACCGAGGCGTGGTCGGCGGGGTCGACGGCCTGCGCGAGGTAGCGCCAGCCGGGCAGGGCGGGGATGCCGTGCTCGCCGAGGTATTCGACGGCGGTGAGCACGTCGGGGCTGGGCGGCAGCAGTCCGCCGTCGCCGAGCGCGCCGAGGATGCGGGAGTCGTCGGCGGCGGCGGTGCGCAGATCGAAGAGCTGCCGCTCGGCGGCGGCGACGCTCTCGTCGAGGAGTTCGCGCAGGGCGTCCGCGTTGCGGTCCACCTCCTCGGCGGTGAGCGGGCCGTCGGCGGTGCGCTGCCGGGCCAGGCGCACGGCGGCCGATCCGGCGAGGCGGCCGGGCGGGCCGTCGGCGTCCGGGGCGGTGCGCGGGCCCGCCACGGCGGGCGCTGCGCCGCCCTCGGCGCCGTCCTCGCCCGGGCGGGGGCCCGGTACGCCGGGGGCGGCCGACTGGGGCAGGCCGAGCAGGTCGGTCAGCCGCTGTTCGGCGCCGAGGGCCTCGGCGGCGCGCCGTTCGAGGTCGTGGGCGGCTTCGGCGGCGTTCGCGGCGTCGGCGGCGCGGGCCGCGGCCAGCTCCGTGCGGGCCAGCTCGGCAGCGGTGTCCTTGGCGCGCTCGGCTGCCTGGCGGGCGGTGTCGCGGGCGCTCTCCCAGGCCTCGGCGGCGGCCTTCTCGGCGTCGCTGGCGGCGAGGGCGGCGCGGGCCGGGTCGGCGTCGGGGGCGCTGTCGTCGAGCCAGCCGGCCCGTACCGCCTCGGCGGTCTCCTGCTCGACCTCGGTGAGCCGCTGGCGCAGGTGCTCGGCCTCGCTGCGGGCGCGCTGGGCGGCGGTCGCGGCGGCGGTGGCGTCGCGGTGCGCCGCCTCACCCGTCTCCTGGAGGGCGGCCGAGCGCTCCTCCTGCTCGGCGGCGACGCGCTCGCCGTCCTCGGCGGCGGCGTGCAGGGCCCGTACGAGCTGGGCGGCGGCGTCGGCGCGGGCGGCCAGCGCCGGGGCGGCGTCGCGCTCGGCCTCGCGGATGGCGGCGGCGACGCGGGCGGTGCGGTCGGCGGCGGCCCGGTGGCGCAGCACGGTCTCGGCGGCCTGCCAGGCCATGTGCAGGGTGCGGGCCTCGGTCAGCTCGCGGCGCTGGGCTGCGGCGCCCTTCTCGGCGGCGGCGAGCGCCAGGGAGGCGTGCCGGTAGGCGAGTTCGGCGGCGACGAGGGAGCTGCGGCCGCGTTCTTGTTCGGCGTCGGTGACGGCGTGGGCGGCGGAGGCGACCTGTTCGGCGAGCTCGGCGGCGTTGCCGCGCTCCCGCGCGCCGCGGGCGGAGAGCCGGCGGGCGAGGGCGCGGGTGCGGCGCTCGGCCCCGGCGTGCACGCCGCGCGCCTGCTCGCGGCTGAGGGCCAGCTCCGCGATGCGGGAGAGGAGGTCGAGGGAGCCGGCGGTGAAGTCCCGCTCGGCGGTCAGTTCGGCGCGGCGGCCGAGCTTGTGGGCGAAGCCGTGGACGAGGTCGGCGAGGCCGTCGGTGTCGCGGGTGTCGGTGACGGCGCGCAGCAGCAGGTCGGTGAAGTCGGAGTCGTTCTTGACGGCGAAGAGGCCGGCGGCCTCGCCCTCGTCGGCGTTCATCTCGCGCTGGTAGCGGAAGAGTTCGGGGTCGAGGCCGAGCTCGCCGAGGTGTTCGTTCCAGCGCTCGTGGATCTCCTCCCACACCACGTCGAGGTGCGGGTACGCCTTGTCGGCCTCGGTGATGGCGTCGCGGAACCCCTTCATGGTGCGGCGGCGGCCGCGGGCCCCGGAGGCGCCCTCGACGCCGCGGCGCATGGCGGTGGACTCGGCCACGGGCAGCGAGTCGAGGCTCAGGCCGGGGCCGGGGCGGAAGGAGTACCAGGCCTCGGCGAACTTCCGGGGGTCGCCGGAGACCTGCCGCCCGCGCCATTCGCTGACCTTGCCGACGACGACGCTCTCTCCGGTGAGGACGTGCTGCCACTCCAGGGCGACGTGTCCGCAGTCGTCGGCAAGGAGGAATTTGCGCAGCACGCCGGAGCTGGCGCCGCCCAGGGTGTTGCGGTGGCCGGGCAGCATGACGGAGAAGATCAGCTTGAGGAGTACGGACTTGCCGCCGCCGTTCTCCAGGAAGAGCACTCCGGCGGGGGCGGGGCGGCGCGGCGGGCCGACGGGCTCGTCCTCGAAGAACTCCGCCTGCGTGGGCGCGGGGTCGGGCACGGGCGCGCCGACCCCGCGCAGGTCCAGCACGGTGTCGGCGTAGCGCGCGCCGGCGGGCCCGATGGAGTAGAGGCGGACCCGGGACAGCTCGTACATGGCGGCGGACTCTCGTTGCGTGCGGGCGGGTTGCGGGGACAGCGGCGGTGCTGGGGTGCTGGGTCAGGCGTGGAACGGGAGACCGGCGTCGGCGACCAGGTCGAGGTCGTCGGCGTCCTGCGGCGGCAGCAGGGTCGCGCCGCCGTCGCCGACGGGCACGATGCCCAGCTCCAGCAGTTCGGCCATGGCGGCGCTGCCCGCCATGTCGCGGACCTGGAGCTGGTAGCGGGCGGTGGTGCGGAAGGCGCCGCCGGAGTCGTCGCCGGTGCGCTGGAGGAACCCGGAGTCGACGAGGAAGGCGACGGCCTTGGCGATGATGCCGGTGGTCGAACCGGCCAGCCGCCGGGCGTCCTTGGTGGCGCCGGTCGCGCTGCGGCGCGCGTACACCCGCCAGGCCGCTTCGAGTCCGGGCGCGTCGGTGGCCGGGTCGGTGTTGTCGCCCTGCTCCTCGGCCCGCTCCTCCAGGCGGCGGCAGGCCTGCCGTACGAACGCGTCGACGCCGTTGACCGTGACGCGGCCGATGTAGCCGTCGTCGGCGAGGTCCTCGGGGCGCGGGAACGCCAGGGCCGCGACGCACAGGTGGGCCAGTCCGTGCAGGAAGCGGTCGGCGGAGTCCGCGGTGGCGCGGCGGGCGTAGTCGCCCATGCGGACTGCGAAGACGGAGTCCTCGGCGGCGGCGACGGCCATCCCCGCGCGCTGCGACACTTCGAGGACGATCAGTCCGAGTCCGGTGGCGACGGCGTCGGCGAGCCGCGCAAAGGCGGGCTCGTCGCGGTGGCGGCGCAGCAGTTCGGCGTAGTCCGCGTCGCGGGCGGGCAGCAGCTTGGGCTGGAGCCCGTAGGCGACGAGGCGCGCGGCGTCGGCGGCGTCGGCGGGGGTGACGGACGCGTGCGCGGCAGGCGCGGGCTGCACGGCTGCCGCGGAGGCGAACGGCGCGCTGCCCGCGTGGGCCGCCCCCGCCTCGGCGGCGGGCTCCTCCCACTGCGCGGCGCCGTCGGCGTGCTCGGCGTCGTACTCGGTCACGGGTGGAGCTCCTGTCGAATGTCGCGAGGGTTCGTCGGCCGGCTGCCGGCCGCCGGTGGCTGATCGCGGCGTTCCCCGCGCCTCTTACGGGGCGCGGAACCGCCGTACGGGGCGCTCACGCCGCCTCCGTGCGGTCCGCCGCCATGCCTGCCGCGTCCAGCAGGGCGGTGCCGACGACGAGGTCGGCGCCGCCGAATTCGGGGTCGTTCAGCTCCGTGCCGTCGTCGACGGCGAAGAGGAGCTTCTCCTCGCCCTGGCGGTAGGCGGTGCCGACGGCGGGGCTCGCGGCGTGCACGGCCAGCAAGGCCAGGAGGTAGGGGAGTTCGGGGTCGCGGCGGCGGGCGTCGGCGAGCAGGCCGGAGAGCCGGCGGGGCGCGTCGGCGGGCAGGTCGAGCAGTTCCATCGCCTCGGCGAGCTGCGCCTCGCTGAACCGGCTGTCGTCGGGGGTGGCGATGAGGTCCGGCTCGGGCATCTCCACGCCGAGGTGCTCGCGCTCGGCGGGCGGCGTCAGCAACATGTCGACGAGGTCGCCGACGCGCACGGCGGCGGGGGTGCGCAGTCCGGCGCCGCGGGCGAAGAAGGCGTCGGTGACGCGCGCGGCCTGTTCGACGGGGAGCGGCAGGAGGGGCGCGAGGAGCTGCCCGTACAGGTCGAGTCCGGCGTGCGCGGCGGGTGTGGCGAACGCCTGGCGGTCCTGCTCGGCGCGGAAGAGGGGGCCCGCCTCCAGCAGCCGGGACTGGAGCTGCGTGTGGCGGCGGATGCAGTCCTTGACGATGTCGACGAGCTCGGCGGCGCGGCGCTTGTGCTCGGGCTCCTCCGCCTCGTCGCGCGCCTTGCGGATGTTGGTGAGGATCGCGTTCTCGTGGCGGTAGCGGTCGGCGACGTGGTCGAGCGCTTCGGCGATCATGTCGGGGACGGCGCTGAGCCAGTCGACGGCGCGGACGTTGCGGCGGGTCGCGTCGAGGGTCTTGCGGAGCGTTTCCGCGTACTGCACGGTGCGGTAGCGGGCCTGTTCGGCGGCGAGCTGCGCGTCGGCGAGCCGGCCCCGGCTGATGAGCACCTCCAGCTTGACCTCGGCGGCGATCTGGGCGCTGGTGACGTCCGTGTCGAGGGCGCCGACCAGGACGTTGACGGCCTCGTCGGTGGCGCGCAGGAACACCGTGCCGCCGTGGCCGGGGACCTCTTCGACGAGCTTGAAGTCGTAGTCCCGGCGTACGTACGCGCCGTCGGCGCCGAACGTGCCGTACACGGCGCGGAAGCCGCGGTCGACGCTGCCGACGTTGATGAGGTTCTCCAGCACCCAGCGGGCGACGCGGTCGTGCTCGGCGGCGGGCCGCCGGGGGGCCTGGGCCGCGACGCGCGGCAGCAGCTTGGCCACTATCTGCTCGTGGTCGGCCCCGGTGTCGAAGTCCATGTGGAGCGTGACCGCGTCGATGGCGGCGAGGGCGACCTCGGCCATGGCGTAGATCCCGTACTCGCCCGCGAGGTTGGCCTTGCGCACATCGAGGTCGTGCAGCGGGGCGGTGCAGGCCAGCGCGCGCAGCCGCCGGGCCAGGCCCTCGTCGGCGGCCGGTCCCGGTGCTGGTCGCGCGTCCCCGTTGAGCTGGGACGCAGCGGCCGTGGGGGCTTGAGAAGTCACGTCGCACAGAGTAGGCGGTCGCACTGACAACGGACGAAACGGCACGGGCGAACGGGTCAGTGTGTGGCGCCGCCCACAGCCTTGATGTCCTCGGTGCGGGTCGCGGCGGTGACGGTGATCACACGCAGCGCCTCGGCGGTGACGCTCACCGGGAGCGATGGCTGGAGCTTGTCGGTGACCTGCTCGGGGGCGAACGGGACGTGCACGAAGCCGCCGCGCAGGCCGGGCCGTTCGGTCGCGGCGAGGTGCATCAGCGCGTAGAAGACCTGGTTGCAGACGAAGGTGCCGGCGGTCTGCGACACGGAGGCGGGCAGCCCGGCCGCCCGTACGGCCGCGACGCACGCCTTCACCGGGAGCGCGGCGAAGTAGGCGGCGGGGCCGTCGGGGACGATGGGCTCGTCGACGGGCTGGGCGCCCGCGTTGTCGGGGATGCGGGCGTCGTCGATGTTGACGGCGACGCGCTCCACGGTGATGTCGGGGCGGCCGCCCGCCTGTCCGACGCTGATCACGAGCTCGGGGTCGTACTGCTCGACGGCCGCGCGCAGGGCGTCCGCGGCGTCGCCGAAGACGCAGGGCAGACAGGCGGTGGAGAGCTCCACCCCGTCCGGCGGGTTGTCGGCGACGGCGCGGACGGCTTCCCATGCGGGGTTGGTGGCATCGCCCCCGAAGGGTTCGAATCCGGTCAGCAGTACCCGGGTCATGAAGGGCTCCAGGGGGTCGTGCACGGTGGTGCGGGAGAAGCGGGGGGGGGACGGGCGGGGCGGGGCGGCGCGCCCCCGCGGGCGCCCCCACCCGAGAATCGCCCAGTTAAATAAAAAACAG
>NZ_JBFAIS010000053.1:0-29231 GCF_040654795.1 Streptomyces sp. NPDC050617 | reverse complement strand
GGCTCAAGCCGGGCCCACTGCCCGTTCGTCAGATCCCCACGTCCCACAGAACATGATCATCAACGAACAAGATCCACTTTCGCAACACACCCTAGTGGACGGTGGTCCACCGGGTCCCCCACCGCCAGCGCGCGGCAGATCGCCAACGCTGCACATGCATGGCGTATTTGCACCGCACCCGTGCAACGGCGGGTCCCCAATAGGCCGTGCTGCCTACTCGTCTTTACGCCCCCACTCGTCCGGGATCTCCGCAGCCAGATCCTCTCCTCCGTAGCCGGCGAATACCTTCTTCAGGACGCCGAGCAGATCACGGCGATTCTCTACGCTGAGCCCGGAAAGGAACTTCTCCACCAGGTGCGCGACGTGGACCCACCGGCTATCGTTGCTCCACATGCTCGCCTGTCCAACAAGCTCGAGCCAGGTCCCCTCATCCGCAATCTCCGACGTTGGGTTCCTGAGCAGCCAGTGCAGGCGAGCATTCACAGGATCGCGGAGTATCTCCTCCCGCATGAAGGCGACTTGGGCCGAGCTCTGCTGGCGTGTCAGGTTGTCGAGTTCCATCTGGCGCCGCATGGCCAAGCGCCGCTCTGCCTGTTCTAGGACGCCTTCCTCGACGTCCAGGGTGACGCTAGCTCTCAACACCCTTACCGGGCCGTCTTCGTGAGGAAGTCGAATTGCCAATTCGTGATTGATCGCATTCTCCGTGGCCTCTCTCCGGAGAATCGTGGCCTCCCCGGCCATCTTCTCGGCGATCAATTGAACCCACATCGAGACGGCAACTCGAGAGTCGGTCCCTGCGAACTCTCCCAGAACCTCCCACTCAATACGGACATATGCGCGAAAGTGCAGCTCACTGTCCCGGCTTGGCCAGAGATCCTGAAACTCGTACCACCATTTCCTGGGGGTGAGGGCAGGCTCCTTAATGACATCACCCTGGGCGCTCCGGCGTTGTCTCCTACCGATCATCCCGCTCAACTTCCGCTCCCCCGCGGGAATTCAGGCCTTGCGCCTGCGGGAGAAGGTCAAGCGCGCGAGCCTTGTCCGAGTGCACTGCATCTTCTATCTCACGCCGGAGATTTTCCCTCCGTCGCTGCTCTTCCGTCTTGGGGAACGGAGGCTGCCAGATGTTCATGCGGTCGATCAGCCTGTGCCTCGGGCGAGCCTGCCGCGTATCTCCAGGTTCGTCTTGGACTGCCCTACGCAGCACTCTGACCGTGGTCTCGCGGATCTCCGCATCTTCCAGTGCTGCGTTCAGCCAGAGGTCCAGCGCGCCACGGCATTGCTCCTCATCGACGCCGGGGTCAAGAGCGGCCCGCCAGCCCGTAGAGAGGTCGTCTCTTGCCGGTGTCCAACCCATGGAATCTTGTCCAGCCAGAAGAGCCGGGAGCGGAGCTCCTTGCTCGTCCACTGCAAGTTCGGCCAGCGCAACGAAACCTCGACGGCCGGCGGCCTGGCGGTTTTCATCAGCCGAAGCGCACCATTTGATCACTTCGCTGAAGAGTGTGCTGCGTACCGAGTCTTCTTCCCAGAGCTTCTGGACAGCTGTGTTCACTGCCTTGATGACGTCCGGATCCGAAGAGGTAGCGACGTGACGCAAACGCACCAGAGCCTTGCCCGGATAGGTAATTCCGAATTCTCCGGCACAGACGTCGGCCACGGCCGCCTTCAACGAAGCATCCTCGTTGGGCTTCCTCGCCCAATCGTAGAGAACTTGGTGGGTGTCACGACCGATCACAGGATGGAGCGCGGCTGCTGTGACCAGGCGCACGACGGCCTGCTCTAGTGTGTTTTCCTTGCGCCAGGCAGTAACGATCGTTGAAAGATTCTCCGGTGTGCCGTGACGCGCAGCCCACCGAAGGGTGAAGAACGCCATGCGCTCTGCCAGAAGAGCGCGCTCATCAGAGTTGAATTCCTTGACACCTTGAGTGGTGGACCGCAAAGGCGCCTTCGCCATCCATTTCAGAAATCCTTCCCGCCCGAGGGGTCGATCTCGCCAGAAATAATCCAGGACAGCCTCATCCCATCCAGGCTTGGAGAACTCGACGTAATCACCATTCAGGCGAGCATCGACGGAATCAACGAGTTGGATCACGCCGATGTCGTCCTGCCCCTGCAGCTCGGGCTTCTGCCCTCCGATCAATTCTGCCAGCGCACCGGTCTGACTGTAGATATGGCCGATTGGCGCCCCGCGCAAAGCCGCTGCCACCACAAGGAAGTTGCGCTCAAATCCTGTGCGCTGAGGCTTCTTGTGCCATTTGAGAAGTTGCGAGAACCAGTTCTTGCGGGCTGACACAACACTGAGGACTCTTCTATTGAATTCCTCATCATCCGTCACACGCAAAGCCCCGTCAGTCGATTCAACATCCGAATCGACGTCGGAGAGATCCTCAAATGATGCGCTGCACGCCTGGAGAATGAGATCGACCATTTCCATGGCCGCGCTCGGCCTCTGGCCGACCAGGAACGGCTGGATACGATGGTCATCAGTCCACCGGCGAGCAGTGCCATCGGAGAGATCTAGGCGAAGCCACGCCCTGGCGATATTGACTGCATCCGGCCGTTCCAGCTCCCGGGCAATGACGGATGCGCCGCCTCCCACGCGTTCCCACTGATCCGTGTCAGTAAGGACGACGAGCCGGGACGAGGTACTCCGAAGGATCCCAGCGATCTCATCCAGCGTTCGCCCAAACTTACTCGAAACCGAGAACTCTGCCTCATCCGGAGGTAGTTCGAGCAGGAACACACAGTTGTCTATACGCGGCATTCGGCGTGCTTGAAAGTTGCTGTCAATGCCGTAGCTGAGGGTACGAACAGACATTCCGGCGCGGCGGAGCTCGGCGAGCAGGTGGACTGCAGCCGTCTTTCGCCCAGATCCCGTGTCCCCTGAGATGACCGAGATGGAGCCGGGGGCCGCCAGGTCCGCACGGACCTTTTCATAGCCTCGAGGACGAACAAACACCGCCCGAATCAGGTCCAGGTGATCATCATCCAGTTGCTGGTGATCAGCCATCTGATCGATTACCGCAGTGAGCTCCACACCAGTAACGCGGCCGAAGTTGAAGCCAACAGCCTGCCGTACCAGAGCAGCGAGTTCCGCCAGGCGAGGGATCTCTGTCAGCAGTTCAGCCGGAACACCTGGCAGCGACTCGTGAAGCGAGTTCTCACCTGCTGGCAAATTGCTACCACCGACTGGAATCGATGAATCACCGGGTTCCGGAGTCGAGAGCCACACGCCGCTTTCCGAAGCGCTTTCGTTATTATCTGCCGACCCAACTGCTCCAGCCGTCTCCGTCGCCCAGTCGGAGTAGGACGCCGCCACGTCGGTGGCAGATTCGTCAGCACCCACTCCTGAAGCTGGAGGGGTTAGATAACTCCCCGGCTCTTCCGAAATCTCTTGCGGGATCCCAGAGCCATCGGGTTGGGTTTCTTCTCCAGCATCGATTCCCGCTACAGCGGTCTGGCTAACCTCGGGAAAAGCTCGATCAGCTCCGTCCGCGCTCTCACCAAGCCAGCCTCTTCCGGATCCACCAAAGGGGCTTGGATTCATACTTTCGTCCGGCTTCTTAACCTCCGAAGCCCCTTCGTGGCTTAGACCTGCGCCTACCCCATTATCCCCCGCCCCCTGCCCAATGGGATAGCCTTCTCGACCTGGCGCCTGATCACTGTATGCCTGGCCGGGAAAGGACGCCGCCCCTGACACAGGGGCATTCGGCGGCGTGGAATAAGGGTTTTCAGTATCCCGATTGTCGCCTACCGGGAGAGGGCGGCCATCACCAGTGTCATTTTCTTGCGAGTCCTGCTCTCCCGCAACCTCTTGATCGGCTGCATGATCCGAGGTGTCTCGACTGAAGAAGCCAGGCCGCCAGCGTCCGGCCGACCTGCCAACTACGGGGATACCACCGTCGCGGTCTTCGTTTTCCGTATTCATTCAATTCCCCCGAACATCAAGCGACTATCCATAGTTCAGCAAGGCACTCTGCTATCCAAGACGCTTGATGCGAGCCCCAACAATCTTCGACCCCTTGTGCGCCGTATCAATGTCTTGGTTCACTTCGGCCCGAGCCGATGCCCCAGCAGACTCCACGTCGATGCCGGTCACCTCGTCGTGGGCGTTGGTGACTTTCTGTCGGATCCTGATTCCAGACTCGGATGAGTCATTGTCAGAAATCGCGAACTCAAGGCCGTAGATCTCTTCTAGGGCGCGACGCACGCGTCCTAGATTGCGCCGAAGTCGTACATCCTGGCCGTCAAGCTCAGTCGCTCCTACGTACTCTTCCAAGGCTTCCGCCAACAGCTCGAGCTCTTGGCCCCGCCGTTCAAGGATCGTGTCATCGGGCCGGAACCGGTCAACCGACGAAGCCACGATCCCTGTTCCCGCTACCGGGACTTCCTCCGCCGGCACGGCTACTCCAGCTCGCCGGTCTCGCCGACGCTGCAGGAGAGCCCCCAGCTGACCGTAGAGAAACCCGAAGGCCTGAGTGGCGGCGGACGCCGCCAAGACCGGAAAGTCCAGTTCGCTCACTTTGTCCACCCCTGTGAAGCCACGGCGTTCTCCACGCCGGAGTGCCCCTATGACTATCAGGAGGACAAGTTCGCGTCCTCAAATACCCCTAAAGTTGGCTGAGAACGCTACGACACCAAGGCAAGGTGGTGTGCAGTCCCCGGAGCACCGACTGCAAGCGAGAGTTCGACAGTGAAGACATCAACTACCCGCTGGCTGCTAGCGCCTCTCAGCAGCTGGCGAGCCCGACGCCTGGTAAGAGGGCACGGCGGAACCTACTCCCACGAGACGGCCTGGCAGACAGTTCGACTACGCCGACACCCAGATGAAGTGCCGTATGTCCTACATGCCTCTCGACGGTCCAAGGAGGACCGGGGTCCGGCTGCACCGCCGCACGCCGGGCAGTGATCAGAACGCTCCCCCGTAGGTGCTCGCTGTCCAGCGGTGGACCACTCACCGATAGCCCACTCCGCAAGTGCCGAGGCACCCCTGCCTGCGGTCGGCAAGATCGCGGACATCACCGCCGACAATTACATAGAGGGCCTGCACTTCGCCCGCTGGTTACTCTCCCCGCTGCCCCCGGGCGCGGATCGAACCTGGCAACCAACGTGCCGACACCGAGCACGCCGCCCTTGATCGCAAGCCTGCAACGTGGCGCCTGACAGCACCGGATCAGGGAGGGGGCGTCGGTGGACTGAGGCCAGGGCGCCGCGCAGGACCTGCGCCACTCTGTCTTATCGGCATCCAGGCGTCCGCCCATAAGATGGCGGAATGAGCATGGAGGATGCACAGACGGTTCCGGACGTGGTGGAGGACGTGTACGAGGGCCGGGCCACCGGCGTCGAGGTCGAGGATCCAGGACAAGGGGAGAACCTGATCCAGCGACCCTGGAACCCTGAGCAGATCCGGGTGTCGACGAGGTCCTTCTCTCTGCGCAACATCCTTGACCTGATCGACGAGAAGTCACTGGAGCTCGCGCCCGACTTCCAGCGCGGCCTGGTATGGCGACCGGACCAGAAGTCGCTGCTCGTCGAGTCCCTGTTGTTGCAGATTCCACTCCCGGCGTTCTACTTCGCCGAGGACAGCGACAGCGCCTTCCGCGTCGTGGACGGCCTCCAGCGGCTGTCCACTCTGCATGCCTTCGTCCGCGGGGCGAGCCATGGGTTCACGCTGACCGGCCTTGATCATCTGCATGACCTGCAAGGGGCCCGTTTCACCGACCTCCCTGTTCCGTTTCAGCGCCGCATCAACAACACGCAGCTGATCGTGAACGTGATCGATCCGTCCACGCCCCGTGAGGTGACGTACGAGATCTTCAAGCGGATCAACACCGGAGGTACGCCTCTCAACGCACAGGAGATCAGGCACTGCATGAGTCGGCCGCGCAGCCGCGACATCCTCAAGCGCATGACCCATACGGAAGCCTTCGACACGGCCACTGGCGGCCGTCTGAAGGGGCACATCAGGATGAACGACCGCGAGATGGCTTTGCGCTTCTCGGCGTTCTGGCTGCGGGGCCTGGACACCTATCACGCCCATCCGGTGATGGAGACCTTCCTGATGGAGACCACCGAGCTGCTGGACGATCCCAAGGAGGTGCCCGACGAGCGTGTCGCGGAGTTGGAGGCTGCCTTCGAACAGGCGATGGTCAATGCGCGTCTTGTCTTCGGGGAACATGCCTTCCGCAAGTGGCCGCGGGGAGCCGAGTGGCGCAGTCCGATCAACCGCGCGCTCTTCGAGACCTGGTCCATCGCGTTGGCTGGACATGATGCTGACGATTTGTCCCGTCGTCGTACAGACATCGTGCGCAGCGCCCGGGACCGGATGACCGACGACATCGCTTACCTGGAATCGATCACTTCATCCACCGCGGACCGGCGCAGGGTCGACTATCGGTTCACCGCTGCGGCCGAGGACGCGGAGGCAGGACGTTGATCGACTCCCTGGAGATCAAGAACTTCAAGTGCTTCCGCTCCGCGTCGTTCGTCATGCGCCCGCTCACCGTCCTGACCGGCGTCAACGGCGGAGGCAAGAGCACGCTAATTCAGTCCCTGCTTCTGGCCAGGACCACCGCCTCCTCCCCCGGACAGGCCGTTCCGCTGAACACACCGAGCGGGCTCACCCTGGGGGAGGCCCGCGACGTACTGCATTGGGATGCCTCGGAGCTCACGCTCGAAGTAGGACTGCGTGGCCGAGATGGCGTAGATGCGTGGTTGTCCAAGTTCAACCTGCCGCAGGACGAGCACGCCCTGTACCTGCAGGCAGAGCGCACCGAACTGCCTGCCTCCCTGGGCCTGGATCGGCAGGGACCCGGCTTCACATATCTGTGCGCCGAACGCCTTGGCCCCCGTGACACGCTGTCCGTCTCCGCGGATGAACCCGACCGTATCGGTGTAGGCATTCAGGGCGAGTTCACGGCCCAGGTTCTGGCGCTGCGTGAGACACGGGCGGTCAAGGCCCGAAGCGAGGTACGACCCGAACTCCGTCACCCAGACGTCGACAGTCCACAGCCCCGCCTCCAGTCCGAGGCGTGGGCATCGGACATCATTCGTCCGATCCGCATCACAGCGCAGCTGGCTGTGGGAATCATGGCGAGCACAGTCCGCTTCATGGAGCTGGCTCAGGGGGCCGAACAAGTACGCCCGACGAACACAGGGTTCGGTGTCTCTTATGCTCTGCCGATCGTTGTCGCGGGGTTGCTGACCGAGCCAGGGGATCTACTGCTCGTCGAGAATCCCGAGGCTCATCTGCACCCTGCAGGTCAGTCCAAGCTCGGCCGATTCCTGGCCCGCGTGGCCGGCAGCGGTGTACAGGTCATCGTGGAAACCCACAGCGACCACGTGCTCAACGGAGCACGACTGGCGGTTGCGCAGGATCACTCACTCGCGGCGGCGGACATGATCGTGCACTACTTCGACCACGACCGGACGGTGCCGATCCAGACCGACCCACGGGGAGAACTCAGCCATTGGCCTGCCGGCTTCTTCGATCAGATCGAGAGCGACCTGGGGAGGCTGGCCCGTGCCAGGCGCGCCCGATGACGACTACCGAGTGGTCCTGGGCGAGGAGGCCCTTGACTGGCGTGGGCTGACGGATGCGGAACTGCGCCGAGCTCTAGATACGCTCGCGGACTTGCTGGAACCGCTGGCCGACGGCCGGAAGGTCGCGTTGATGACCTCCGCCTACGACACCGAGTGCCTGCCGTCGATCAGCCTGGTCGACGCCCTGTACTCGCCTGACAGCGGGTTGCCGCACAGTGAGCGGCGCCGTCTGCAAGTACTACTGGACAAGTGCCGGAGCGTAGAACCGGCGGATGACGACGTTCCTCAGCCGGTGAGACAAGACAATGGGGCATGGAGTGAGCCGTCCTGGGGTATGGCCCATGCGCTGGCCCGGGCCTCTAGGGGCAGAGCGATGTCCTGCCTGGTCGGGTCGGTCGCCAATCCTCGGAGGACGACAGGCCTCGACTGGCCGTCGGGATGGCTCACCATCGAGCGTGACGCGGACACGGGCCGTGACCACATGGCCCTGCACCTGCTGCGAGTGTCCGAGGACGAGGCCGGTTTCTGGCGTGGAGTCCTCACCCGCGAACTCGTTCCGGAAGATCACTTCTTTGCGCTGTCCGATCGCGCCTTCCCCCGGCTACTCCTCTCGGACTCCCTTCGCTTCCACCATTTCGACGGCTCTTACGCGGACGTCCTGCCCTGGCTGGTGAAGTTGCTTGGTCTGCTGAGCGATCATTTCGCCAATGCACTGCTCATCTGCGGTGGCGACCAGAAGAAGGTTCAGGCTCGGTTCAGCGCTCTGGGCGTCGACATCTCCCCTGAGAGCCCCAACACGAAGAAGAACGCAAAGGCATGGGAACAGCGCCTGGTCTCCTACGAGGGCGAGACATATCGCTGCGAGTGGCATGGAAAGCGACTGTGGGACCGGGATCGCGTGCACTTCTCACTCCCGATCAAGAGGCATGATGACCGGATTCTGATCGGGATCTTCGCCGAGCATCTGCCCGTCTGACCCCGGTCCCACCGGCTTGACGTTGGTGGGACCGCGATCAGCTCAGGCTTTAGGAAAGCCCCGTCGTCGTCAGCGTGGAGGAGGCCGCCCGGTCTGGGGGCAACGTCGTTGAAGCTGACGGGTTCGCTGATGCTGCTAGTAGCCTCGTATACCTCGATCGATGGGTACGAGGCCTTCGCCCTCAACACATCAGCCCGGGCGCCGCCGGAATAGCGCACCCCAGGAATAACGCCGCTCCGCCAGCGTCGAGGCCGCGCGCCACGCGGTCGGCCGCATCGCCGACATCACGGCCGACCGGCACATGGAAGGCGTCCGCCTCACCCGCTGGCTGCTCTCCCCCGTTCCCACGTTCCGCCTGTGGCGGCGGATGAAGCTGTGGGAGCTGCGCAGTTACGAGCAGGTCATCCAGCTGGAACAGGAACGCCTCGTCTACCGCGCCCGCCTCCAGGCTCGCTACGGCCGCGCGTGGCGGCGCAAGGCGCCGGTCGAGTCCCTGATGCCGTTGCGCTTGGCGCGCTTCGGCGTCCCCCTCTCGGAAACCGGCCCCGCGGGCCTCGCCGCCGCCGGGATCACCCCCTCCCTGGCCGTCGCGGCACTGGCCGAGCCACTGCCGCGTAGCGGGTCGGCCACGGGGGCGGCGGCCGAGGTCGCGGCCGGCCCGACCGCCGGCTCCGGCTCCGGCTCCGGGAAGCAGCTGACTGCCGGACAGGGCCCGGCGGGAGAGGGGCAGTCGGCGGACGACGGCCAGGACGGCCGGGCTCCGGCCGTGGAGCAGGCCGCCGACGCGGAGCGGCAGACTGCTGTCGCGACACAGAACGCCGGCACGCCGCAGCACTCAGGCCCGATGCAAGGGACTGACGCGCCGCAAGGCGCCGATATCGCCCCCCACGCGGGCTCGGGTTGGTTCGCCCGCGCGGCGCAAGGCGGGGCCGCTGGGCAGCAGGGCGCCGTGAACGGGCAGGGCACCGTGAACGGGCAGGGCACCGTGAACGGGCAGGCCCCCGCGCCTCAGCAGACCCATCAGGCTCAACAGGCCATGCAGGTCCAGCAGGCCATGCAGACCCAGCAGGCTCGTACGGCCGAGCAGCCCCCCGCCGCTCACCAGCACGAGCAGTCCCCCGCTCAGCCCCCCGCCGGGCAGGAGGCCGCCAGGCAGGAAGCCGCCACGCATCAGGCGCGGTACGCGCCGCAAGCGCCCGGAACGCCGCAAGCGCCCGGCGTCCCCCAGCAGGCCCCGTACGGCGAGCACCCCGCTCAGCAGCACACTCGGATGCAGGCTCAAATGCAGGCCCAGGTGCAGGCGCAGGTGCAGGCTCAGTACGCCGAGCACGCGGCCGGCGCCGCTCAGCAGGCCCAGTACGCCGAGCACGCCCCCGCCACCCAACGGTTCCCCGCCACCCAGCAGTTCCCGGCCGCCGGGCAGGCCGCCGACGCGGGGCAGCCGCAGTACGTCCCGCACGCGCCCGCCGCCGAGGATCACGGGCAGGGCGGCCCCGCGCCCGTACAGGCTCCGGCCGAGCCGCACGTGAACCCCTGGTTCGTGTCGCCGTCGCCGGCCCCCGCGCCCGCCGACCACCCGTACGAGCAACAGCAGCAGCACGAAGCGGCGGAAGCAGCGGAAACGGCGGAAGAGGCGGCCGAGGAGGCCCATCAGGAGCAGTTGTTCTCGGCCTATCGCCGGTACAGGGAGAGCAACGGGGAGTTCCCCAACGCCCGGCAGCTCGGCCGTCACCTCGCCGACGTCGACGGCGTCACCAACGAGAGCGGCGGCCCCCTCACCGAGGGCGAGCTGCGCGGGTTCCTGCGCGACTTCCGGCATCGGTACCGGTCCGAGGCCGACGCGGACAGCCCGAACTGAACATGACTGAGGGCCGCCACCCGGTCCGGATGGCGGCCCTCAGCCCGTAAGTCATAAGCCGCAAGCCATAAGCCGTAAGCCGTAAGCCGTAAGCCGTAAGCCGCGAAAAGCTACGCGCCCAGCAGCTTGCGCACCCGGTCCGCGCCCACCGCCAGCAGCAGCGTAGGCAGCCGCGGGCCCGTGTCACGGCTGACCAGCAGCCGGTACAGGAGCGCGAAGAACGAGCGCTGCGCGACCTTCAGCTCCGGCGTCGGCTTGGCGTCCGGGGCCAGGCCCGCCTGGATCTTCGGCACGCCGTAGACGAGCGTGGTCAGCCCGTCCAGCGACCAGTGCTCGTCGAGCCCGGCCAGCAACAGCCGCAGCGACTCGCGCGCCTCGTCGTCCAGGGACGCGAGCAGCTCGGCGTCCGGCTCGTCCCGCAGGATCGTCCGCTGCTCGGCCGGGACCTGGGTGGTGACCCAGTGCTGCGCGCGGTCGAGCCGCGGCCGGGTCTCGTCGAGCGAGGCGACCGGGTTGGCCGGGTCCAGCTCGCTGAGGATGCGCAGCGTCTGCTCGTCCTGGCCGCCGGTGATGTCCACGACCGAGGCGAGCGTGCGGTACGGCAGCGGGCGCGGCGTCCTCGGCAGCTCGGCGGCGGCCGTCCTGGTGGCGCGCCCGTACGCGGCGACGTCGCCCGGCTGCGCCGAGCCGTCCGCGATCTTGCGCTCCAGGGCGTCCCACTCGTCGTACAGCCGCTGGATCTCCTGGTCGAAGGCGATCTTGAAGGACTGGTTGGGCTTGCGGCGCGCGTACAGCCAGCGCAGCAGCGGCGCCTCCATGATCTCCAGCGCGTCGGCCGGGGTCGGCACGCCGCCCTTCGAGGAGGACATCTTGGCCATGCCGCTGATGCCGACGAAGGCGTACATCGGGCCGATCGGCTGCCGGCCGTCGAAGACCTCGCGGACGATCTGGCCGCCGACGACGTACGAGGAGCCGGGCGAGGAGTGGTCGACGCCGCTGGGCTCGAAGACGACGCCCTCGTACGCCCAGCGCATCGGCCAGTCGACCTTCCAGACCAGCTTGCCGCGGTCGTGCTCGCGCAGCAGCACCGTCTCCTCGTGCCCGCAGACGCAGCTGTAGGTCAGCTCGGTCGACTCGTCGTCGTACGCGGTGACGGTCGTCAGGTCGCGGTCGCACACGGAGCAGTAGGGCTTGTACGGGAAGTAGCCCCCGCCGCCCGTGCTGCCGTCGTCCTCGCTCGCCGCGCCGGAGCCCTCGGCGGCCTCCAGCTCGGCCTCGTCGACGGGCTTCTGGCCCTGCTTCTGCCCCTGCTTCTGGCCCTTGGCCGCGCCGCCGCCCGGCCTGTCCTTCGTCCGGTACCGGTCGAGGATCTCGTCGATCCGGCCGCGCTCGCGCATCGCGTGCAGGATCTGCTCGCGGTACGCGCCGGACGTGTACTGCTCGGTCTGGCTGATGCCGCGGAACTCGATGCCGAGCTCTTCCAGCGCCTTGATCATCGGCGCCTTGAAGTGCTCGGCCCAGTTGGCGTACGAGCTGCCGGGCGGGGCCGGCACCGAGGTGAGCGGCTTGCCGATGTGCTCCGACCAGGACGGGTCGATGCCGGCCGGGACCTTGCGGTACCGGTCGTAGTCGTCCCAGGAAATGATGTGCACGCAGTCGTGGCCGCGGCGCCGGATCTCGTCGGCCACCAGGTGCGGGGTCATGACCTCGCGCAGGTTGCCCAGATGGATCGGGCCGGAGGGGCTGAGGCCCGAGGCGCAGACAATGGGTTTGCCGGGGGCATGACGCTCCGCCTCGGCAATGACCTCGTCGGCGAATCGGGAGACCCAGTCGGCCTCGGTGCTCTGAGCCACGTTCGGCACTTCCTTCCTTGCGGTCATGGCGTCGACCATTGTCCCAGACGGCAAGGGTGCCCCGGGGGTTCCGCGACCGCCCGTGAATTAACCGGCGGGGGAACGGCCCACGGCGGACCGGCGCCCCCGTGGAATAACCGGCCGGGCCGCCGGAGGGCCCGTGGGATACTTGGCACCGGCCCACACGACCTCTCACGGAACGGCAACCCATGGCTTCGGTCCCTTCTCTCGCCGCCACGGTCCACCAGCGCGTCGCGGACGCCCTCTCGGCTGCCCTGCCGGAGGCCGGCGCCGCCGACCCGCTGCTGCGACGCAGCGACCGAGCGGACTTCCAGGCCAACGGGATGCTGGCGCTGGCGAAGAAGCTGAAGGGCAACCCCCGCGAGCTGGCCGCCAAGGTCGTCGAGGGGCTGCCCGCCGGTGAGCTGATCTCCGGCGTCGAGGTCTCCGGACCCGGCTTCCTGAACATCACGATCGCCGACTCCGCGATCACGAACACGCTCGCGGCCCGCGCCGCCGACGACCGGCTCGGCGTCCCGTACGCGGCAGAGCCGGGCACCACCGTCATCGACTACTCCCAGCCCAACGTGGCCAAGGAGATGCACGTCGGCCACCTGCGCTCGACGGTGATCGGCGACGCGATCGTCAAGATCCTGGAGCACCGGGGCGAGACGGTCGTCCGCCGCCACCACATCGGCGACTGGGGCACCCAGTTCGGCATGCTCATCCAGTACCTGATCGAGCACCCCGCCGAGCTGGACCACGCCTCCGATTCCGCGGCCGCCGCGGACGGCGCCGAGGGCGAGGGCGAGGCCGCCATGGCGCGGCTCAACCGCCTCTACAAGGCGTCGCGCGCGGTCTTCGACTCCGACGAGGAGTTCAAGGGCCGCGCCCGCGACCGGGTGGTGGCCCTCCAGTCCGGCGACGAGGAGACCCTCGCCCTCTGGCACAAGATCGTCGACGAGTCGAAGATCTACTTCCAGGGCGTGTACGAGAAGCTCGACGTGGAGATCCGCGACGCGGACATCGTCGGCGAGAGCGCGTACAACGACGACCTGATCAACGTCGTCAAGGAGCTGGAGGAGTCGGGCGTCGCCGTCCGCTCCGACGGCGCCCTGTGCGTCTTCTTCGACGATGTCAAGGGCCCGGACGGGAACCCGACGCCGCTGATCGTCCAGAAGTCCAACGGCGGCTTCGGGTACGCGGCGACCGACCTCGCCGCCATCCGCGACCGGGTCGGCACGCTGGGCGCCGACACGCTCCTCTACGTGGTGGACGCCCGGCAGGCCCTGCACTTCCGGATGGTCTTCGAGACCGCCCGCCGGGCCGGCTGGCTCCCCGAGGACACCGCGCGGCAGCTCCCCTTCGGCACCGTGCTCGGCAAGGACGGCAAGCCCTTCAAGACCCGTGAGGGCGAGACGGTCCGGCTGGTCGACCTGCTGGACGAGGCGATCGACCGCGCGTCGGCCGTCGTGCGGGAGAAGGCCCAGGACCTCACCGAGGACGAGATCGCCGAGCGCGGCGCGCAGGTGGGGATCGGCGCGGTCAAGTACGCCGACCTGTCCACCTCGCTGACCCGCGACTACGTCTTCGACCTCGACCGGATGGTGTCGCTCAACGGCGACACCAGCGTGTACCTCCAGTACGCGTACGCGCGCATCCAGTCCATCCTGCGCAAGGCGGACGGCAAGCAGCCGGTTCCCCACCCGGAGCTGCCGCTGGCCCCCGCCGAGCGCGCGCTGGGTCTGCACCTCGACGACTTCGCCGAGATCCTGGCCGCCGTCGCCGAGACGTACGAGCCGCACAAGCTCGCCGCGTATCTGTACCAGCTGGCCTCGCTCTACACGACGTTCTACGACCAGTGCCCGGTCCTCAAGCCCGAGGTCCCCGCCGACGTCGCCGAGAACCGGCTCTTCCTGTGCGAGCTCACCGGCCGCACGCTGCGGCAGGGCATGGCGCTCCTGGGCATCCGCACCCCCGAGCGCCTGTAGAGAAAGACCCCCGGGGGCGGGACGCTACGAAGCGGTGTCCCGCTCCCAGCTCTTCTTCTCTTCGTTGTACGCGTACTTCGGCGCGTCCTTCATCCCGGACGTGCGGAACGGCTTGCCGTGGTCGTAGATCCGCGTCGTGCCGTGCCGGCCGCCGCTGGTCCACTCCAGCTCCAGATACCAGCTGACGTCGTGGCCGTCGGTGTGCGCCTGGATGTTCAGCACCTGCGGATCGTTCAACGAAACCTTGTACGGGAAGTCCGTGGCGGGGATCTTCACATCGCCCTGCTCCCCGGCGACCGGCCGCGTCACCGGGGCACCGGCGTCGAGGTCGATGTCGAGCGACCGCGGCGTCATCCCGCCGCCGCAGCCGCTCCCCATGGAGAACGCCGACCAGTCGAGCGGCGCGGACCGCCCCACCACGCGCACGTGCAGCGCCTGCAACACCACCGTCTTGTCGCTCTTGCCCTGCACGACCAGCTGGGTCTTGGACGTGCCGCCGGTGACCGCACCCTGGTTCCGCGCCCAGGCACCGGTGTCCTGCTCGGTCGGCGGCCGCGGCACCTGGGCGGGGGTGTCGCCCAGCAGGTAGTACTGGAAGCAGCGGTCCTCCCAGGAGTTGATCCGGCTGCTCACGGTCAGCGGCTCGCCCGAGACGTCCCCGTCCTGGCCCTTGCCGGTGTCCTTGCTCGGGGCGGTGTCCTCGCCGGGGGCCTCCGCGCCGCCCGACGCCGTCGGCGAGGGTGAACCGCTCTTGGACGCCTCGGCCCCGTCGCCCTTCTTGGGGGCGCCGTCCGGCGAGCCGCTCGCCGACGCCCGCGGCGCACGCGGGTCGGCGCTCGGCAGGCGTGAGGCGGAGTAGCCCGCGGGCTTCTTCTTGCCGTCGTCCGGCGCCCCGGTCACCTGGGCCACCGCCACGGCGGCGGGCACGGCGAGCGCCACCACCCCGACGCCCACGAGGACGGCCCGCTTCCGCGTCCAGCGGCGGACCGGACGCTCCGGCTCGGGCCCGGCCGGCGGTACGGACCCGGCTTCCGGTACGGGTTCCCGTACGGCTCCCGGTACGGACTCCCGTACGGGCGCCTCCTCCCGTACAGCCTCCGGTACGGACTCCACTCGCGGTTCCGGCCCCTGCTCGGCCGCCCCCGCTATCTGCTCCTGCTCCCGCTCCCGCTCCGGCTCCGGCCGGGCCTCCGGGGCGGGGGCCGCCGCCGAAGGCTTGCGCCGCCGCGCCGCGTCCGCGACGATCCAGCGCCGGTGCACCTCCACCAGCTCGTCCGGCGTCGCACCGCACAGCCGCGCGAGACGTTCCACGGGGGCGTAGTCGGTGGGCACGGCGTCGCCGTTGCAGTAGCGGTGCAGCGTGGACGTGCTCACGTGGAGCTTCCCGGCCAGGACGCCGTAGCTGCGTCCCGAGCGGCCCTTCAGCTCCCGGAGCAGCGCGGCAAAGTCCTCGGTCTCACTCGCCACACCCACCGGCCCCCTCCAAATCCGTCCCGGAAGCGCGTTCCAGGGGTGGGGCTTCTCCCCAGGTCAGATTATGCGCGGCCGTTCCAGCTTCCCCAATACTCGGGCGGCCGTTGCGGCTGGAACAGGACGCCTCGCAGGCTGTGGACATGCCGCGGCGAGTTCCGCGGCTCCCACCCTCCAGCGCCATCCGTCCAGGAGCAGTCATGCGTTCACGCGTCCGGTTCAGCCTGATCGATGCCGTGGCCGTCGCGGTGCTCGTGGCGTCCACCGTCACCGTCGTGGCGCTCGTCCACTCTTTCTGATCAGCAATCAGCACGGGGAGAACTCCGATCATGGCCAAGTCCCGCCGCACCCGCACCATCGCCGTCGCCGTCGCGGCGCTCGCCGCCGCCGTCTCCCTGACCGCCTGCCAGTCGGGAGGCGACGACAAGGCCGCCGGCAAGGCCGCCGCGAGCGCCACCGCGCCCGCCGCCGCCAACGACGCCAAGACCGACAGCGCGTCCGGCAGCGCGTCCGGCCGCGTCGAGAAGAAGGCCGACTCCACGGCCCGTATGAGCGGCAAGAGCGGCAGCGCGGCCCAGGAGGGGAGCGGGGAGGACCAGGGCCCGGTGGATCTCGCCTGCACCGGGGACAACGTGGAGGTCACCGCCCAGACCCTGACCCGCCCCACGCACTACCTCCTGCTCACGGCCACCAACACCGGCGACCAGCCGTGCAACGCGTACTACTACCCGATGCTCCGGTTCGGCGAGGACCAGTCCGTGTCCGCGGCGCCCATGGAGGACACCAAGCCGCAGGCCGTGGTCACCCTCCAGCCCGGCGAATCGGCGTACGCGGGCGTCGCCCTCGGCGCCGACGGCGACCACGGCCGCACCGCCGACTCGCTGGCCGTCTACTTCAGCGGCGCCGACGACAGCGAGGGTTCCACCGGCTCGGCCGCCCACCCGGCGCTGCCCGGCGGCAGCGCGTACTACGACGACAACGCCCAGGTCACCTACTGGCAGCGCGACAAGGCCGACGCCATCAAGTAGCCCGGCCGCCCGCCGCGCCCCTCGCCGACGGGGGCGCGGCTCCCGGACCGTGGGCGCACAACCGCCCACGGAGGCACCCGCACCGCGTGATCGCCCCCGCTTCCACCCGGTGCGGGTGTCTCATCCCGTGAAGGGCTCGGCGGACGTCGTTCCTGGAACGCCGCCCCCGAGCTCGAACCACATCATCTTGCCGCCCAGCCCCTGCCGCTGGTCCCGCAGCGAGAAGCCGCCCCAGCTGTCGGCGCACAGCCGCACCAGCCCGAGGCCCCGCCCCCGCTCGACGTCCGCGGGCGGCACGGACTGCTCGCCCGCCGTCGCGAGGGCGGGCAGTTTCGGGTTCGCGTCCCAGACGCTCACCCGCACCCGCTCCCCGTCCCGCCGGACCCGCACGGAGGCGGGCCCGTCGGCGTAGCGGTAGGAGTTGGTGACGAGCTCGGAGGTGAGCAGCTCCGCGGTGTCGGCGTACTCGGAGAAGCCGTGCTCCTCGAAGATGGTGCGCAGCGTCCGGCGCGCGATGCAGGGGGCGAGCGGGTCGCGCGGCACCTGGAGGGTGTACTCCCAGTCTTCGGGCGGACCGGCCTCGTACGGCTCCGGCGCACAACTCATACGCGCCTCCCTAGCGTGAGCGAAGTGACACACACCGTAAGCCAGCCCGGTGCGTGCGGGTCACGCCTTCCGGAAAATACATGCACCCGATGGCCTCTCCGAGGCTCGTGCCGCCAGACTGTGCGTGACGAGGGAGAAGGTCGATGCCACCGAGGACCGCGCCCACGGCTCGCCAACAGCGCCTGGGTTCAGAACTTCGCAAGCTCCGCGAGCGGGCGGGCATGACGGCCTCGGAGGCGGGCGCGCTGCTCGGCGCCGACCAGGCCCGGATCAGCAACATCGAGTCCGGCCGGGCCGGCGTCAGCGCCCAGCGGCTGCGCGCGCTGGCGCAGACATACGACTGCGCCGACCGTCAGCTCATCGACGCGCTCACCACCCTTACGGGCAGCCGCACCCGCCATTGGTGGGAGGAGTACCGCGGCACGCTGCCGCCGGGGCTGCTCGACCTCGCCGAGATCGAGCACCACGCCGTGGCGCTGCGCACCGCGCAGACCTCGATCCTGCCCGGCCTCCTCCAGACCTCCGACCACGCGCGCGTCATCTTCGACCAGGGCGTGCCGCCGCTGCCGCCGGACGAGGTCGAGCACCGGGTGGCGCACCGCCTGAGGCGCCAGGGCGTCCTGTGCCGCGACACCCCGATGCCGTACACGGCGGTCATCCACGAGGCCGCGCTGCGCATGCGGTTCGGCGGCCGGGACGTGACGCGCGCCCAGCTCGACCACCTCGTGGCGATGAGCGAGCGGGAGAACGTACGGGTGCTGGCCATCCCCTTCGAGCGCGGCGAGTTCCCGGGCGCGGGGCAGACCATCCTGTACGCGTCGGGCCCGGTGGCGCAGCTCGACACCGTGCAGCTGGACCAGTCCCACGGCCCCGCGCTGCTGGACGCGGCGGACCAGCTCGCCAGGTACCGGGCGCTGCTGGACCGCATGGAGGAGCTGGCCCTCGACCGCGCGCGCTCCCGCGACTTCATCCGCGCCATCGCCCGCGCGGTGTGAGCCCGCCCCGCCCCCGTTCGCCGCGCCGACGCTTGTACGCACGACAGCCCCCGACGGTCGGACCGTCGGGGGCTGGACGCGGGAAAACAACGTCCCATCGGCGTCAGAGCCGCCGCGCGGCCTCCGTCGCCCAGTACGTGAGGATCATGTCGGCGCCCGCGCGCTTGGCGCCGACGAGGGTCTCCATGATGATGCGGTCGCGGTCGACCCAGCCGTTGGCGGCGGCGGCCTCGACCATCGCGTACTCGCCGGAGACCTGGTACGCGGCGACCGGCACGTCCACCGTGTCCGCGACCCGCCGCAGGATGTCCAGGTAGGGCAGCGCCGGCTTGACGATGACCATGTCGGCGCCCTCTTCGATGTCGAGCGCCAGCTCGCGCAGGGACTCCCGGGCGTTGGCCGGGTCCTGCTGGTACGTCTTGCGGTCGCCGGTCAGCGAGGAGGCGACGGCCTCCCGGAAGGGGCCGAAGAACGCGGACGCGTACTTGGCGGTGTAGGCCAGGATGGAGACGTCCTGGTGGCCCGCCGCGTCCAGCGCCTCGCGGATGACCCGGACCTGGCCGTCCATCATGCCGCTGGGCGCGACCGTGTGGGCGCCCGCGTCGGCCTGGACGCGCGCCATCTCGGCGTACCGCTCCAGCGTCGCGTCGTTGTCCACCCGGCCCTGCGCGTCGAGGACGCCGCAGTGGCCGTGGTCGGTGTACTCGTCCAGACAGAGGTCCGACATGATCACCAGGTCGTCGCCGACCTCGGACCGCACGTCCCGGATCGCGACCTGGAGGATGCCCTCGGGGTCCGTGCCCCGGCTGCCGACCGCGTCTTTCTCCTCGGGCACGCCGTAGAGCATGAGCCCGCAGACGCCCGCCGAGACGGCCTCGACCGCGGCCTTGCGCAGGCTGTCGCGGGTGTGCTGGACGACGCCCGGCATGGAGGCGATGGGCAGCGGCTCGGCGGCGCCCTCCCGCACGAAGGCGGGCAGGATCAGGTCGGCCGGGTGCAGCCGGGTCTCGGCGACCATCCGGCGCATGGCCGGCGTGGTGCGCAGCCGCCGCGGGCGCGCCCCCGGGAAACTTCCGTAGTTCATGCTCAACTCCGTGCCCTCCTACGCGATCCGGGCCGCCGCTCGCTGGGCCGGGTGACCGGGTCGCCGGCCTCCAGCGCGGCCTCGCGCCGCGCCGCCCCGAAGTCCGCGAGCGCCGCGGCCAGTTTGTGCACCGACGGCTCGGGCGACATGACGTCCACGCGCAGCCCGTGCTCCTCGGCGGTCTTGGCGGTGGCCGGGCCGATGCAGGCGATCACGGTCACGTTGTGCGGCTTGCCGGCGATGCCGACCAGGTTCCGCACGGTCGAGGACGAGGTGAACAGGACCGCGTCGAAGCCGCCGCCCTTGATCGCCTCGCGGGTCTCGGCGGGCGGCGGGGAGGCCCGTACGGTCCGGTAGGCGGTGACGTCGTCGACCTCCCAGCCCAGCTCGATCAGCCCGGCGACCAGGGTCTCCGTGGCGATGTCGGCGCGCGGCAGGAAGACCCGGTCGATCGGGTCGAAGACCGGGTCGTAGGGCGGCCAGTCCTCCAGCAGCCCGGCGGCCGACTGCTCGCCGCTCGGCACCAGGTCCGGCTTGACGCCGAAGTCCACCAGCGACTTGGCGGTCTGCTCGCCGACCGCCGCGACCTTGATCCCGGCGAAGGCGCGCGCGTCGAGCCCGTACTCCTCGAACTTCTCGCGCACCGCCTTGACCGCGTTGACCGAGGTGAAGGCGATCCACTCGTAGCGCCCGGTGACCAGGCCCTTGACCGCGCGCTCCATCTGCTGCGGGGTGCGCGGCGGCTCGACGGCGATCGTCGGGACCTCGCTGGGCACGGCGCCGTACGAACGGAGCTGGTCGGAGAGCGATGCGGCCTGCTCCTTGGTGCGCGGCACGAGCACGTTCCAGCCGAACAGCGGCTTGGACTCGAACCACGAGAGCCGGTCGCGCTGCGCGGCCGCGCTGCGCTCGCCGACCACGGCTATGACGGGCTGCCCGCCGTTCGGCGACGGCAGCACCTTCGCGGCCTTGAGCGTCTGCGCCACCGAGCCGAGCGTCACCGACCAGGTGCGCTGGCGCGTCGTGGTGCCCGCGACGGTGACGGTCATCGGCGTGTCGGGCTTGCGGCCCGCCGAGATCAGCTCGTTCGCGGTGGCGGCGACGGTGTCGAGGGTGGTGGTGACCACCGCGGTCACCTCGCTCGCCCCGACCTCCGCCCAGCACCGGTCGGTGGCGGTACGGGCGTCCAGGAACCGGACGTCGGCGCCGCTCGCGTCGTGCAGCGGCACTCCGGCGTAGGCGGGCACGCCCACCGCGTTGGCGACGCCCGGCACCACCTCGAAGGTGACGCCCTCGGCGGCGCAGGCCAGCATCTCGTCGGCGGCGTTGCCGTCCAGACCGGGGTCGCCGACGACCGCACGGACGACCCGCTTGCCGCTCCGCGCCGCCCCCATGACAAGATTGGCGGTGTCCCTAAGAACCGGGACCTCGGCGGTACTTGATGAGCCATCAGCTACCGCCTGAGCAGGCATGCCGTGACTCTCCACGGTCACGTTGGCGCGCACATGCGCACGTACCACGTCGAGTACGGGCGGATCGGCGATCAGAACGTCCGCTGCCGCCAGTGCCTCCACGGCTCGGAGCGTCAGCAGTCCCGGATCTCCGGGACCGGCACCAAGGAAGGTGACGTGCCCGTGCGGGGGGTGATTAGGGGCGGTGGGGTTCAAAGTGCTCGCTCCCCCATAAGACCGGCCGCACCCTTGGCCAGCATCTCGGCGGCGAGTTCCCGGCCGAGGGCCGAGGCTGCGTCGCTGGAGGCCGGAACGGGACCGGTGGTGGACAGCTGCACCAGCGTCGAGCCGTCGGTCGAGCCGACGACGCCGCGCAGGCGCATTTCGGTGACAGCCTGCCCGTCGGCCTGCAGGTCGGCCAGCGCACCCACGGGTGCGGAGCAGCCGGCCTCCAGGGCGGCGAGCAGGGAACGCTCGGCGGTCACGGCGGCCCGTGTGAACGGGTCGTCGAGTTCGGCGAGCACGCTGGCGAGCCCGGGGGCGCCGCCGACCTGGTCGGCCACGCACTCGACCGCCAGGGCCCCCTGGCCGGGGGCGGGCAGGACGGAATCGGCGGGCAGGAACTGGCTCGCCTCCCCGATCCGTCCGATGCGGGTGAGACCGGCCGCGGCCAGCACGACGGCGTCCAGCTCCCCGCCGGTGACGTATCCGACGCGGGTGTCGATGTTGCCGCGGATCGGCACGGTCTCGATGTCCCGGCCGAGCGCGCGCGCCCACGCGTTGAGCTGCGCCATCCGGCGCGGCGAGCCGGTGCCGACCCGGGAACCCGGCGGCAGCGACTCGAAGTCGAGCCCGTCGCGGGCGACCAGCACGTCGCGCGGGTCCTCGCGGACCGGGATCGCGGCCAGCACCAGCTCGGCCGGCTCGGCGGTCGGCAGGTCCTTCAGCGAGTGCACGGCGAAGTCGATGTCACCGGCGAGCAGCGCGTCGCGCAGCGCGGAGACGAAGACGCCGGTGCCGCCGATCTGCGCGAGGTGCTCCCGCGAGGTGTCGCCGTACGTCGTGATCTCGACGAGCTCCACGGCGCGCCCGGTGAGATCGCGCACCGCCTCGGCGACCTGAGCCGACTGGGCCATGGCGAGCTTGCTGCGCCGGGTGCCCAGCCGGAGCGGCCGGCTGTCGGCGGCCGCCGTGATTGAGGTGTCGTTCATGCCCGCTCCCGTGCTGTGTTCTGCCTGTCGGACCGCGTGTCCGCCCGGCTGACGGCGGCGACCGCCTGCGGGTCGAGGTCGAAGAGTTCGCGCAGCGCGTCCGCGTACCCGGCGCCGCCGGGCGTCGCGGCCAGCTGCTTGACCCGCACGGTGGGCGCGTGCAGGAGTTTGTCGACGACCCGGCGGACGGTCTGGGTGATCTCCGCGCGCTCCTTGTCGTCCAGGTCCGGAAGGCGGCCGTCCAGCCGCGTGATCTCGCTCGCGACGAGGTCCGCCGCCATGGTGCGCAGCGCGACCACGGTGGGCGTGATGTGCGCGGCGCGCTGCGCGGCCCCGAAGGCGTCGACCTCGTCCGCGACGATCGTGCGGACCCGGTCCACGTCGGAGGCCATGGGCGCGTCGGCGGACGCCTCGGCGAGCGTCTCGATGTCGACGAGCCGTACGTACTCGACGCGGTGCGCGGCGGCGTCCACGTCGCGCGGCATCGCGAGGTCGAGGAGGTGCAGGAGGGGCGCGGAGCGCCGCGCGTCGTCGGCGAGCCCGAGGGGGCAGTCGGCGTCCTGGTCCCGCTCCGGTGCGTCGTCGCCGCGTGCGGAACCGTCCTGGTCCGCCGCGCCCCCGCCCGGCAGGGCCCCGGACTCGGACTCGGCGGTCGCCGCCAGCCGCTCGGTGAGGGCCGCCAGCACCGACTCGACGGTGAGGACCAGCCCGGTGGCGCCCGTGCAGGAGACGACGATGTCGGCCTGGGCCAGCTCGGCGGCGACGTCGGCCATCGGCACGGCGGAGGCCGTGAGCCCGGCCGCCGCGCCCGGCCCGCCGGGCTCGGTGAGCGCGGCCGCGAGGCGCTCGGCACGCTCCAGCGTCCGGTTGGCGACAGCCAGTTCGGCGACCCCGGCGCGGGCCAGGGTGGCCGCGGCGAGCGAGGACATCGAACCCGCGCCGATGATCAGGGCGCGCTTGCCGCGCGCCCACTCCTGGACGGGCGCGCCGTCGGCGAGCTGCTCCAGGCCGAAGGTCACCAGCGACTGGCCGGCCTTGTCGATGCCGGTCTCGCTGTGTGCGCGCTTGCCGACCCGCAGTGCCTGCTGGAAGAGGTCGTTGAGGAGCCGCCCGGCCGTGTGCAGCTCCTGGCCTAGGGCGAGCGCGTCCTTGATCTGGCCGAGGATCTGGCCCTCGCCGACGACCATCGAGTCGAGCCCGCAGGCCACCGAGAAGAGGTGGTGGACGGCCCGGTCCTCGTAGTGCACGTAGAGGTAGGGCGTCAGCTCCTCCAGCCCTATGCCCGTGTGCCCGGCGAGCAGGGTGGACAGCTCGGCGACGCCCGCGTGGAACTTGTCCACGTCCGCGTACAGCTCGATGCGGTTGCAGGTGGCGAGCACCGCCGCCTCGGCGGCGGGCTCGGCGGCGAGGGTGTCGTGCAACAGCTTCGCCTGCGTGTCCGCCGCGAGCGCGGCGCGCTCCAGCACGCTGACCGGCGCGCTGCGGTGGCTCAGGCCGACGACCAGGAGGCTCATGCCCTCTCCTCGCTTCGCTCGGGCCGCCCCGCGCCGGGGACGTCGTGGTGGATGGTCCGTTCTCTGAACCCGCTCATGCCGGCATCACGGCGGGTACGTCGCCGTCGGGTCCCTTTCCGTTGCCGGAATCCGTGGCCGTACGGGCCACCGGAGGCGGCGTGGCGACGGCCGCCGCGGCGGCGGACGCCACGGACGCTGCGGACTCCGATTCCTCGCCCGCCTTGCGCTGCTCGTGGAAGGCGAGGATCTGGAGCTCTATGGAGAGGTCGACCTTCCGCACGTCCACGCCCTCGGGCACGGTCAGCACGGTCGGCGCGAAGTTGAGGATCGAGGTGACCCCGGCGTTGACCAGCCGGTCGCAGACCTGCTGGGCCGCGCCGGCCGGGGTGGCGATGACGCCGATGGAGACCCCGTTGTCGCTGATGATCGCTTCGAGCTCGTCGGTGTGCCGGACCGGGAGGCCGGCGACCGGCTTGCCGGCCATGGCCGGATCGGCGTCGATGAGGGCCGCGACCCGGAAGCCGCGGGAGGCGAAGCCGCCGTAATTGGCGAGCGCCGCCCCGAGGTTGCCGATGCCGACGATCACAACCGGCCAGTCCTGGGTCAGGCCGAGCTCACGCGAGATCTGGTAGACGAGATACTCGACGTCGTAGCCGACGCCCCGGGTCCCGTACGAGCCGAGGTAGCTGAAATCCTTGCGCAGCTTCGCGGAGTTGACCCCCGCGGCGGCTGCGAGTTCCTCGGACGAGACCGTGGGGACCGAACGCTCGGAAAGCGCGGTCAGCGCACGCAGATACAGCGGAAGCCGGGCGACGGTGGCCTCGGGAATCCCTCGGCTTCGGGTCGCCGGTCGGTGAGTTCGGCCAGTTGCCACGGTGCTCCTGCGGGTAGCGCGGGGCTGCGGGCGGCATCTTGTCGCAGGACCGCCCCGTCGAATGCAGGCTATGTCTTTGTGAACGCGTGCACAAAGATGGTGTCCGCTTTGTCCGAGCAAAGTGACAGGCGTCACGCGCTCTTTCGGCCGCTTCCGGGAACCATCACCCGCGCCACCGCGACCACAGCCGTATCGCGGGTTCACCGACGGGAGCACGCGCTCTCACTCCTCACCACTATGCCCCCGGACACCAACAAATCGCCCACCATGGTAGTCGCCCCGGGCACCCTTACCGACCGCTTTGCGGTCGTCTGGGAGAGATCCGGAAGGAGATCCGGAACACGGCCCCGCGATGCCCGCCCGAGCCCCGGGGGCCCGCCCTGGGACCGCCCGGCACCGGGCACAATGACCGTATGACCCCGCTGCTGCGCCGCCCGGCCCGTAAGAATCCCGCCAACAGCACGGTGACCCTGATCGGCAGGCCCGGCTGCCATCTCTGCGACGACGCGGAGGCGGTCATCGAGCGGGTCTGCGGAGAACTCGGCGCGAGCTGGGAAAAGAAAGACATTACGCAGGACGCGGAACTGCACCGCCAATACTGGGAGCAGATCCCGGTGATCCTGGTGGACGGCGCCCAGCACGACTTCTGGCGGGTGGACCCCGCCCGGCTGCGCAAAGCGCTCGGCGGGTAACCGGAGCGTGGCGGGAAGTTCACGCGTCCGATTCGTTCCGAGTCCGGCCGCACCGAACAAACTGGCTATGCTCGCGTCATGGCCGCACTGGGATGGCTCACCCCCCGTAGGCGTTCCGCCACCGCACGCAGCGTGCTGGCCGGCGAGGCGGCGGCGGAGGCAGCCCGCACGTCCGCGCACGACACTCCCGACACGGCAGCGGAGGAGGGACCCGGACCCGCCTCCCCCGGACCCGCCGAAAAATCCGGGCCGACGGATTCCTCAGGTCCCGCCGATTCCGCCGATTCCGCCGAATCCACCGAATCCACTGGTTCAGCCGATTCCACCGATTCCGCCGAACCGGAGTTCCCGGTCGTCGGCGACGAGAAGGCCGCCGCCTTCTTCGACCTCGACAACACCGTGATGCAGGGCGCGGCCCTCTTCCACTTCGGCCGCGGCCTCTATAAGCGGCACTTCTTCCGCAAGCGCGAACTGGTCCGCTTCGCCTGGCAGCAGGCGTGGTTCCGGCTGGCGGGCGTCGAGGACCCCGAGCACATGCAGGACGCGCGCGACAGCGCCCTGTCCATCGTCAAGGGACACCGCGTCTCGGAGCTGATGTCCATCGGCGAGGAGATCTACGACGAGTACATGGCCGAGCGCATCTGGCCGGGCACCCGCGCCCTGGCCCAGGCTCACCTCGACGCGGGCCAGAAGGTCTGGCTGGTGACCGCGGCCCCCGTCGAGACCGCGACGATCATCGCCCGCCGGCTCGGCCTGACCGGGGCCCTGGGCACCGTCGCCGAGTCGATCGGCGGCGTCTACACGGGCAAGCTGGTCGGCGAGCCGCTGCACGGCCCGGCGAAGGCCGAGGCGGTACGGGCCCTGGCCACGGCCGAGAACCTGGACCTGACCCGCTGCGCCGCGTACAGCGACTCGGCCAACGACATCCCGATGCTCTCGATCGTCGGCCACCCCTACGCCGTCAACCCCGACACCCACCTGCGCAAACACGCCCGCGAACGCGGCTGGCGGCTCCGCGACTACCGCACGGGCCGCAAGGCCGCCCGCGTAGGCATCCCCGCCGCGGCGGGCGCGGGCGCCCTGGCAGGCGCCGCGGCGGCAGCGGTAGCCCTGCACCGCCGCCGCCGCTGACCCCCGGCCCAGCCCGAACCGCCGTACGGACACCGGCCCCATCCAGCCCGTCCGGCGTTTGAGGACCGGGGTCCGGGGCGGAGCCCCGGCTACCACCGCCCAGGGCGGGGCCCCCCCCCCCCCCCCCCCCCCCCCCCCCCCCCCCCGGGGGGGGGGGCCCCCCCCCCCCCCCCCCGCCCCGCCCCCGCCCGCCCCCCCCCCCCGGGCCCCCCTACCGTGCCGAGCGCCCCCACCGCGTGCGTGCTGGTTTCGGGGGGGGGGGGGGGGGGCCCCCCCCCCCCCCTACCACCGCCCAGGGCGAGCCCCCACCCCACCACCCCCAGCCGTCCGGCACATGAGGACTTGGTCACCCCTCGGCCAATCCCCCGGCATAAACCGCACACGCCCCCCGCCAGTGCCCCAACGCCCGGCCTGCCACAACACGCCAGCCAATCAATCAACCCTCGCTCCCCTCCGATCAATAACCGCCACATGTTCGACACTTGATCGGTCGTTAACCGGTAACAGACCGGACGTAAACGATGATTTGAGCAACTGGGTGTAGCGTCGCCTATACGAAGCGTTATCCTCCTCAGACGCAAACCGGTACCCGCACGTCCCTACGACGAGTGAATGATCCGGTACTGCACGTGATGGAAGCTCTGCCTCTGGGAGTCCCGTGTACCCACACGTCGGGGTTGACGCCTCGGGCCTGGCTACGCTCCGCGCGACGGTCATCGACCGCCTGCGCGGCTTCGTCCCCACCGCGTACGCCGTCCCCGCCCTTGCCCCGCTCGCCCCCGCCGGCGGTCCCGCCGGCCCCTGCTTCGCCATGGCCGAAAGCACCACGGCCGTCGGCAGACGCACCCGCGGACGTACCGGATCCGGCACGTCCACCGCCCCCCGCCGCCCGAGCGCCGACAGTGACAGCGCTCGCATGATGGACCTGGTCGAGCGCGCCCAGGCCGGAGAGGCCGACGCCTTCGGCCGCCTCTACGACCAGTACTCCGACACCGTTTACCGATACATCTACTACCGCGTGGGCGGCCGGGCCACCGCCGAGGACCTCACCAGCGAGACGTTCCTGCGCGCCCTGCGCCGCATCGGCACCTTCACCTGGCAGGGCCGCGACTTCGGCGCCTGGCTGGTGACCATCGCCCGCAACCTGGTCGCCGACCACTTCAAGTCCTCGCGGTTCCGGCTCGAAGTGACCACCGGCGAGATGCTCGACGCCAACGAGGTCGAGCGCAGCCCGGAGGACTCCGTCCTCGAATCCCTCTCCAACGCCGCGCTGCTGGAAGCGGTGCGCAAGCTCAACCCGCAGCAGCAGGAGTGCGTGACCCTCCGCTTCCTCCAGGGCCTGTCGGTCGCCGAGACCGCCCGCGTCATGGGGAAGAACGAGGGCGCCATCAAGACCCTCCAATACCGAGCCGTACGAACCCTCGCCCGGCTCCTGCCGGACGATGCCCGCTGACCCTCGGTATTCGCCCCCTCACCTGCGGTCAGATCATCCGGACCGCGTAACCCGAGTGCCGCGCCGCTCGTTGTGCGGGATGCAGGCTCCCTGCGGTCACGCCATGCCCGCAGCCACTCACTCGATCGAGTGGACGCGCTCAAGGCGTGCAACCTTCCAGGTGTCCTGGGGAGTCGACCGTCATGACGAGAGGAGGTGCCGCCTGTGATCGCGAACGTATCGGCGCACCGGCGGGCGAACGCCTTCGCCCAGTCCCTGGAGGAGCAGGAGCTCCAGGGCGCAACGGCCGAGCAGTCCGAGCCATCGGCGGAGCACGCCGAGCGAAATCGGCTGCTGGCCCTGGCGAGCGGGCTCGGCGAGCTACCGGCACCGGAGTTGGACCCCGAAGTCAAAATCGTGCAGCGGGCGCGGCTGATCGCCGCCATGGAGGCACAGTTCGCGGAGGGCGCAGCCCAAGTCCCCGAGCAGCGCACCGGGAAGGGCGCGCACCGGGCGAGTCCGCTGAGCAAGCTGCGGCCGCGCTCCCGCTGGTCCAAGGGGCTCGCCGCCGGCGGGCTCACGGTGGGCGTGGCGGCGGGCGCGTTCGGCGGCGTCGCCGCGGCGAGCAACAACGCCCTCCCCGGCGATTCGCTGTACGGCCTCAAGCGCGGCATGGAGGACTTCAAGCTGGGCATGGCCGACGGCGACTCCGACCGCGGCCAGATCTATCTGGACCAGGCGTCCACCCGCATGCAGGAGGCCCGCCGCCTCCTGGAGCGCGGCCGCCTCGGCGACCTCGACCACGAGTCGGTGGGCGAGGTCCGCAAGGCGCTGTCCGGCATGCACTTCGACGCCTCCGAGGGCCATCGGCTGCTCCATGAGGCGTACGAGCGCGACGGCTCGCTCAATCCGATCCGGGCGCTGTCCTCCTTCACGACCTCGCACCGCGAGGGCTGGCACCAGCTGCGTGAGCGGCTGCCCCTCCAGCTCACCGATGTGCGCGATCAGGTGAGTTCGGTCTTCGACGCCATAGACGAGGAGGTCGGCCCGCTGCGGTCGCTGCTCCCGGCCACGACGGACCAGCACGGGACCACGGACCGGCACGGCGCGCCCCGGCACGCCGCGCCGGATCCCACGGACCACCCGACGCCCTCGTCACAGCCGACCGCGTCCGACAGCGGTCCGGGCGAGGCCGAGCACCGGCCGTCGCCGTCCTCGTCGGCCGACGAGCGCGAGGACGGCGGACTCCTCGGCGGCACGGGCCTGCTGGACCCGCCCGCCAAGGAGCACGGCGGCAGTCCGACCCCGTCCCACGGGGAGGCCGGCAAGGAAGGCAAGCCGGGCACCAAACCGGACATCACCATCCCGCCGCTGCTGCCGGGCCTGCTGCCGGGCCTGGGCATCAACGGCGACGACGGTAAGTAGGCGCGTATCAGCAGCCCTACTGGCCCTGGCCCTCCCGGCGATTGTGACGCCGCAGCCCGCCGCCGCGACGGCGCGGTCATCGGGCACGCCCGAGTGCC
>NZ_JBFAIS010000052.1:0-29605 GCF_040654795.1 Streptomyces sp. NPDC050617 | reverse complement strand
CGCCCCGGGCCCCGGCGCGCCCGCTGCCGGCCGCCCCGGCGCGGAACCCCCCCATCCCCGCCCCCTCCCCACCGGCGTCCCTCACCCCCGCCGCCCCCCACGCGCGCCACGCCCGCCCGGGGGGGGGGCCCGCGGAAGGCGCCCGGCGAGCTGTCAGGAAGCGCCCTGCGGGTCGTCCTGCGCCGCCCGGCCCTGGTGAGGGAGGCGGCCAGAGAGGTCCGCTGCCGCCGGCAGCGCCCCGCGTTCGGCGGCGATCTCCGCCATCATCGTCAGCAGTTCCAGGGCTTCCCCCGGCGCCGGGGCGCCCACCTCGCGGTACACGGCGGCGACCGCCGTCACCACGCGCTCGGCCAACGGCCACTCGGCATAGGCGTCGAGCGGGATCGTGCGGGCCGCGGTCTCCAGCGGGACCCCCGCCGCCGCGGCGCGCGCGGCCTCCTCGTGGAGGTAGCGGAAATAGTCGCGGAAACGAGCCAGGTCGGCGCGGGACGCGAGCCGCCCGTGGCCGGGCACGAACGTGTGCGCGCCGGTCGCCAGCAGGCGGTCGATCGCGTCGGCCCACCCGAGGACCGGACCCGCCCACACCACCGGGTGGTCGTCCTGGAAGAGGATGTCCCCGCAGAAGACCGTGGACGCGTCCGGGACATGGACGACCACGTCGCCGCCGGTGTGCGCCGGGCCGACGTTCAGCAGCTCGACGTCGATGTCGCCGACGCGCAGCTCCAGCCGGTCCTCGAACGTACGGGTCGGCGGGGTGAAGTCGATGCCGGAGAAGTCGAAGCAGCCGAAGTGGTGCGTGAAGTACGCGCCGCCCGGACCGGGCGGGGGGTTCTGCTGGAGCTGCGGGTAGGCGGCCGGCGGCACCTCGTGGCCGATACCGGCGGCGTTGGCCTCCGAGGTGATGATCTCGGCGTCCGGGAAGAGCTGGTTGCCGTGGCAGTGGTCGCCGTTGAGGTGGGTGTTGACCACGGTGGTTATGCGCGTGCCGGGAGCGGCGTCCGCGGCGGCGGCGCGCAGGCGCCGCGTCAGGGGGAGCGTGTAGAAGGTGTCGACGAGCAGCGCCTCGCCGCGGCTCGCGACGAGCCCCGCGTTGGACCAGCCCCAGGAGCCGTCGCCCTGGATGAAGGCGAAGACGCCCGGGGCGATGGTCTCGGTCCGCAGCGGCTGCCCGGGGTCGGCGGGGCCGTCGTGCGCTGTGTCGTTCGTCTCTGAGTCTGCCATGACCTGATCATGGTCGACGGGGTGCCGCGGACGCCAACCCGCCGACGGCGGCCGAAGTCAACTTCCCTGTGTTTGCTGCCTGTTGGGGTGGAGCGGGGCTCAGGGCGAGGAGGTCAATACGGCGCGGGCGAGCGCGGTGAGCCCGGAGCGGATGTCGGCCGGGGACCTGCCCGTGGCGGTGAGGTGCTCGATGAGGTCGCTCCGTACGGCCGCCAGCAGGGCGTGGGCGAGGAAGTCGGCGTCCCGCTCGCCGCGGGCCTCGGTCAGCAGGCCGGTGAGCTGGGCGTGCCAGGGTCCGTAGGTCTCGCTCAGGTACGGGCTGCCGCTGCCCGCGTTCTCCAGGGTGAGCATCAAGAGGCGGTTGTCCAGCTTGAAGCGGAGGAGGGTGTCGAGGAGCGCGAGGGCGCGTTCGTCGGCCGTGCCGTCGGGGCCGGGCGGCGGGGGGTTCGTCGAGATGTCGGCCCGCAGGGCTTCGGAGCGCCGCGCGACCAGGGCCTTGATCAGGCCGACGCGATCGCCGAACCGGCGGAAGAGCGTGCCCTTGCCGACCCCGGCCGCCGCGGCGATGTCGTCCATGGACACCTCGCAGTCGCCGCGCTCGGCGAACAGCCGGTCGGCGGCGGCGAGTACCGCCTCGCGGTTGCGGGCGGCGTCGGCCCGCTCCTTGCGTGCGGGGGGCATGGCTCCTCCTGAAAGCGGCCCCGCGCCGTCGGGGCTGACAACGGCGCGTACCGCCGGGACTAGATATCCGGACCGGCGGTCCGTATAGTTATCCGGACCGGCGGTCCGAATCTTATCGCGGGCCACTCCATCGCGGATCTCCTTGTCGAGAGGAACACACCATGACGCACCCCACTCCCACTCCCGACCCCACCCCCTCCGCGGTCTTTCGGCACGGACTGGACCTCTTGGCCGCGGGCGACATCGATGCCTGGGTCGCCCTCTGGGACGAGGACGGGGTCTGCGAGTTCCCCTTCGCCCCGCGCGGCGCCCCGCGCCGGCTGGACGGTAAGGAAGCCGTACGCGCCTACATGGCCGCCTACCCGGACCTCGTGGACATCGCGGGCTTCCCGTACGTCGAGGTGCACCGGAGCGAGAACCCCGAGGTGATCATCGTCGAGATGCGCGCCGAGGGGCGCGTCGTGGCGACCGGCCGCCCGTACGAGATGACCTACATCGTGGTCGCCACCGTGAAGAACGGCCTCTTCACCCACTACCGCGACTACTGGAACCCCCTCGTCGCCGCCGAGATGACCGGCGGCCGTGACGCGCCGTGGGCCGGCGCCCCGTCCTCGGCCGCGTAGCGGTGACCCACGTCCACGTCCCCCAGGAGCACACCATGCAGACGACTGACGACACCTTCCTGGTGACCGGCGGCACCGGCAACACCGGCCGCCGCGTCGCCGCCCGGCTGGCCGGGCTCGGCCACCGCGTGCGCGCCGGGAGCAGACGGCCCGCGGCGGGGCGGGCGGCCCCCGGCGTCGAGCACGCCCGCTTCGACTGGGAGGACACCTCGACCCATGCTCCGGCCCTCGCCGGCGCCCGGGGTGTCTACCTCGTTCCGCCCACCGCCGCCTCGGACCCGGCGGCGCCCATGCTCCCGTTCCTGCGCACGGCGCGGAGCCTGGGCGTCCGCCGCGTCGTCCTCCTCAGCTCCTCCGCGATCCCCGAAGCCGACAACGGCGATGGCGACGGCGATGGCGACGGCGATGGCGACGGCGATGGCAACGGCCTCGGCGCGGTGCACCGGGCCGTACGCGAGGAGTTCCCGGAGTGGGCCGTGCTCCAGCCGTCGTGGTTCATGCAGAACTTCACCGGCGACCACATCCACGCCCACAGCATCCGCGCCGACGACGAGATCGTGACGGCCACCGGTGACGGCCGCGTCGGATTCGTCGACGCCGAGGACATCGCCGAAGTCGGCGTACGGGCCCTCACCGACGCGCGCCCGCACAACACCGCGCACCTCATCACCGGCCCCGAGGCGCTCAGTTACGCGGACGTCGCCGCCACCGTCTCCGGCCTCGCGGGCCGGCCGGTGCGCCACCGCGCCATCGGCTACGAGGCCATGCGCGAGCGGCTGACGGCCTCCGGCGTTCCGGAGCGATTCGCGGGCCTGCTCGCGGACATGGACCGGGCCATTTCCGAGGGCGCGGAGGACCGCACCAGCCCCACTGTCGAACGCGTCACCGGCCGCCCGCCCCGCGCCTTCGCCGCCCACGCGGCGGCCAACGCCGCGGCGTGGGAACGGAACTGACGGCCTGTAGGCCTGTTGCCTGACGGGACGTCACACAGCCGCCAGCTCCGCGAGCCTCAGCACCGTGTTCCAGTTGCGGGCCGTAGCCGTCATACCGAAGCGCCGGTCGTTCAGCAGCGGTGCCAGCCTCGCCTTGTGCACGCCCGCGGGAAAGTGGGAGTACACCTCGCGCTTCCCCGCGGCGAACTCCTCCGGCGCGTACGCCGCCGGGTCGATCCCCTCCAGCCGGGCCGCGTCCAGCGGCCCGGCCAGGAAGGTCACCAGGAAACGTGACGGATCGAGCCCCGTCACGTCGAAGGGGTTCTCGTCGATGACGCGCCGCAGGTCGCCGCCCTCCCGCACCACGCAGGGGACGGCGAACCCCAGCTCACCGGCGATGGCCTGCTCCAGCTCCGCCGTCAGCCGCTCCTCATCCGAGGCAGGGTGGGTGAAGACGGCGTTGCCGCTGTTGAGGTGCGTCCGCACCGACCCGCACCCCATCCCCGTCAGCAGCTCCCGCAGCGTCGCCATCGGCACCCGCTTGTGCTTGCCCACATTGATGCCGCGCAGCAGGCCCACGTAAGTCGTCATCCGCTCACGCTAGCTCCTGCCCACGACAGTCGGGCCGTGGCCGGAGCGGAGCGCGTGCCGTCCGGGGCGACCGCCACGAGCTGGAGCGTCGTGGACCGCTCACGGCCCGCGCGCTTCAGCGACTTGACGTAGAAGACCTCGTCGTAGATCCGGCCGAGCGACTCATGGCCGCCGTCACCCCCGAGCCGGGAGACGTCGTAGTACCAGATCCCCGACTCGGCCATCCGCCAGGACAGGAACACCTCGGCCGAGCCGCCCGCGACATGCGCGGCGTCGACCGTGAATCCGGTCGGCCGGTCCACTCGCAGGGGCCGGCCGCCCGCGAGCAGCGCCAGCTCGCCGACGTTCAAGGCGTACGAGCCCTGGTGGGCGGCGGAGACCCGCAGGCCGATCGCGGCGATCGTCCGGCCCCGGAAGCGGCCGAGGTGGAGGGAGTGGGTGTGCCAGTCGTGCGGGCCCGCCTTGGGGACGCGCAGCCATACGAATTCCTCGGGGGAGTCCTCGAAGATCAGTCCGGCCTCCAGGACGCTCGCCGGCCCGGACCGCCCCACCTTGTACGTCAGGCGCAGCGACTCGCCGCCGCCCACCACGAGCCGCGTCTTGAAGAGGCGGACGGTCGTCGGGTTGGCGGGTCCCAGCTCGCCGGAGATCTTCAGGGAGGAGCCGCCGTCGTACGCCGTCGTGTAGTCGTAGTCGACGCTCAGCGGAGTCCCCGGGCTCGTCGCCCAGAACTGCCAGGTGGGCAGGACGTCCTGGACGCTCGCGTTGTTCCACTGCGCGCCGCTCGCCCGCTTGCCGCCGACATAGAAGGCGCGCCCGTGACCGGTGTTGAAGCGGGTGACGAAGGGGAACGAGCCGATGACCGACCGCTCGGTCATGTAATGGGCGACGCCGTCCCACTTCTTCGGGTTGTTCTCGTCCCGCCCCTTGCCGTCGTCCTCGTCCGGCCACGGCACGTACTCGGTGCGGCCGGTGCGCGTCGGGTCCTCGTTCGGGCCGGACCAGTACTGCCGCTCGCGCCGGAAGACCCCTGCCTGCGCGTCAGGGTCCTCCCGGTCCGGATACCGGTCCCACGCGAAGTGCGAGCCGAACAGTGCCCAGCTGGTACGGGCCGGCTGCCCCTCCGGGAAGATCAGCCGGGTGTCGTACGGCGGGTTGAAGCCGTACTTTTCGTTCTCTGTGCCGAGAAATGCGACCTTGTACGGGTCCAGGCCCAGCTTCTTCGCCGTCTCCCGCGACGTGGCGACCCGCTCCTCGTTCCACGCGTAGTTGGCGAAGAGACTGTTCATCACCGAGGTGTCGCCGTCCTGAATCCACGGCGCGTTACGGCTGTTGAGCTGATTCTGGTACGACAGCCGGCCATTGACCATGATCGTGTCGTACCACTGGAGATGGAATCCGGCCGGAGCCTTCGACCGAAGATACTTGAGCATCTTCATCAGCCCGGCCGCGTCCTGCTCCGAAATGGTGGCTTCCTGGTTGATGAAATAACCGTCGAAGCCGAAATACCCGGCCATCTCGATCAGCTTGTCCGCCACCGGGAACGACCCGTCCGCGCGCTGCTCCAGATAGTCCGAGAACGCGCCGTCACGCGGCCAGAACCAGCACCCCAGCGACCGCACGCCATTGCGGTGCGCCGCGTCCGTATAAGCGGGGTTGGGCAGATTGATCAGACCGTGCACCGGCTTGTCGACGGGCGAGCCCGCGATGGGCATGCCGTGCCACGAACCGTACAGATCGCTGTACTGCCAGAAACGCAGCAGCCGGCGCGCGAAGGTGTCGTTGTATTTGAAAGCGGTGAAAAAGGAATTGTCGTAGTCGAACGACAGATTCATCAGCTGCGGGGCCGTCGCCAGCTTCGGATTCGCCTGGGTCGCGGCGAACGGCGCGATGCGCTCGGCCAGCGGCACCCGCGAACGCAGATACCGCGCGTGCGGATCGCTCTCGGGGGACCACCGCTTGAGGGCCGCCGCGTCGTAGCCGTGCATGAACGGCTGGTGCGGCGCCCGGTCCGGGGCCGGCGGCCCGTCCGCCGCGGCAGCCGCCGCGGCGAACGGGCCCGCCTGCCCGGCGAGGCCGACGGTGACGCCGGCCGCACCGAGCATGGCGATGAACGCTCTGCGTTCCATCGAGTGGGTCACTCCTTCACAAGGCGCAGCGTCGCGATCTCGAACGGACGCAGGGACAGGGAGATCTCGCCGTCCACCGCCTCGGCCTCGGCGGTCGGACGCTCCAGCAGGTCGCAGTACGCGGCCGAGGCCAGCGCGAAGCCGGCGGTGAGCTTGGTACGGGCCCGGCCGCCGCGCGACTCGTACAGCCGCACCACGACATCGCCGCTGCCGTCGTCCGCGAGCTTCACCGCCGTCACCACCACGGCGTCGTCGGCCACCGTCACCAGCGGCGCCACCTGCGCGTCGCCCGGCACCCGGCGCTCCGGCAGGTTCACGCGGTAGCCCTCGCGCACCGCGTCGCCGATCGACGCGCCGGGCACCAGCGCGTACCGGAAGCGGTGCACGCCCTGGTCGGTGCGCGGGTCGGGGAAGCGCGGGGCGCGCAGCAGGGAGAGCCGCACCGTGGTGGTCGTGCCCGTGTCGCTCTCGCGCACGGCGCGCGTCACGTCGTAGCCGTACGTCGAGTCGTTGACGACGGCCACGCCCCAGCCCGGCTCCTCCACGTGCACGAAGCGGTGCTGGCACGCCTCGAACTTCGCCGCGTCCCAGCTGGTGTTGGTGTGCGTCGCCCGGTACAGGTGGCCGAACTGCGTCTCCGCCGCCGTCCGGTCCGCGTGCACGTCCAGCGGGAAGGCCGTCTTGAGGAACTTCTCCGTCTCGTGCCAGTCCACCTCGGTGTCGATGTCCAGGCGCCGCTCGCCGGCCGGGAGGGTCAGCAGCTGCTCGACGCGGGACTCGCCGAAGGCCCGCACGACCCGCACGGAGCCCCCGTCCACCAGCTCCACCGACTCGACGTCGGTGAGGTCGGTGACGGTGTTCCGGTAGAAGTGGTCGACGTCCCAGGCGTCCCACATGTTCGGGAAGTCGGGGTGCAGCTGGAGGAGGTTGGCGGCCTCGCCCGGCGCGATCGTCTCCCGCTCCGCCACCAGGTCGTACGCCGAGACGACGAGCCCGCGGCCGTCCACGACGACCCGCAGCAGCCCGTTCTCCAGCACGAAGGAGCCGTCCTCGCGCGCCTCGGCCGACACCGGCCGGCCGCTGTCGGCGGCCACCGCCGCGGCGCCCGCCGCGACCCCGGCACGGGCGTGCGGGGCTGCGTTGAAGACCACGGACGTGCCGGAGGCCGCGTCGCCGGCGAGGGCCGTCTGCGCCGCCTCGATGATCTCGGTGAGCTCCGCGCCGATCGCCGCGTACCGCTCCGCCGCCTCGCGGTGCACCCACGCGATCGAGGTGCCCGGCAGGATGTCGTGGAACTGGAGCAGCAGCACGGCCTTCCACAGCCGGTCCAGCCGCTCGTACGGGTAGGCGAACCCGGCCCGCACCGCGGCCGTCGCCGCCCACAGCTCCGCCTCGCGCAGCAGGTGCTCGGAGCGCCGGTTGCCCTGCTTCGTCTTCGCCTGGCTGGTCAGCGTCGCCCGGTGCAGCTCCAGGTAGAGCTCACCGACCCACACCGGGGCGTGCTGGTACTCCGCGTGCGCCTTCTCGAAGAACTCCGAGGGCTTCTCGAAGACGACCTTCGCCGAACCCTCCAGGTCCTTCAGGCGCTTGGCGCGCGCCAGCATCTCGCGGGTCGTGCCGCCGCCGCCGTCGCCCCAGCCGGTCGGCGCGAGCGAACGCGTCGCCGAGCCCTTCTCCTGGAAGTTGGCGACCGCGTGCGCGACCTCCTTGCCCGACAGTTGCGCGTTGTACGTGTCCATCGGCGGGAAGTGCGTGAAGACGCGGGTGCCGTCCAGCCCCTCCCACCAGAAGGTGTGGTGCGGGAACTTGTTGGTCTGGCTCCACGAGATCTTCTGCGTCAGGAACCACTTGGCGCCCGCCTGCTTGACGATCTGCGGCAGCGACGCCGAGTAGCCGAAGGTGTCCGGCAGCCAGACCTCCTGCGGCTCGATCCCGAACTCGTCCATGAAGAACCGCTTGCCGTGCACGAACTGCCGGGCCAGCGCCTCCGAGCCGGGCATGTTGGTGTCCGACTCCACCCACATGCCGCCGACCGGCACGAACCGGCCCTCGGCCACGGCCTTCTTGACCTTGGCGTAGACCTCCGGCCGGTGCTCCTTGATCCACGCGAACTGCTGGGCCTGCGACATCGCGTAGACGAACTCCGGCTCGTCCTCCAGCAGCGCCGTCATGTTCGACGTCGTACGGGCCACCTTGCGGACCGTCTCGCGCAGCGGCCACAGCCACGCCGAGTCGATGTGCGCGTGGCCGATCGCGCTGATCCGGTGCGCGGAGGCGTGCGCCGGGGCGGACAGCACCTCCGTCAGCTCCTCGCGGGCGCGCGCGGCCGTGCCGCCCACGTCCTGGAGGTCCACGGCGTCCAGCGCCCGCTCCACGGCCCGCAGGATCTCCCAGCGGCGCGGCGAGTCGGTGGACAGCTCGGCCATCAGCTCGCCCAGCACCTCCAGGTCCTGGACGAGCTCCCACACGGCGTCGTCGAAGACCGCGAGGTCCATCCGGGCCAGCTTGTACTGCGGCTCGCTGCCCGCGGTCTCCTTGTCGCCGAGCTCGGTGGGGAGGAAGGGGTGGTAGTCGAGCAGCACGGGGTTGGAGGCCGCCTCGATGTGCAGCTCCACCTTCTCGCCGCCCTCGGCCGGGGCCCCGATCCGCACCCACTGGTTGCGCGGGTTCAGGCCCTTGACCGGGGTGCCGTCGGGCCGGTAGATCAGCCCCTCGCACTGGAAGCCGGGCATGTTCTCGTCGAAGCCGAGGTCGAGCACGGCCTCCACGGTCCGTCCCGCCCACTCGGCGGGCACGGTCCCGGTGACGGTGAACCAGCTGGTGCCCCACGGCGGACCCCAGGGGGCGCCCACCTCGATCGGCGTACGGGCGGCGGCGATCCCCTCCTCGACGGGTACGGGCTCGCCGGGCGCGTTCCACACGCCGACGGTCAGCGGCACCGACTCGGGGTAGAGGGCGGGGCGGATGCGCTCGTCGAGGACCCGCTTGAGGCGGGCTTCGGTGACGGAACGGTCGTTGTGCATGGAAAAGATTCCTTAGCGAGTGCTACCAGCGGAAGGTGGTGGATACAGGGTCTGATGAGGCGAACAGCTCGTCCACCGTACGGAGCTCGACCCGGGTGGCCGCCTCCTGGGACGCGCGCCGCAGCGACGGCACGTAGAAGGCCGTCCCGCAGGTCCCGCCGAGGAAGCGGCGCGCGCCGCCCGGCAGGACCTGGTGCAGTTCGTAATGGCGTACGGGGCCGGTCGCCCGGCCCCAGGACAGCCGCAGCGCCGCCGCGCCGTCCGCCCCGCGGTGCGCGGCGGTGACATCGAGCGGGCCCGGCTTACGCGGCCCGGACGCCGCCGCGTCGCGGATCGCGAGGGAGCCCAGCCGCCAGCGGACCGGGGTGCCGTCGGCGGCGGTGAGGCGGATTCCGACGGCGCGCAGCGTACGGGCCTTCGCGCCGCGCAGCGCCCGGCCCAGGCGGAGCGTGGCCGTGGACCAGCCCCGGCCGCCGGCCGGGAGGGCGCCCGCGTCGATGTAGGCGAAGCGGTAGGGCTCCTCCGTGGACACGGCCAGCTCCACGCGCACCCCGCCCGAACCGGCGTCGGTGCGGTGGGCCAGTTCCACGACGGTCGACTCCGACACCGGCAGCCGCGCCGTGAACAGCTCCACGGTCGCGGGCGAGCCGAGCGTGCCGCTCACGAGGAGGCTGGTGCCGCCGCGCCAGGCGTCATCGAAGTCGAAGGAGACCTGCGGACGCGCCCCGCCGGTGTGGATCACCCAGCGGCGGCCCGGCAGCCGGTCCTGGAGCCCCAAGTGATTCCAGGCGGCGTCGCCGGTGCGCTCGCCCCGCTCGTACCAGCCGGTGCCGTGGCCGGTGTTGAAGCTCGTCGCGAAGGGCAGCGCGGTCAGCGTGGAGCGGTCCGCGACCGACGCGGCGGCCGGCCGCCAGGACCCGTCCGTCGGCGCCGACGGGTCGAGCGCGGGGCCCGTCCAGAAGCGGTCGTCGCGGGCGTGGAACTCGGCGGGCGAGCGCTTGTCCTTCGGCAGGCTGGTCCAGGTCCACTCGGGGCGGTAGAAGCCGTACGAGGCGACGTGCGGACCGTTCGCGGGCACGACCGCGTCCCAGTCCACCCGCGTGTCCCAGCCGTTGGACTCGACGTCCACGCCCGCCCACAGCTCGTACCGGCCGCGGCCCAGGCGCTCCGCGAACTTCCCGGACGCGGCGAGCCCGGAGCGGGTCCAGTTGAAATTCAGGAACATCGAGTCGGAGGCGCGGAAGAAGGCCGCGTTGCGGTCGTTGAGCGCGTTCTGCCAGTCGACGGAACCGGCCTCGGTCATCGCGTCGTACCAGGTGACGCGCAGCCCCTCGGCGTGCTCCCGCAGATACGCGACGAAGTCCCGCATGGCCGCGCCGAGCGGGGCGTCGCCGCCGCCGGTCTCGGCGTTGAGGAACCAGCCGTCGAAGCCGTACGCGCGAGCCACCGCGATCAGCTTGTCCGCGATCGGGAAACTCCCGTCGGCGGCCCGCCGCACGAGATCGCGGGTCCACGCGAGCTGCCCGCCGTACGCGGCCGGGGGCAGGAATATCGTGCCGAGCACCGGCACGCCGTTGCGGTGCGCGGCGTCCACGACGGGCGCGTTCGGGGCGAGGATCAGCCCCTCGGCCGACGACCCGCCCCAGAAGACCAGTTCGTCCAGGTACGCCCAGTGGGTCAGGGCGTAGTAGTCGGCGGTCGCCGACCCCTGCGAGGGGTTGCCCGCCGTGTGGTCGAAGGCGGCCAGCGCCGAGACGCGGGCCTGGCCGGCGCGGGCCGTGCCGTTCGCGGGCGCGGGCGTGAACCGCTCCGCGAGCGGAACCGTCGCCTTGTTGAACGCCAGGTCCGCGTCCGAGGCGGGCGTCCACTTCTTGAGGGAGCGCCAGACGACGCCCTCGCCGGGGCTGCCGCTGGGCAGGGAGTCGGGGAACCAGTACGCGGCGTACGGCTGGAGGCCGCCGTCCGCCGCGCCCCCGGCCCGCCCCGGGGGACGGGCCGGGGCCGCGCTCGCGCGGCCGGCGGGCAGGGCGAGGGCTGCGGCAGTCGCCGCCCCCGCCCCCAGCAGAAGACGGCGGCCGGGGCCGGCCGGTACGGGCTGTGCGGGTCTCTCGATCATGGTGCGCTCCTTTGCGCGGGGGCGACGAGGACTCGGTGGTGCTGCGGTCGGCCGGTGGGACTCAGCCGGCCTGGTCGATCGTGAGGACATCCGTGATGCCGCGCGCCGCCAGATGCGCGGCGTCGTTCGCGAACTCGGCGAGTACCGCGGCCGGGCGCACGCCGCGCGCGGCGAGCCGCATCCACGCCTCGAAGTACGCGCCGCCCGGCCCGCACTGCGCGCGCACCGGTGCCGTCTCGGAGGCGTCGAGGCCGCTCGCGTCCAGGACGAGCGCGGTGGTCCGCGGCTCGGGCCGGTACTGGCGACCCTTCCACTCCCGTACGGTCCGGGCGATGGCCTCGCCCGCGGGCTTGACGCGGCGGTCGTTGGTGAGCAGGCCGAGACCGTACTCCAGCTCCGGGAAGTCGCCCAGGGACCGGTCGACGTCGTGGGAGCACCACCACGTCACGCCCCAGACGTCCGGGCAGTCCAGCGCGTTCGCGACGGTCGCCTCGGTGAAGGCGGCGGCGTGCTCGGCCGGGATGTGCGGGGCGGGCGCGCCGACCTCCTGGAGCCACACCGGGTGGTGCGCGTCCTTCGCCCACGCCTTGGACAGCTCGATGAGGTACGCGGCGTGCTGCTCGGTCGCCGCGCCGTCGCGGCCGTGGCGCTGCGCGGTGCCGTTGAACACCCAGGAGTGCACGGCGGTCGCGGCCCCGATCCGGGCCGAGTGCGCCGGGGTGAAGGGGTGCCCGTCGAGGTACCAGGCGGCGTCGTACGAGGCGTGCAGGTGCATCTTGCCCGGCGCGCCCTCCTCGCAGGCGTCGACCATCCGGCGCAGCCACGTCCCGGCCTGCTCGGCGTCGATCCGGTCGGGGTCGGGGTGCGGGTCGCCGGAGAACTGGTTGACCTCGTTGCCGACGGTCATGCCGAGGAAGTTGTCCCGGCCGGCCAGGGCCGCGGAGAGCGTCCGCAGATACGCGGCCTCGGCCTCGACGACGTCCGGGTCGCTGAACATGTTGCGGCGGTGCCAGGTGGCGGTCCAGGACGGGATGAAGTCGAAGCTGGACAGGTGGCCCTGGAGGCCGTCCACGTTGACGTCGAGGCCGCGCTCGCCGGCCGCGTCGACGAGCTGGACCAGCTGCTCGACGGCGCGCGGCCGGATCAGGGTGCGGTTGGGCTGGAAGACGGGCCACAGCGGGAAGACCCGGATGTGGTCGAGGCCGAGCTCCGCGATGGAGTCGAGATCGGCCCGCACCTCGTCGAGGTCGAAGTCGAGCCAGTGGTGGAACCAGCCCCGGGTGGGGGTGTAGTTGACGCCGAAGCGGGGTGCGGTCATGCGGGGGAGATCCTGTTCGGAGTCGTGCGGTGTGGGGTGTGCGGGGCGGGGCGCGGGGCCGGGGTCAGCCCTTGACGGCGCCCTCGCCGACGCCGCGGAAGAAGAACCGCTGGAGGCAGGCGAACATCACGATGAGCGGGGCCACGGCGATGATCGTGCCGGCGGCGACGAGCCGCGGGTTCTGCTGGAACGTGCCGTGCAGGAAGTTGAGGCCGACGGTCAGCGTGAAGTTCGAGGAGTCGGACAGCACGATCAGCGGCCACAGGAAGTCGTCCCAGGCGCCCATGAAGGCGAAGATCGCGACGACCGCGATGGTGCCCTTGACCGAGGGGAGCGCGATGCGCACGAACCGCTGCCAGACGTTGGCGCCGTCGATGACGGCCGCCTCCTCGATCTCGTACGGCAGGTTGGAGAACGCGTTGCGCATCAGCATCACGTTCAGGGCGCTGACCGCGCCCGGCAGCACCACGGCGGTGAGCGTGTTGTTGAGGTTGAGGTCACGCATCATCGTGAACTGCGCGATGATGATGGCCTCCAGCGGCACGAGCAGCGCCATCGCGACGGCCAGCCCCGCGATCTTGCGGCCCTTGAAGCGGAGCCGCGCCAGCGCGTAGCCGGCCATGGACGCGCCGATGACGTTGGTCACCACGTTGGTGAGGGCGACCTTCAGCGAGTTCAGCGCGTAGTCCCAGACCGGGATGATGTCGGCGACGCCGGAGTAGTTCTTCAGCGTCGGGTGCTCGGGCAGCAGCTTCGGAGGATAGGTGTAGATGTCCTCGGTGGTGCCCTTGAGCGAGGTGGACAGCTGCCACAGGAACGGGCCGACGGTGATGACGAGGACCACCAGGAGCAGGACGTAGCGGAGGGTCTTCTCCCACCCGGACAGGCGCTTCACCGGGGCTCCTCCTTGCGGTCGGCGCGCAGCACCAGCAGCATCAGCAGCAGTGCGATGACGAAAACGATCAGCGAGATGGCCGAGGCGTAGCCGACCCGGCCGTTGAGGCCGGTGCCCACCCGCTGGACGAGCATGACGAGCGTGGTGTCCTCGCCGGCCGGGCCGCCGGACGGGCCGGCCAGCAGGAAGACCTCCGAGAAGACCTTGAAGGCGTTCACCGAGGAGAGCGCGCCGACCAGCACCATGGTGGGGCGGACGGAGGGCATGGTGACGGAGACGAACCGGCGGATGGGCCCGGCCCCGTCGACGGCCGCCGCCTCGTGCAGCTCCTGCGGCACGTTGGCGAGCGCCGCCAGGTAAATGATCATGTAGTACCCGAGGCCCTTCCAGATGGTCAGGGCCATCGCGCTCAGCAGCAGCAGCCACTGATCGCCCAGGAACTTGACGGGACCCGCCCCCAGGACATTGAGGATGCCGTTGACCAGGCCCCGGTCGTCCAGGATCCAGACCCAGATCAGACCGACGACCACGACGGACGCCACGACCGGGGTGTAGAACGCGGAGCGGAAGAAGGCGATACCGGGCATCTGCTTCTGCACCAGCATGGCCAGCAACAGGGGGAGCAGAACGGTGAAGGGCACCACCAGGAGCACGTACAGCCCGCTGTTGCGCAGCGCGGTCCAGAACTGATCGTCGTGGATCATCGTCTGGAAATTCTGGAGTCCGACCCAGTTGCCCGAGGTCAGTGTGCGGGCGTCGGTGAACGCCTTGTAGATGGTGGTGAAGAAGGGATACAGGTTGAAGGCGGCGATGACTCCGACGCCGGGCAGCAGAAAGAGCCAGGGACTGATCGCCCTATGGGTGCGGATGCGCTTGGCGGGCCGTTCCATGTTCTTTACCGTCAGTTCTGCTTCAGCAGCTTGTTGCTCTGCGCGACGGCGTCGTCGAGCGCCTGCTTCGGCGACTTCTTGCCTTGCAGGGCCTTGGCGACCTCGTTCTTCAGAATGGTCTTCATCTCGTCGCTGAGCACGACGGGCGTGTAATTGACCGCGCCCTTCAGCATCTTGGCCGAGGCGACCCGGACGCGGCCCTCATCGGTGCCGTCCTCCTTGGTCCAGTACGGCTCCTCCAGCGAGCCCTTCGTGCTGGGGAAGACGGTGACCTTGTGCGCGAAGGACTCCTGGTTCTTCTTGTCCGTCACGAAGTGCGCGAAGGCGATGGCCGCGGCCTTGTGCTTGCTCTGGTTGTTCACGGCCAGGCCCATGACGTACATGTTGGGCTTGCCGTTGTTGTTGGGCGCGTCGGTGATGCCCAGATTCTTGTAGAGCGAGGGCGCGTTCTTCTTGAAGTTCGACAGGTCCAGGGCGCTGCCCGGATTCATGGCGACCTTCTGCTCCAGGAACTTCTGGCCCGCCTTCTCGGGGGTGTTCGTGAGCGACTGCGCGTCGAGGCCGCCGCTGTCGTACAGCTCCTTGTACTTGGTGAGGAACTCCACGCCCTTCGGCTCGTTGTACGTGAACTCCGTGGAGTCCGCGTTCATGAGCTTGACGCCGTAGCGGCCCATGTCCTCGATGGCCGGGGTGGAAGCCAGGGTGGCGATCTTGCCGCCGGACTCCTTCGCCATCTTGTTGGCGTCGGTGAACAGGTCGTCGAACGACTTCGGCGGCTTCTCCGGGTCGAGCCCGACCTTCTTGAACAGCGCCTTGTTGTAGAACAGCGGGCCGGTGTTCAGGTACCAGGGGAAGGCGTACGAGCCGTCCAGGCCGGGCATCGCGGTGCCCTTCCACCCCTCGGGCGTGTACTCGCCCTTGAACTTCGAGGTGGCCGGCTCCTTGTCCATGTTCATCAGCACGCCGGCCTTGGCGAGCGGATAGGCCAGGTCCGGTGAGAGGTTCACCACATCGGGCAGCGTGCCGGCGCCGGCGTCGGCGCTCAGCTTGTCGGCGTAGTTCTCGGCCGGCTGGTCCAGCCACTTGACCTTGACGCCGGGGTTCTGCTTCTCGAACTCCTTGACCAGACCTTCGAAGTAGTCCTTGAAGCCCGCGCGCAGATTCCAGGTCTGGAAGCTGATGTCGCCCTCGATCTTGCCGGAGGCGCTGCTGCCGCCGCCGCTGTCACCGCCCGAACCGCAGGCGGTGAGCGTCAGGGCACAGGCGAGCGCCGGTGCGGCGAGGGCGAGGGTTCTACGAGATATGGGCATGGCCGACGAGCTCCTTCGATCGGGCCAGGAGGGGGCGGACAAAACTTTCGCCCCGAAGAAGAGTTAAGTCAATACTTCCGCGGAAGACTAATGCGCTTTAGTGTGTTGTCACTCAAGCGCTTTAGTGGAACGGACCCGCCGGACCTGCCCCGGCGGGCGGGGGAGCAGGAGGAGACGCATGCGCCGCACACCGGCCAGACGACCTACGATGAAGGACATCGCGCGCCGTGCGGGCGTCTCCGAGAGCGCCGTGTCCTTCGCGCTCAACGACCGCCCCGGCGTCTCCGAGACCACCCGCGACCGCATCCGCCGGGTCGCCGAACAGCTCGGCTGGCAGCCCAGCACCGCCGCCCGCGCGCTGTCCGGCGAGGGCTCGGCGACCATCGGGCTGGTGCTCGCGCGCCCGGCCCGCACGCTCGGCGTCGAGTCGTTCTTCCTCCAGCTCGTCTCGGGCGTGCAGGAGGTGCTCTCGCACCGCAGGCTCGGCCTGCTCTTCCAGGTCGTCGAGGACGTCGACGCCGAGTGCGAGGTCTACCGCCGCTGGTGGGCCGAGCACCGGGTGGACGGCCTGATCGTCGTCGACCCGCGCGACGGCGATCCGCGGCCCGCGCTCCTCGACGAACTGGGACTGCCCGCCGTGGTCGTCGGCTCCACGGGCGCCGCCCTCGCGGAGGGCCACGCCATATCCAACATCTGGGCCGACGACGCGGGCGCGATGGCCTCGATCGTCGACCATCTGCACGGCCTCGGCCACCGCCGCATCGTGCACATCGCGGGGCTGCCCGAACTCGCCCACACCCAGGCCCGGATGGCCTCCCTGCGCGCCGAGGCCGATCGCCGGGGCCTGACCGAGGCGCGCTCAGTGACCACCGACTACTCCGACGCGGGCGGCGCCGAGGCCACCCGGCGGGTGCTCGCCGGGGACCCGCCGCCCACCGCGCTCGTCTACGACAACGACGTCATGGCCGTCGCGGGCCTGGCCGTCGCCTCCGAGCGCGGCGTGTCCGTGCCGGACCGGCTCTCCATCGTGGCCTGGGACGACTCCGTCCTGTGCCGTGCCACCCACCCCGCCCTGACCGCCCTGACCCGCGACACCGCGACCTTCGGCCGGCACGCCGCCGAGCAGCTGGTCGCGCTGCTGGACGGGGGAGCGGCGGTCCGCATCCAGGACGACCTGCCGTCGCTGGAGCCGCGGGGCTCCACCGGGCCGCTGGCCTGACCGGCCGGCCGGCCGTGCGCGGGCGGCTCGCGCGGGGCCGGCCGCGTACGGTCGCCCGGCGTACGGTCCGGCCGTGCGTTCCCCGCCCGGCCGGGGTCACCGGGCCGCCGTTGCCCTTGCGCGCCCCGGCGATCGCGCCCTCGGCTCCGCCGGGGGCGTCCGGTCACCCCTGTCCCTCCCAAATACCGACTGGTTAGTATGTGCCCGGCGCGGGACCGCGCGCGTACGCGAGACGGCTTGTGGGAGGCCACCCAATGCAGGCATGGCGAGTGCACGAGAACGGCGAACCCCGCGACGTGATGCGGCTGGAGGAGGTGGACGACCCCGCGCCCGGACCGGGCGAGCTGCTGGTCGGCGTCCGCGCCGCGAACGTCAACTTCCCCGACGCCCTGCTGTGCCGGGGCCAGTACCAGGTGCGGCCCCCGCTGCCCTTCACCCCCGGCGTCGAGATGTGCGCCGAGATCCTCGCCCTCGGCGAAGGCGCGGAAGGGGAGATCGGCGCGCGGGTGCTCGCGCAGCCCGCGCTCCCGGCCGGCGCCTTCGCCGAACGCGCGGTCGTCGCCGCCCGCACCGTGCTCCCCGCCCCCGACGCGCTGGACGACGCCGAGGCCGCCGCCCTGCACATCGGCTACCAGACCGGCTGGTTCGGCCTGCACCGCCGGGCGCGCCTGGCGGCCGGGGAGACCCTGCTCGTCCACGCCGCGGCCGGCGGCGTCGGCAGCGCGGCCGTACAGCTCGGCAAGGCCGCCGGCGCCACCGTCATCGGCGTCGTCGGCGGCGCGGGCAAGGCGGTCGTCGCCCGCGACCTGGGCTGCGACCTCGTCGTCGACCGCCGGGAGGAGGACTTCGTCGGCGTCGTCAAGGAGGCCACCGGCGGCCGGGGCGCCGACGTCGTCTACGACCCCGTCGGCGGCGACGCCTTCGCCAAGTCCACCAAGTGCGTGGCCTTCGAGGGCCGCATCGTCGTCGTCGGCTTCGCGAGCGGCGCCGTCCCGAGCGCAGCCCTCAACCACGCGCTCGTCAAGAACTACGCGATCCTCGGCCTCCACTGGGGCCTGTACAACACCAAGGACCCGGACGCCGTACGGGCCTGCCACGACGACCTCGCCAAACTCGCCGCCGAGGCCAAGGTCAAGCCGCTCGTCAGCGAACGCGTGCCGCTCGGCGGCGCGGCCGACGCCGTGCAGCGCGTCGCCGACGGCACCACGACCGGCCGCGTCGTGATCGAGCCCGGCCGGTCCGGGGAGCGCCGATGACCACGGTCGACGCCGACGGCCTGCGCCGCCGCACCGCCGCCCTGCTCGCCGCGCACGACCCCGCCACCACCGGCCGCCTCGACTTCCTGCGCGCCCGCTTCGACGCCGGACTCGCCTGGGTGCACTTCCCCGAGGGCCTCGGCGGGCTCGACGCGCCGCGCTCCCTCCAGCCGGTCGTGGAGGGCGAGCTGGCGGCGGCGGGCGCCCCCGACAACGACCCGCGCCGCATCGGCATCGGGCTGGGCATGGCCGCCCCCACCATCCTGCGCTACGGCACCGAGGAGCAGAAGCTGCGCTTCCTGCGCCCCCTGTGGACGGGCGAGGAGGTGTGGTGCCAGCTGTTCAGCGAGCCCGGCGCGGGCTCCGACCTCGCGGCGCTCGCCACCCGCGCCGTACGCGACGGCGACACCTGGACCGTCGACGGGCAGAAGGTCTGGACGTCCGGCGCGCACCTGGCCCGCTGGGCGATCCTCATCGCCCGCACCGACCCCGAGCTGCCCAAGCACCAGGGCATCACCTACTTCGTCTGCGACATGAGCGACCCCGGCGTCGAGGTGCGCCCGCTGCGCCAGATCACCGGGGAGGCCGAGTTCAACGAGGTCTTCCTCACCGGCGTGCGCATCCCCGACGCGCACCGGCTCGGCGGCGTCGGCGAGGGCTGGCGGGTGGCGAGCACCACGCTGATGAACGAGCGGGTCGCCATCGGCGGCGCCCGCGTGCCGCGCGAGGGCGGCATGATCGGCGTCGCCGCCGAGACCTGGCGCACCCGCCCCGAACTGCGCACCCACGACCTGCACCAGCGGCTGCTGTCCCTGTGGGTGGAGGCGGAGGTCGCCCGGCTCACCGGCGAACGCCTGCGCCAGCAGCTCGCCATCGGCCAGCCCGGCCCCGAAGGGAGCGGCCTCAAGCTCTCCTTCGCCCGCCTCAACCAGGAAATCAGCGGCCTGGAGGTCGAGTTGATCGCCGCCGACGGCCTCGCCTACGACGACTGGACCATGCGGCGGCCCGAGGGCGTCGACTTCACCGGCCGCGAGGCCGGCTACCGCTATCTGCGGACCAAGGGCAACTCCATCGAGGGCGGCACCTCGGAGGTCCTGCTCAACATCGTCGCCGAACGCGTGCTGGGCCTGCCGCCGGAGCCGCGCACCGACAAGGACGTCGCCTGGAAGGATCTGCCCCGATGACCGAGCCGGACCTGCTCTACTCGGAGGCCGAGGACGATCTGCGGTCCGCCGTACGGTCGTTGCTCGCCGACCGGGCCACGCCCGCCGCCGTCCTCGCCCACAGTGAGTCGGACCGCCCGTACGACGCCGCCCTGTGGGGCGTGCTCGCCGGGGACATGGGAACGGCCGGGCTGCTCGTACCCGAGAAGCTCGGCGGCCAGGGCGCGAGCGCGCGCGAAACCGCCGTGGTACTGGAGGAGTTGGGCCGCACCGTCGCGCCCGTGCCATACCTCACCAGCGCCGTCCTCGCGGTGTCCGCGCTGCTGGCCTGCGACACCGCGCGGGACGCGGTGGCCGAGCCGCTGCGCGCGCTCGCCGAGGGCCGCCGCGTCGGGGCGCTCGCGGTCCCCCTGCCTGCCGCACCGGGCACGCCGCCGCCGGCGACCGTACGGGCGGACGCCGCCGGGACCCTCAGCGGCGAGGTGGACACGGTCGCGGGCGCGGCCGGCGCCGAGCTGCTGCTCGTACGGGCCGACGGCGGCCTCTACACCGTTGACGCGGCGTCAGAGGGCGTACGGGTCACGGGTATCACCCCGCTCGACCGCACCCGCCCGCTCTCCCGCGTCACCCTCACCGCGGCGCCCGCCCGCCGGATCGCGGGGGAGGAGCGCGCGGCGGCCTCCGTCGGAGCGGCGCTCCTGGCCGGGGCCGGGCTGCTCGCCTCCGAACAGCTCGGCATCGCCGAGTGGTGCCTCACCGAAACCGTCCGGTACGCGGGGGAGCGCTATCAATTCGGCCGCCCCATCGGCTCGTTCCAGGCGATCAAGCACCGGCTCGCCGAACTCTGGCTCCAGGTCGCCTCGGCCCGCGCGGCGGCCCGCAACGCCGCCGACGCGCTGGCCGCCGACGGCGCGAGCGGCGCCGACGCGGCCGTCGCCGTGGCCGTCGCCGTGGCCGTCGCGCAGTCCTACTGCGGGCAGGTGGCGGTACGGGCCGCCGAGGAGTGCGTACAGCTCCACGGCGGCATCGGCATGACCTGGGAGCATCCCGCGCACCTGTACCTCAAACGCGCCAAGGCCGACCAGATCGCCCTCGGCGCGCCCGGCCGCCACCGCGAGGCCCTGGCCGCCCTGGTGGATCTGCCCGCGCCATGACGGACCGGCGCGCCGTACGGACCGAAGGCCCGGCGCGCCGCCCACGACGACAGCACCCGGCCGATCGCGGCCGGGTGCTGTCGTGTGCCGGGGCCGCACATAATTCGTCGAATGGGCGGTTCGCCGCGATGGATTTTGGTATTGGCTCCCGTGCCCGCGAGATATGGCCTCCCGAGTGAGTGGCGGAGCGGTACGGACGCACCGTTCAGGGGAACGCTCCCATGGGGACTTCGCGGTTGCTTGGAGCCGTATTGGAGGCGCGTCTCCACCCTCGGGGGCTTATACACCAGTTCCGTTCGGAACGGAATAACAAAATGCGTCAAATCGGACAGGGTATTCGCGGTCCGCAGACGGGGCCGGTGAGTGGTCGCACCATCCGGAGCGCGTAGGATCCAGAGGCCGGCCGCCGCGCGTGAGCAGGGAGTTTCTGATTGCGGATTCCGGGCGCGGGGCTTGACTGCCGCGTTGTGGTTGAGATCTCCTTGGGGACGTTCGAAGCGCGGCGAATATGCGGCACGGTGCAGGGGTATGGATGCCCTTACCGCTGTCGGGTGTGCGTTTGGTGGGGGGCCGCACTTCGAATTGATTTCGACTGACTTTTCTTTCTCGGGGAACCGGACCGCCGGTGGCCCAAGGCATTCACGGTAGTTGAAAGTGGTCCGACGGGATCGCTTGACGGCCGGTGTGCTGTTCGAACAAGATGCTCGCGCTGGTGCTGTGCGGGGACGGACCGGGAAGATTGGTGGCGGGGAGAAAGTGGCGATCAATAGCGCGATTACGGTCCTGGTGGTGGACGATCAGGGGCTGCTCCGGGAAACGTTGTGCGAAGTGCTGGCCAAGGAGCTCGATATCGAGGTCGTCGGCGGTATCGCCGACAGCGAGACGGCGATACGCATTGCCGCGGAGAAGCGGCCGGACGTCATTTTGCTGGACGGCCCGGATGCGGGCGGAATTGTGTCGATGCTCGCCGAGATGAAAAGGGTCTCGCCGAATTCGCGGTGCATCGTGCTGACGTCCTGCAACCACCCGGCGCTCGTCCGGGAGGCCCTGCGGCTGCGGGTGAGCGCCTTCCTCGCCAAGAACGTCATGCGGGAAGAGGTCATCACCGCCATTCGCAGTGTGGTCGTCCACCCCGATCAGATCGTGCTCTCCCTGCCCACCGAAAGCCTGGTGGCCGCCCGCGACCAGGACGGACCGCGGCTCTCGGCGCGGGAATTACAGATCATCGAGAATGTGGCGCAGGGCATGAGCAATGGGCAGATCGCCTCCCGGCTGGAGATCACCGAAGCGACGGTGAAGCGCCATCTCCGCAATATCTTCGACAAACTGGGAGCCGTCTCCAGAATCGACGCGGTGAACAAGGCCAAGTCGGTGCTGATCGTCGCCCCGCCCCGCGGCAGGAGCGGCCCGCCGGCGCCGCGGGCCGGCGCCTTCAGCGTCCCTTCCTGGTCCTGACGGCTCCTCCCGGCCCTTCCCCCGGTGAAGTCCTTTCGGCGCTTCCGGGCCTGAACGCGAACGCCCCGGCCGGTCCGCTCCCCGTTCTGCTGCGGGGGGACGGACCGGCCGGGGCGCGAGCGCGTGAAGCGCCGGCCGTCAGAGGCGCTTCACCGTGTGCAGGATGTACTCATCGCGGTTCAGCGGATTCGCGCCCCCGGGCCGAGGCCGCGACGGAAAACGCCCCTGAACGGGCTGGTAACCCTGGAATTCGGAGAGGAACACCCCTTCTCCCTGGGTGAGTCCCGGCACCTGCTGCTCGAATTCATGGACCTTGCTCGACTCCATGCTCCCGGTCAGCCGGTAAGCGTCCTCCCGCGCCGTGGGCGGCTGCGGATGCGCGCCCAGCTCCGCCAGTTTCGCCAGCACCGGGCTCAGGCTGTCCGGCGGCAGCTCCATGTCGAAGCCGCTCACCGGCTCGTACACCTGCGTCCCGGCCTCCTTGAGCGCCGTCATCAGCACCAGCGGGGTGACCTTGCGGAAGTCGTCCGCCGCGCTCACCGGGCTCGCGAAACCGGAGTGCGTGAGCGTGACGGCGATGTCCGTCACCTGCCAGCCGTACAGCCCGTGGTCCAGCGTCGTGTGCACGGTCTCCTCGATGGCCGTGTGGAAGGCCCGCGGCAGCGACCCCAGCTCCACGCCCAGCCGGAAGACGACGCCCGCGCCGGGCTGCGCCGGCTCCACCCGCAGCCCCACCGTCGCCCAGAAGTAGTTGCGGGTGCGGGTGTCGAGCTCCTCCAGCCAGGAGCCCACCCCGACGGGCTTCTCGATATGGACGGTCCGGGTCTGCTCGAAGTACGCCGCGACGCCGTACACCTCGGCGAGCGTGGTCCGGATGATCTCCTTCTGCACCTCTCCGTAGAGCCGCAGCACGGCGCCGTCGGCGTACTGGTCCTGCCGCAGTTCGATGTGCGGGTCCTGCTCGCTCAGGGCCTGGAGCGCGGCGTGCAGCCGTGCCGATTCCCCCGGCCGCTCGGACCTGACGACCGTCTCCAGGCTGGGCGGCGCGAAGAAGTTCCGCGGCGCCTGCTCGTCCTCGGGGCCGAGCCGGTCGCCGACGCGCGCCTCCTTGAGCCCCCAGATCTTGGCGATGTCCCCGGCCGTCGCCCGCGTCTCCACGGTCGTGGAGCCGTGCTCGAAGACCTGGAGCGAGGTGATCTTCACCGGGTGCTCGCTGACGAGGCCGGAGTGGTCGGTGCGGTGGAACGTCACCTGGTCGCGGGTGCCGAGGGAGCCGGACCGCAGCCGCAGATACGTGAGCTTCTCGCCGCGCGCCCCCCGGTCGACCTTGAAGACGGTGCCGCTGAGCGGCGCGTCCGCGTCGGCGTGCACGGACGGCAGGAAGACCTGCACGCCGTGCAGGAGTTCATCGATGCCCTCGCCCGTCACGGCGGAGCCGAAGAACACCGGATGGATTCGGCCGCGCCCGGTCTGGAGGGCCAGCTCCGCGTCGTACTCCTTCTGCGTCAGCCGCCGGTCGTCGTCGAGATAGGCCGCCAGGAACGCGTCGCTGTCCTCGGCGAGCGCCTCCGCCAGATACGCGGCGAACTCCTCGTCCTCCACGGTGCGGGCACGGGCGCGCGCCCCTCGGGTCCCGATGTCCTCCACGGAGGTCATCGCGACGGCGTGCGGGGTCAGTTTCTTGGCGATGTCGTCGAGCAGTCCTCGGCAGCGCGCGCCGCGGCGGTCGACCTTGTTGACGAACAGCAGGGTGGGGATCGCCAGCTTCTGCAGCGTCCGCATCAGGATGCGGGTCTGCGGCTGGACCCCTTCCACCGCCGATACCACCAGTACGGCGCCGTCGAGCACCCTGAGCGCCCGCTCCACCTCGGAGATGAAGTCGGAGTGGCCCGGAGTGTCGATCAGATTGACTTTGAGGTCGTCGAGGACGAAGGAGGCGACGGCCGAGCGGATCGTGATCCCCCGCTGCCGCTCCAGCTCCATGGAGTCGGTCTGTGTGGTCCCCTTGTCGACGCTGCCCACCGTGTGGATGACGCCGGTCCGGTGCAGGAGGCGTTCGGTGAGACTGGTCTTGCCGGCGTCAACGTGGGCGAGAATCCCCAGGTTCAGCTTCTTCATGAATGCTCTTCGCTGTCTGATATGTGGCCATTCGGTCTTCTTCCGTCGAAATCTCGGTCGCCTGCCGCATGATGTTCCTTGCTCTCCATTCGCCGAACCGGTCCCCGGTGGCCCGAACGTGTCGCCTCCGGCGGTCGCGTCACGGTAGCAAGAGGGGTTATCCCTCGTCAGCGCTTTGTGGCGACAATCAGCCAGTCCCCGAGAAGATTGTCGAGCTGCTCCGTCCGGGTGACCTCGAACCCCGCCTCCGCGACGGACGCGTGGCACTCGGCCAGCGTGCAGGACGAGCTGTCGCCGCGGATCAGTCCGTGGTTCAGCCGCTGGAGCACGTCGTGCACCGACTCGGACTCCGGGTCGGCCATCAGGTCGTAGATCATCAGCGCCCCGCCCGGCCGCAGCGCGCCGTGGATGCGGCGCAGCAGCTCCCGCCGCTGCTCGTCCGGCCAGTCCGGCAGGACGTGCCCGGTGACGACCACGTCCGCCTCCGGCAGCGGGTCGCTCAGGAAGTCGCCGCCGTAGAACCGCAGCCGGTCGGCCACGCCGCGCGCCGCCGCCAGCTCGTCGAAGAGCGGCTCCAGCGCCGGCAGGTCGAAGACCGCCCCGGACAGATGCGGATGGGCCAGCGCGATCCGCGACGCCAGCTGGCCGCGGGCGCCGCCGATGTCGACGAAGGACTGGTACGGCCGCCAGTCCACGCGGCGGGCCAGCTCATCGGCGGTGAAGGAGCTGAACGTGTCGAAATGCGCCATCGCCTGCCGCGCCCGGTCGGGGTCCGCGTAGTGCTTCGGATACGCCTCGGGACCGTGCGCCTCGGCCCCGGACTCGGCCCGGCCCTCGCGCAGCGCCGTCGTCAGCTCGCCCCATACCCGGTAGTGCTTGCGGGCGTGCTGCAGGACGCTGCCGCCCAGGTAGGACGGGGAGCCGGGGACCAGGAACGCGGTCGCGGCCCCGCTGTTGGCGAACCGGTCGCCGTCCGCCTCCAGCAGGCCGAGGGCCGCGAGGGCGTCCAGGAACTCCTGGGCCAGGGGGTGGGCGACGCCCAGCCCCTTCTTCACCTCCTCGACGGTCGCGGGACCGGACGCCAGCAGTTCGAACAGGCCCAGTTCGACGGCGGTGTGCAACACCTTGGCCTGGTGGTAGGCGGTGTTGAGCTGAAGGATCGAGCGGGCCTGGGCGACCGGCGCGAGCTGTGACGCGGACATGGCTCTCCTTGATCATCTTGGCTGGGAGTGAGCGTTCGGCCCGGGAAGGCGGGGGACCGGACGCCGATATGCGCGAAACCGCGCGGGAGCGTGGCGAGGACTACTCCGCCGGCCCGCCGAACCACGTGTGCAGGGCCTCCGCCAGCCCCTCCTGGCCCCCCGCCGCCGGGCCGGCCCAGCAGACATAGCCGTCCGGGCGCATCAGCAGCGCGGACACCTCGGGGTCGGGGACGTACGGCTCCCGCACGCCCGTCGCGGCCACCACGTCCACCCGGCCCTTCCAGCCCGTGACGAGATCGGCCGCGTCCGGTGCGGACGGAAGCGTCAGCAGCACGCCGTGCCCGCTGTGGAAGTACTCGCCCAGCCGCCGCTCGCCCTCCGCGGTCGCCAGCGTCAGATCGGGGACGCGGCGCCCGATGAGCGGGTGCTCGCCCGGAATGTCGTAGCGCAGGTCCAATGCGGAGACCAGCCCCGCCAGATACCGGTTCGTCTCCGGCAGATGCAGCAGCTCGATCATCAGCTCCCGCAGCCCCTCGTACCGCGGATCCGGATCGATGAGCACCGCCTGCGCGCGCGTATTGCGCAGCACCCCCTGCGCGACCGGGTACCGCTCCGCCTCGTACGTGTCGAGCAGCCCCTCCGGCGCCGTGCCCGCGACCACCGCGCCCAGCTTCCAGCCGAGGTTGAACGCGTCCTGGAACCCCAGGTTCAGCCCCTGACCGCCGGCCGGCAGATGGATGTGGCAGGCGTCCCCGGCGAGCAGCACCCGCCCCGACCGGTACCGCTCGGCCTGCCGGGAGGTGTCCGTCAGCCGGGACAGCCACCGCACGTCGTGCATCCCCAGATCGCTCCCGGCGACCTCGCGCAGCGCGGCCCGCACGTCCTCCTCGGTGATCGGGGCGCGCCGGTCCGCGTACGGCCGGTCGAAGAACGCGATCGTCGCCCGGTACACGTCGGGCTCCAGCGGGAACGCCGCGAACCAGGCCCGCAGATCGTGCCGCATCACCCCGTACGGGCGCATCGGCCCCATGCCCTCGCCCCGCGGCAGCTCCTCACTGAACCTGGCGTCCGCGATCACCGCGAACATGTGCGGCTCCTGGCCCGGGAAATCGACGTCGAGGAGCTTGCGCACCGTGCTGCCGCCGCCGTCGCACCCCACCAGATAGCGGCTGCGGACCTCGTACGGACCGTCGGGGCCGTCGATCTGGACGGTGACCGACTCCTCGTCCTGCGCCAGCGCGGACAGCGCGTGCCCGCGGCGCAGCTCACCGCCCAGCTCCAGGACGCGCCGGGTCAGCAGCTGCTCCGTGCGGACCTGGGGGATGAACAGCACATACGGGTGCCGGGTGTCGAAGTCCTGGAACTGCAGCGGCACGCCGAGGCTCGCGAAGTTGCCGCCCTTCAGCGTCGAGGCGCCGTCCAGGAAGTCCTGGGCCTGGCCGCGCATTTCGAGGATTTCGACGCTGCGCGAGTGCATTCCGAGGGCCTTGGAGAAATCGACCGGCTCCGCCAGCCGCTCCACCACAAGAACGCGGGCGCCGGCCAGCCGCAGTTCCGCGGCGAGCATCAGACCGGTGGGCCCGGCCCCGGCCACCACCACATCCACGTCGTATCGCATCCATGCCTCTTTCGAGTTCCGAAAACGAGTGATCGTGCCGAGCATGCTGGCAGCGGAGCTTAGAGCCGACGTCCAGCCCAATTCCCCGCTCCGCGCCTGGACGGGCGCTCTAGCAGTGCTGTCTACCGTGTCGGGGTCCCCTACGGATAAGAGGGCGTGAAATGCCGTTCAGCGCACAGCAGATCGCCTACCTGCGCCAGCAGGGCTACGGTCGGCTCGCGACGGTCGGGGTGAGCGGTGAGCCGCACAACGTCCCCGTCTCGTTCGAGGTCGACGCGGAGCGCGGCACCATCGAGATCACCGGCCGCGGCATGGGAGAGAGCCGCAAGTTCAGGAATGTCCGGGCGGACGGCCGGGTCTCCTTCGTCGTCGACGACATTCCCAGCCGGGACCCCGAAGTCGTACGGGCCGTCGTCATCCACGGAATCGCCGAGGCCCTGGACACCGGCGGCAGAGAACGCCGCCCGCACTGCGCGGACGAAATGATCCGCATACACCCCCGCCGCGTCATCGCCTGGGGAATCGAGGAGCAGAAATGAAGGACATGCCCGAATTCCCCTGGGAGGTGATTCTGCCGCACCGCAAACGTGCCGCCGAACACCCCGACGGGATCGTCAACCTGGCCATGGGCGAACCGGTCGACCCCACCCCCGGCCCCGTCCGCGAGGCCCTGGCGCGCGCCGCCGACGCCCCCGGCTACCCGCCGACCGAGGGCTCCCCCGAACTGCGCGCGGCGGCCGCCGGGTGGCTGAGCCGCCGGCACGGCGTGCGGGTGGACCCCTCCGCCGTACTGCCCGCCGTCGGCACCAAGGAACTCATCGCCTGGCTCCCGGCGATGCTCGGCGCCGGCCCCGGCGACCTCGTCGCCTTCCCCCGGCTGGCCTTCCCCACCTTCGACGTCAGCGCCCGCCTCGCCGGAGCCGACTCCCGGCCCGTCGCCTCGCCCCTCGACCTCGCGGGGGAGCGCCCCAAGGTCGTCTGGCTCAACTCGCCGTCCAACCCCGACGGCAGGATCCTCACCGTGGCCGAGCTGCGGGAGCTCGTGGCCTGGGCCAGGGAGCGCGGCGTGGTCCTGGCCGACGACGAGTGCTACATCGAGTACGGCTGGGACCGGCGCCCGCCGTCCCTCCTCGACCCGCGGGTGTGCGGGGACAGCCACGACGGGCTGCTGGCCGTGTACTCGCTCTCCAAACGCTCCAACCTCGCCGGGTACCGCGCCGGGTTCTGCGCCGGCGACCCGCACCTCGTACGGCGGCTCCTGTCGGTGCGCAAACACGCCGGGCACGCCGTGCCCGGCCCCGTACAGGCAGCCATGGTCGCCGCCCTGGACGACGACACGCACGTGGACGAGCAGCGCGCCCGCTACGCGCGCCGCCGGGAGGTGCTGAGCGGGGCGCTGCGGTCCGCCGGGTTCACGATCGAGCACTCCGAGGGCGGCCTGTTCCTGTGGGCGACCCGCGACGAACCGTGCTGGACCACGCTCAAGGACCTGGCCGAACGGGGCATCCTCGTCGCCCCCGGCACCTTCTACGGCACCGCCGGCGAACGCCACGTCAGGATCGCCTTCACCGCGACCGACGAGCGGATCGCCGCGGCCGCCGGCCGGCTCGCATGACGACGGCCGCGGCGGCGGACACCGGCGGCCCGCGCTCCGGACCCGGCGCGCCCCGGCCGGTGGCGCTGCTGCTGCCCGGCCAGGGCTCCCAGCACCGGGCCATGGCCGCCGGCCTCCACCCGTCCGAGCCCGTGTTCGCGGCGGCGTTCGACGAGGTGCTCGACGCGATGGGCCGGCACGGCGCGATGATGCGCGCGGACTGGCTGGCGGCGGAGCGGCCGGAGGTGCCGCTGGACCACGTGCTGCGCTCCCAGCCACTGCTCTTCGCCGTCGACTACGCGCTGGGCCGGCTGGTGCTGAGCTGGGGCATCCGCCCGGTGGCGCTCCTCGGGCACAGCATCGGCGAACTGGCCGCCGCCACGCTCGCCGGGGTGTTCCCGGTGCGCGACGCGGCCCGCGTGGTGCTGGACCGGGTGGTGCGGCTGGCCGACTCCCCGCCGGGCGGCATGCTCGCGGTCGCGGCCACCCCCGAACGGCTGGCCCCGTACCTCGGCGGTCAGGTGGCCGTCGGCGCGGTCAACGCCCCCGGCCAGACGGTCCTTTCGGGCCCCGGCGACGAACTGCGCGCCGTCGGCGAGCGGCTGCGCGCCGACGGCCTCGTCTTCCGGCCGGTGCCCGCGCTGTCCGCCTTCCACAGCCCCGCGCTCGCACCGTACGCGAAGGGCGCCGAGCGCCTGCTCGCCGCCGTGCCCCGGCGCCCGCCCGGCACCCCCGTCTACTCCGGCTACACGGCGGCCCCGCTCACCGCCGAACAGGCGGTGAGCCCGGAGTTCTGGGCGCGCCAGCCCGTGGACCCGGTGTGGTTCTGGTCCGCCCTGGGCGCGCTGCTGGACACCGGCGGCCGGGTCCTCGTGGAGGCGGGCCCCGGGCAGGGGCTCGCCGCCGTGGCCCGCCGGCACACCGCCGTACGCCGCGGGCACAGCCGGGTCGTCGCCCTGCTCCCGGCCCGGCCCGGCGGCCCCGACGCGGACCGGGCGGCCCTGACGGCGGCGAAGGCCGAACTGCGGGACGAGGGATACGACATTCCATGACAAGGGGGCAGGGGCGGGGTGCGGGACCACGGCCGCCGTGGTCCC
>NZ_JBFAIS010000051.1:0-29719 GCF_040654795.1 Streptomyces sp. NPDC050617 | reverse complement strand
CTACGACAAACTCTCCGTCCGCTACGGAGCGACAGTGCTGGTCGCAGCCCTCAACGAATGGCTATGACCAGCACTTTCACAACACGCCCTAGGCCGCGCTGGGCGAACGCGGCGTCAGGCTGGGATCGGCGGGGGCGCTGCGAGCCGTGGTGGGCTGCGGGATCTACCTCGCGCTGCTGGCCGTCCTCGCCGCGGGCTGCGCGGCGCTGCTGCGTGGCCCGGTCCTCACGCTCGGCATCCTGATCCCGGTCGTCTGCATCGTCTCGCCGGTCCTCGGCGACCTGACCGGCGGCGTGGGCCGTTACCTGCCGGACCGGGCGGGCCAGGCGGTACTGCACACGGTCTCCTCCGACGGGCTCGGGGCGTGGCCGGGCCTGGCGGTACTGGCCGGATGGGCGGCGTCGGCGGCCTTCGCGGGGTGGCGCGCACTGGAGCGCCGCGACGCGTGAGCCCGCCGCGGGCCGCCGGAGCCCGCCCGCATGGCCCGCGGCGCCGGCTGCCGGCGTCCTCCGCACGGCCCACCCGGCGTCCGCCGCACGGCCCTCCGCCCGTACGGCCGTACGGACTGCGGCGTCCGCCGTCGCCGCAGTCCGTACGCTCCGCGCGGCGCTCGACGCCGGTGCTGTCCGCAGGGCGCGCGACACCGGGCGGCGCCCCCTCGTCACACGGGAAGGCGTGGGGGCGCCGCCCGGCGCGGTCAGACCCGCTGCCAGAGCGCCGGGACCGCCGGCGGCTCCCACCCCGCGCGGGCCGTGTGGGGCTGGAGGCACCGGTAGCCGGTTCCTCCGTAGGTGACCTGGTCGCCGGCCTTGTAGTCGGCGCCCTCGGCCCAGGTGCCGCCCGGCTGGCTCGGGCCGCTGGTGGGCTCGCCGGTCGGCTGCGGCTGCTGCCGGACGTTGAGGACGAAGTCGTACGTGCCCTGCTTCGCCGAACCGTCCTGGCGCACGTTCATCAGCAGCGCCGGGTTGAAGATCGAGTCGGTCTGGTTGCGCGGCTCGCCCGGGAAGTACAGCTGCGTGGTGAGGATGCGCTGGTTGGGGGCCTGGACCTTGACGTGGATGTGCCGGGTGCGGCCGGGGTAGAGGCCGGGCACGATCGTCTCCAGCTTGAACGCGCCGCGCGCGTCGGTGAACTGGTGCCCGCGGAAGCGGAAGCCGGTGTTGTCGTACGCGCCGTTCACGTCCGCCTGCCAGAAGTCCAGCAGGGCGTTGGCGATGGGCCGGCAGGACAGCCCGAAGACGTAGCCGCTGACCGTGAGCCGGGTGCCCTTCGTGCCGGGCTCCAGGAGCGATGCCCGCAGCGGCGAGTTGGGCTTGAAGTAGGGGCCCTCGGTCTGCTGCGGCGTCGGGTCGTCGCCGTCGTCGCAGTACGGGGTGGGTACCAGGGGTTCCTGCGTCGTCTTCGCGTCGCGCGCCAGGGCCACTCCGCCGAGCACCATCGGCAGCGGCACGGCCGCCAGGGCCACCTTGAGCAGCTTCTTGCGGGTGATGCCCGTCGCCTGTTCCTGCTGTCTGTCCTGCCCGTCCTGCCCGTCCTGCGGTGCGCGGTCGTCGTCCATCGGGGCCCTCCTCGTCCGTCGTGCTCGTCCGTCGTGGCCGTTCCGGCAACGAAGTTAGGCGGGCAGCCCGGAGGGGTCGATGGACTCGATGCGGCGAACGTGGTGATTCCCACTGGCCTCGCGGCGGAAGTCGCCGGGGCTGACGCCGGTCTCCCGGCGGAAGAAGCGGCAGAAGTAGGCGGGGTCCGCGAAACCCGCCTGGCGCGCCACCTGGCTGACCGTCAAGTCGGTGCTGGCCAGCAGCCGCTTGGCCTCCAGCGTGCGGGCCCCGCGGATCAGGCGGCCCGGAGTCAGCCCGGTGCTCTGCTTGACCGCCTCGTTCAAATAGCCCACGGAGACGCCCAGTTGGGCGGCGATCGTGCCCACGGACTGCTCGGCGGCGCCGGGCAGCGACAGCAGTCGCGTGAACTCCTGGGACACCATCGAGGCCCGGCCCGTCTCCGTGCCCGGCAGTCGCGCCCCGGAGAGCCGCACCGCGCGGGTGAGCAGCACGTGCAGATGCGCCTGGAGGACCGAGATGAACCCCTCCGCCCGCTGGCCGAACTCCCGGCGCATGTCCAGCACCAGCGCGGTGAGCCGGTTCGCCTCCTCGCCGTCGAGGCAGAGCCAGGGGCGTTCGCCGAGCCTGCGCAGCAGCTGCCGGTCCCCGCCGTGCCCGAGCAGGAAGTCGTCGGTGAACAGGATCACCCAGCCGCGCAGCCCCGTCGCCCGCTCCCAGTAGTGCACCTGGCCCGGGGAGATGAGGCACAGGTGCGGGGGCACCAGCGGCAGCCGGGCGAGGTCGACGACGTGGTGCCCGGTGCCGCCGGTCACGTACGCGATCTCGTAGAAGGTGTGCCGGTGCGGGAAGTCGGCCCGCGACATCGGCCCGATCGTGTCGAAGGACCCCACGGCGAACGGCAGAATCCCAGGCATGGGCACGTCAAGTCGATGCAGCGGGACGGGCCCGTCCGCCGCAGGCCGCGTCTCCTGCGCCCCTCGCGTCACCCCATCAGAGTACGACGGCGGAGCGCAGCCGTCCGTACTCCTCCGCCATCGCCTCCGGCGACCAATGGGCGTTGAGGCCACTGGGGTTGGGCAGCGCCCAGATCCGCGTGGAGCCGATGGTGTGCTCCTGCGGACCGATCTTCGCGCGCTTGTCGTCGAAGGCGACGCGGTACGCGGTGACCCCGACGACGGCCAGCCACTGCGGGCGCAGCCGCTCGACCTTAGCCGCGAGGACGCGCCCGCCCTCGCGGTACTCCTCCGCGCTCAGCTCGTCGGCCCGCGCGCTCGCCCGCGCCACCACGTTGGTGATGCCGAGCCCGTACGTCAGCAGCTCCGCCTCCTCGTCCGGGCGCAGCTGCCGCGGCGTGAAACCGGAGCGGTGCAGCACGGGCCAGAAGCGGTTGCCCGGCCGGGCGAAGTGGTGGCCCGTGGCCGCCGACATCAGGCCGGGGTTGATGCCGCAGAACAGCACCCGGAGGCCGCTCGCGACCACGTCCGGGACGAGGCGGTCACGAGCGGCTTCCAGCTCCTCGGGGGTGAAGCGCCTGCCGGGGGAGCCCATGTCAGAGGATGGAGCCCGGCGCGTACGCCGCCGCCTCGGGGCGCTGCTTCGCGATCTCCTCGATCCGCGCCACCACTGTCGCCACCTGGTCGGCCGCGGCCCCGGTGAACGACAGCTTGTCCGCCATCAGCTCGTCCAGCTGCGCCCGGTCCAGCGGAATCCGCTCGTCCGCGGCCAGCTTGTCCAGCAGCTCGTTGCGCTCCGCGCCCTGCTCGCGCATGGCCAGCGCCGAGGCCACCGCGTGCTCCTTGATGACCTCGTGCGCGGCCTCCCGGCCGACCCCGGCCCGCACGGCCCCCATCAGCACCTTCGTCGTGGCGAGGAACGGAAGGTAGCGGTCCAGCTCACGGGCGACGACCGCCGGGAACGCGCCGAACTCGTCGAGCACGGTCAGGAACGTCTCCAGCAGCCCGTCGAGCGCGAAGAACGCGTCCGGCAGCGCGACGCGGCGCACCACCGAGCAGGACACGTCGCCCTCGTTCCACTGGTCGCCGGAGAGCTCCCCGGTCATCGAGGCATAGCCGCGCAGGATCACCATCAGGCCGTTGACGCGCTCGCAGGAGCGGGTGTTCATCTTGTGCGGCATCGCGGAGGAGCCCACCTGGCCCGGCTTGAAGCCCTCCGTCACCAGCTCGTGCCCGGCCATCAGCCGGATCGTCTTGGCGAGCGAGGACGGCGCGGCGGCGAGCTGCACCAGCGCGGTCACCACGTCGTAGTCCAGCGAGCGCGGGTAGACCTGGCCGACCGAGGTGAAGGCGTGGGAGAAGCCGAGGTGCTCGGCGATCCGCCGCTCCAGCTCGGCGAGGTTCGCGGCGTCGCCGCCCAGCAGGTCCAGCATGTCCTGCGCCGTGCCCACCGGGCCCTTGATGCCGCGCAGCGGGTAGCGGGACAGCAGGTCCTCCACCCGCCCGTACGCCACCAGCAGCTCGTCGGCGGCGGTCGCGAAGCGCTTGCCCAGGGTCGTCGCCTGCGCCGCCACATTGTGCGAACGGCCCGCCATCACCAGCTCGGCGTGCTCGCCCGCCAGCTTCCCGAGCCGCGCCAGGACCGCGACGCTCCGGTCCCGTACGAGTTCCAGGGAGAGCCGGACCTGGAGCTGCTCCACGTTCTCGGTCAGGTCGCGGGAGGTCATGCCCTTGTGCACGTGCTCGTGGCCGGCGAGGGCGTTGAACTCCTCGATACGGGCCTTCACGTCATGCCGGGTGACCTTCTCGCGCTCGGCGATCGAGGCCAGGTCCACCTGGTCGAGTACGCGCTCGTAGTCGTCGAGCGCGGCGTCCGGCACCTCGATCCCGAGGTCCTTCTGGGCGCGCAGCACGGCGAGCCACAGCCGCCGCTCCAGCGTCACCTTGTACTCGGGGGACCACAGGACGGCGAGCTCCGCGGAGGCGTAGCGGCCGGCCAGGACATTCGGGATGCGGGGCTTGGCAGTCACAAGACGTCAGTCTACTGGCGGTTTACGCAGGCCAGCGCCCCGGCCCGAGTTGTGCGTTGCTACGAATGGCCGGTGCCGCGAAGACGCGGTGCTACGAAGGCGATCCGGGGTCCGGCGCCTCGTAGGGCAGCAGCTCCGGGCGCTTGGCCGGGCGGCCGTCCCCGGACGAGCGGCCCGTGAGCCGCCGGCCGATCCACGGCACCAGATGCACGCGCGCGAACCGCAGGTCCGAGCTCCGCCGCGCCGCCCAGCCGGGCCGTACGTACGGGGGCAGCGCCGCGTTCCAGTCCGACTCCGCCTCGTGGCCCAGCGCCTGCCAGACCGCCTCGGCCACCCGCCGGTGGCCCTCGGCGTTCAGATGCAGCCGGTCGTCCGCCCACAGCCGGGTGTCGCCCAGCGCCTCGGAGCCGTACAGGTCCACGACCAGCGCGCCGTGCTCCTCGGCCAGCTCGTCGATGAAGGAGAACAGGTGCTCCATCCGCGGCCGGTACCGCTCCAGCACCGGTCCGCGCCGCCCCGGACTGCGCATCAGCACCAGCTGCTTGCAGCTCGGCGCGAGCGTCTCGACCGCCTCGCGCAGCCGCCCGCACACCGCGTCCACGTCGCACCCCGGCCGCAGCACGTCGTTCAGCCCGCCGACCAGCGTCACCAGATCGGCCCCCATCGCGGCGGCGGGCCCCGCCTGGTCGTCCGCGATCTGCCCGATGAGCTTCCCGCGCACGGCGAGGTTGGCGTACCGGAAGCCGGGCGTACGAGCCGCGAGGCGGGCGGCCAGCAGATCGGCCCAGCCGCGGTACGAGCCGTCCGGCAGGGCGTCCGACATGCCCTCGGTGAAGGAGTCGCCGACCGCGACAAAACTGGTGTAGGTGGCATTCATGTGCATGGCGCGGGCGATCCTACTCCGGGTCGGCCGGGGGATCGCGCCGCGGCCTCTCAGCGCGGGGCGCGCCCCGTCAGGAGATCGTGAGCCCGGTTCAGGGCCGAGTCCGGGCCGTGCTCCAACTCGGAGTCGGTGAACACGGGCGTACGGACGTCCGGCGGGATGCCGGTCACGTCGAAGCCGCGGTCGCTGTCCGGCGCGGTGGTGAACTGCTCGTTCGGCAGACTGAACCGCCAGCCGTTCGGCAGCACGCGGTCCAGCGTGTCGGAGAAGGCGCCCTGGGTGTTCTCGCCGACGCGCGTGACATGCGGCGCACGGCCCATCAGCGCCTGGGTGAACGTCTCGGCGGCGCTCACGGAGGTGATGCCGGTCAGCTCCGCCACCGGCCCGGTGAAGCGGGGGCTCTTCGCGGGATGAACCATGACCGGCTGCGGCCGGGTGAAGCGCGCCGGGTCGTCCGGGTCGTTGCGGGCCCGCTTGGCGTACGCCAGGTAGGGGCGGTCGGTCAGCCGCGACGCGATACGCAGGGCGAGCGCGTCGTCCCCGCCGCCGTTGAGCCGCACGTCGAGCACCAGCCCCCGCATCCGCTCCGGCCCCTTCGTGTGCGCGGCCGAGAACACCACGTCCAGCGCCCGGTCCAGCTCCGCCTCTTCCGCCGCGTAGCCCGGCTCGTCGCTGTAACCGTCGAACCCGTCGATCCGCAGATAGCCGATACGGTCCGGCAGCTCGGCATACGCCACATGCCCCCGCGCCCAGGTCCGCACCGGCGGCAGCTCACGGGCCAGGGCGGCGGCCACCCGCTCCTTGAAGTCCTTGAAGTCGGTCGGGGTGCCGGGGCGGCTGCCGTGGTAGCGGTGCTTCTCGTCCATGACGAGCGAGGTGTGCGCGTCCCGGAGCGGCTCGATCATCTCCCGCAACACGGAGAACAGCTGCTCCGGAGTGGTCCGGCCGGTGACCCGCGGCCGGTACCGGTCCCGCTGCGCGTCCCAGTCCACACCGTGCGCCGCGAAGAACGGATAGTTCTCCGCGTACGTCCGCCAGAACACGTCGAAGACGGCGCGCGGGTCGTCGGGCGCCTCTTCGCCGCAGCGGGGCGGCAGTGCGCCGATCCGCCGCAGCTCCAGGTGGCCCACACTGCCGTCGTATCCGAGCCGGGCGCGGCCGGGACCCTCGGGACGCACCGTCAGGCCGCTCGCGTCGTCCTGCTCGAACCGCACCGAACCGTCCGCGCCGGGCCGCCCGACGGCGGTCGCGGTTTCCGGGTCGGGCAGGCAGCTCACCGAGGTGGTCTGCCAGGTGCGCAGCCGTCCGTGCTCGATCTGGAGCACGGCGCCGTAGCCGTCGGTGCGCCAGACGCCGTCCAGCCGCGTCCGCGCGGCGTCGCTCCGCCCGGCGTCGCTCCGCGTGACCGCCCCCGCGGCCGGTACGGCGGCCCCTGCCGCGAGGGTCGCGGCGAGGGCGAACACGGCGATGCCCGCGTTCGCTCCGCGTCGGAATCGGTGCATGAGATCAGCCTCCTGTGCAGGTGCCCGGCAGCCGCAGGAGCTTTCGGCTCTCCGGCTCTCCGGATTTCCGGTTCCCCGGATTTCCGGCTTTCGTTTTCCGGCGAAACGCTATGGAGGTTCGGCGGCCGTCGGAATCCGGCGGGCAGGAGGGACGTTCGGGGGCTGTCCCCATGGCTGGGGGGAGGGGGAGGGACCGGGGCGGCGGTGTCGGCGGTGTCAGCCGCCGGCCGGAGCCGCCGCCCCGGTCAGCAGCTCGGCCGTCTCCAAGTACGGGCGTGCCGCGACCTCCGCGCCGTGGTCCAGCAGATACAGCCCGGTCGATACGCGCTCCAGGAACCCCCACTCCCAGATCGCCCGCGCGTCCACGCCCGTACGCGCCGCCAGCAGGGCGCAGTACGAGCGGGCCGGGCCGACGGCGTCGCCGGCCGCCAGCAGCTCGGCGCACCACCCGCGCAGGACGACGCCCAGGTCGTAGGCGGGCTCGTCGACGAAGCCGTTGGGGTCGACGAAGACGAAGCCGGTCTCCGCGCCGGAGCGGGGCGCGGTGGCGCGGAGCGCGTTGCCCGGGTGCGGGTCGCCGTGCACGACGACGCACCGGCCGGGGTCGAAGGCGGCGGCCCGGCGGCCGGCGCAGTCCAGCGCCCGGCCGATGACGCGCTCCGAGCACGGGCGGCCGAGGCCGTCCCACAGGCGCTCGACCATCACGGCCAGCGACCGGGCCTTGTCCGGCCTTGGAGGAGTCGCTTCGAGAGGCGGCGCGAGCCAGGCGCGTCGCAGCGTGGCGCAGAGGATTTCGAGCTGCCGGGACGGCGGGAGACCCAGCTGGTCGAGGGGCGGCCCGAGCGCCTCCAGGAGGAGCGCGTGTCGTTCGGCGTCATGGGCCAGCAGGCCGACGTACCCCTGCCCCTCGGCGCGTCGAAGGGTCCGCGGCGCGCTCGGGAAGTCCGGGTCCGGAACGGCGAGCTTGAGCACGGCGGCCCGGCCGTCCCCGGTCCGTACGCGCAGGACGTACGCGCTCGTCGCCCGGCCCAGCGGCTCGCCGGCCGTGAGCGACCACCGCCGTTCCAGCTCCGCGACGAGGCTCGGCAGGCCGGCCAGCCACTCCTGCCCGCGCCTCCCGAGCCGCAGGGCCTTCGCCCGTACGACCGGCGGTACGTCGATCACGGGCCGGGGCACGGGAGAAATCCGCGGATCATGAACTCGCCTCAGCCCGTCAGGGTCTTGCGCAGGTGCACCTTCGCGTGGTCGCCGGGGAGGCCCCCGTTGCGGCCGAACTCGGTGAAGCCCTGCCGTTCGTAGAAGCCGGGCGCCTGGAAGGTGAAGGACGAGACGATCGCCCGGTCGCAGCCGCGGCGCACCGCCTCCGCCTCGGCCGCCGCCATGATCCTGCGGCCCCAGCCGTCCCCGCGGCAGTCCTCGCGCACCCACACCAGCTCGATGTCGAACAGGCCGCCCCAGGTCCACCCGGTCAGACCGCCGGCCACCTGTCCGTCCGCGTCAGTGATCTTCACCGACAGGGTCTCGGCGGCGTCCGCGCCGGCGGTGGCATTGTTGTAGGCGATGAGCCCGTCGTTCAGGCGGTCGCTCAGCTCGGTGTCGAGGCCGCCGACGGACAGGGTCGGACGCGGGGCGTGTTCGGTGGTCATGCCGCGGAGCATGCCAGCCCGTACGGCCTTTGAGCACGCGAATTTAGACCGGTGCCGGGGGCTGTGCTCGTGAATCACCCCGAATTTCGGCGGAGGGATGGTATTTGACCTGCGGCGATACTGGATTTCGTGTGCTTTTCTACGGCCCAGGAGAAGCCCTTGGTGACCGCTATTTGCCGATCCGACTGGCACGTTGTGGCACGACCTCCCGCGGTGAAAGGAAGGAGTGGCCGAGAGTGTGCTGTGTCGAGGTCCTCGCCGGAGCTGTATGCGGTGTACTTGCGAAGTGGGGCAAGACGCCCGGTGCGGACGAGTCCTCTCCACGGTTTCCCATGCGGGCCACTCCGCTGTGGGCGTAGGGCCACACGCCCACAGCGGAGTGCGCTTCCGGTGGACAGCGATGACGCCGGAAGTAGGCGCGATAGCCCGTGGTCCGGGTTTTGCTGTCAGAGCAGACTGTCGGCTAGTCGTTGACCTCCCGTCGGGGTGTCGCTCCTGCCTGCCGCGCGCCTGTCACGCATGAGGGTGTGCTCTGTGTCAACCAAGCGAGGCGTCAGTTTGAGAGCGACCTCCTCCGTAGGGTGGAGGAGAGCGTCATCACCGATCTCCGCCTTCCAAACGCGGTAGTCCAACTCGGAGTATGCGGGATTAATTCCAATCTCCCCCTTGGGAATGGTCCCGTTGAAGGGTAGGGAAATGTCCATGTGATTCCAGTAGTTCCATGCCTGGATGGCTTTGTACTCGTCGAAGAAGTGGTAGAAGTCCGGGTATCGACGGAAGCGGCGAAGCTCGCGATGAATGAGATGCCCCAGGAGTGGGCCGAAGGATTCCGCAATGTGGTTGAAATCCCATCGAGTGTGGCGCCTTTGATTGGAGATCCGTTCCGGGTTGAGGAAGCGTGCTGTGGCCAGGTAGCAGATGCGCGCCGTGAGGTGAGCTCGGGCATGTGTTGGCTTGATGGTTGGGTCTACCTGGTTGAGGAGCTGCTCCAGAAGTGCGAAGCTGGGCCGGAACCGGGCGAGATCGAAGTGGCCTGCTGTACCAGGGAAGCCTTCAAAGAGTACTCTCTTGTAGAGCCAGTTGTTGAACTCGCCACGTTCCGTGAGTTGCTGGGTGCATTGCGATCGGGAGTACAGCATGAGGTATTCCGACAAGGCCTCGAAGTAGACGTAGCCCAGAACGGGAAGCCGGGGGATTGCCTCAGACAGGAGCCGCGGAAATGCCTCGTGTTCAGCTGGTTCCGGTCGTGACGCGATGGCTTCCGCCAGACTGAGGAAGTCTGCTGAATTTTTCACCCGATTTGCCACCGATTCGCGGAGTTCGAACCGCTCTCTGGGCCCTAGGAGATATTCCAAATTTAGGTAGTTTCGCAGGTGGATTGAGCCCAGCCTGAGGTAGTCGATGCCGAGCAGCCCCCGGTAACCGTGGCGTGGGACGGTGATTTCCAGGACAAGCGGTGTCGTGATCCTGTCGGGGAGTTGAGACCGGGTTTGAGAAGCGATTGCCTCCCTGGTGAGGATGTACTCGGCAAGGTTGTGCATGCGGAGTCCCCCGGCGGCGGGAGTGAGCGGTGCGCAGTAGAGGCTGCCCACCAGACAGCCGCCCGACGGTCGGATTGTGCCGTGTCTGACAATGCGGTCGAAGGCCTGGGTGACATGGAGCAGATGCAGGGTGGTTCCGGTGCGCAGCGAGTTGAACATGGCGTTGTCGCTCAGCAGGCTGCCGTTCGGGGCCTCTTCGGCCAGGCGCGCATTCCACATCGCAGTCTGTTCGGCGAGTGGGTTGGGGCGGCAGATGTTTACCGGCCCCACGGGCGATGAGTAGGAAACATGGGCGTCGGCCCACATGTCGTGCAGGTCCGGGTAGTTCATGGGGCGATCACTCCCAAGTCGAAGCAGAGCTGCACGGCTGCATCGTCTTGATCCGGATCGTCCGGCTCTGTTGACTGGCTCTGTGCAGTGGGCAGGACGTATTCACTGGCCTTGCGAGCCAGATAGAGAGGAAGCGGTAGAGCAAGTAGGGGCGCCCGGCCGGGTGACTGCCGCAGCCGGTGGGTAAGGGCAGCCCACAGTTCTGGGTCGTCGTTGGCCTGGCACCCCGCTACGGTCACCTCCAACAGCTCAGGATTCCAAGCCAGTTTGTCCGTGTCGATCGTGATGCCGGTCTTGCCTTTCCTCGTATAGGTGCGGAGGGCCCAGCGCGATGCCTTGACGGACACGTTCGCGCCAGGCCCCGCCTTTTCGCCGGAACTTCCGAACACTCTGTTCTCAGAATCGCTGTCCGGTGGCTTCCACAGACCGGTGGCGATGCCGAACCGCTCGCTTTCCTTTCCGTCGTCATCGGCCCCCTCTCTATAGCCCCACCACTGGGGGGTTTCGGAACCGGTGTTGTCCCGGACCCGGACCAGTCGGAGACCGGGCCCTTGGATGCTGAGGCGTTGGGCCCGTTGGCCATCGAACTGGATCAAGTCCCGCTCGATGTGAACGTTTTGTAGCCATGGCCATAGTTGACGGGTATTCTGCGCGTGAACCAGCAGCAACGTCGGACGGTCGCGCAGGCTGAACAGGATCTCCTGGACGGCGTCGGCGACAACTCGCCTACGCTGTGCGGTGAGGCTGGTGTGATCCCAGCCGGTAGTGGCGCCTTCACTGTCCTCCGTTCCCTCTGGGGTGGTCGGGTCGTCTTCCGGCGGTTCCTCGTCGTAGGTATCCGCTGTCGGTAGTTCCGCCGATTCAGCCAGGCGGATCAGGAGCACTGGGTACGGAACCCATTCGCCGGTTCTGCTGTCCCAGCCAGCGATTCGTTCCCCAGCGGGCTCGGCGGAGCGGACACGGATGGCGATGGGTACGAGGTCCGCTTGCCGAGTTGGGCTGTCTCGGCGCCGTTTGACCAGCCACAGGGCGGCATACTGTGTATCTGCGGAAATGCTCTTGCCGAGTCCGTGGTCCGGTATGGCTCGCTGACCGAGTTGACGGAAACCGTCCGCCCAGCACGATTCGAGCTTCTTTGCCCTGGCTGTCTGCGCTTCGGAGGGTTTGCCGGTCGCCCGGCGGGGCTTCACCATGAACTGAGTGACCCGCCCCGCATCCCGGAACCCCAGGCGCAGGGCGAACTTGGGGTCGGTGGTGCGTGGGGCGTAGACGTCCCGATGATGGATCTCCACCAGGGCCAGCGAAGGGCGACCGCTCTCCGGTGCGGCGGGCAACCGCTGTACGACTTCCTCACGACGGCTCGCGATGGCGGCATGGAGGGCTTGCGTCTTCCACAGTCTGTCGGCTGCGAGGTCCAGACCGTCGGCAAGCCCGCCGACTCGCGTCATGCGCAGATCCACCGCCAGTTCGGGTGTTCGCCAGGAGAAGGTTTCCCCGGCGGCCGCACCAGCTTTCCCGGACGGTTCCTCTGTTGCCGTCCCGGTGAGGCCGAGAACAGTGATAAGCGCTTGCACGCCTGCGTCTCTGATGGGTTCGGTGAGCCAGAGGAACTCCACCCTCAGGGGATCGCCTTCCAACAGTTCGGCCATCTCCCGACGTAGTGCGGTGGATTCCTGTACAGCTGCATCGAGGGTTTTCTCATCGTCCTTCGCGGTCTGTCGTCGCGTTTTGAGATGGCGATTGGCCCGTACGTGGGCCGGGGCCCGTACCAGCCCCTCTGGCAGGGCGCTTTCGAACCACGCGGTGAGTGGCACCCGATCTCCGGGCATCAGCCCAGCCTTTACACCGTGGGAGCCCATGGGCGAACTATGCACCACGGCGGCGGTGATTCCGTTGGAACCGGTGAGCCAACCGGTCGGGTCGGCGGTTAGGCTGTCCGGCTCGGGGAGTGCTTGTCGGAGCCGGAGCTGGGAGAGCATCCCGTCGGGGCCACCTGCCTCCCAGCGCCGGGCGCGGAGTTCGCGGTCGTACCTGAGGCGCCCGACGGAGAAGCGGGCAGAGGCCCAGCTTTCCGGACTGTCGGAAATCCAAGGTGCGTCCGCCAGGAGGTAGACGGATGCGTTGCGACGCGGTGGGAGATATAGACCGTGCTCACCCGTCCGGGTCGCCCACCGCCGTACACCGCAGCGCAGGTGGACCCGAGGTTCAGGAGAGAACGGCACCGTCTGGAGCGTCAATGTCAGCAGTGCCGAGAACCACCATGTCGTTCCGTCGCGGTCCTCGTGGCGGTCGGGCGGCCAGGAGAGCAGTTCAGCGCCCCGGTCGGTGGGCCGCCGGGCCACGCTGCGGAACTTCAACAACCCGCCGGCGTACGAGAAGGGTTCCTGTCCCAGTGCCAGGTTGGCGAGGGCGTCCGGAAGCAGCTGGTAGAGCCGTCCGTCCGGTTCCGCCGTGCCGCCGGGAGTCAGTGCCCCGGACAGCATGGGGACCTGACGAAGCTTCCAGCGGAGTTCATTGATGTGCAGCTCGCTGAGCACTGTGCGGACTGCCTGCCGGTGCTCCGACTCAGGGCGCAGGTCTCGTACCCACGTGCGCATCAGAGTGGTGAAGACGTCCTGAGGCACCGGCCTGCGAGCGTACAACCAGGGCTCGTCGTGTGAGACGTCGAGCCACTTCGCCACCGAGACGACCTCGGGTGCCAGTGCCTGGAGGAGTGCGTTGAGGCGTCCGACCGGAACCCCGAGGCAGGTCTCCGGCCGTTTGAATCCCAGGCGGTACAGCTCGAGGAGGAGCTTTCTGAGGGGCTGAGGGAAGGACAGCGTGTAATAGGGCACCGTCCACTCGGCATCCGGGGCAGGCACGTATCCGGCGAGTCTGATGGCGTCGTAGCGGATCACGGGGCTCCTCATCGGGTCGCGCGAAGCAGTGCGTCCGGTCGGTAGGGGGGAATGTTCTTGAGCGCCAGGTAGAGGGGCTCGTAGAGGGTCCGCACCAGTTGCTGTTCGGCCAGGGGGGTTGGGCCCTCGTTGTCGAAGTACGGTTCGAGGACGTGGACCATGCTGGCGAGCAGTCCCGTGCGGAAGGTATCGGCTCCTCGGCCAGCGGCCTCGCGCTCGGCGAACCGCGAGTCCACGAAGACGACCCTCGCCGGGACCCCGCCACGCACCAGCCGCCCGACGACCTGCCACATCACGACCAAGCGGTCCCAGGTGAAGGCCGCCTTGTCCTCATCGTTCAAGTGCCGCCAGGCCATCTTCCGGGTGAGCAAATGACGCCATCGGATGCGTGCCTCCCTGCGGAAGGCACGTCCGGCCGCGTTGAGGTCTGGAGCCGAAGTAACCAACTCCTCGAATCCGCGGCCGGATACCAGGCGCGTCACCCAACTGTTGATGCCCTGGACCGCGAGGCCGATGTCGTGCGGGCGAGGGTGGGGACGGGCGAGGAAGAAGACCGAGCCGATTGCCGCCTGACCTGCGTCGTTGAGGATGTTGTGTCCGCGTTCTACCGACATGAGCGGCGCAATCAGGATTTCGGCGTGCATAGCTCCGAACACGGAAACGTCACCGCGTCGCAGCGTCCCGGTCTCGGTGACTGCCACCGGGTCACCCGGCGTAGCACCACCGAAGGAAGCCTCCAGCTCAGCGTCGTCCGCGATCAGTCGGCACACTTTTCCCTTCCAACGGGGAACGGTCTCAAGAAGCTGGAAGCCTCGACGGGCCTCCTCGTACGAGCCGACGAGCACTAGCAGACGCTTCCGCTTGGAGTTGTCGATCAGGTCCAGTTCCTGCTCGAAGTCGCTTTGGAACTGGCCGTCCCGCGGCCTAGCGAGACCGTCGAGCATCCACTCCAGAACCTTCGGGCGCCGGTCCGGACGCATCCCGGACAAGTGCAACGGCTTCCCGTCCGGACCAGGAACGAAGATTTTACGGAAGGAGGTGCAGAGCAGTGCGCTGCGCTCTCTGGGGGAGGGCTTCAGGATGGCGCGGACTGGTGCCAGCACGTGTGCGCCCGCTGCGGTGCCGGCCCAACTGGTCCCCGACATCAGGAGCACGTGGGCCGTCGGCCCGCCGTCGAGCGCCGCCACCTCGTGCAGCCCGGTCACCAGCGAGCGGCCCACCCCGGCACAGCGGAAGAAGCGCAGCACGGCGCTGCTGGAGCTCAGGGCGGAGTCCGCTTCTTCGGTAAGGAATTGAAACCCGAGGATGTTGCCCATCGGTGACTCCGGCACCAGGGGGCCGTAGTCGAGCGGTGGGCGCCGGGACAGTTGATTGTCCGTCGATTCCAGGTTGAGCGCGGCTTCCACGGTCGGCCACAACTCAGTGAGGACGTCGAGGCGTTGTTGGAGGACCCCGAGCAGCAGGGTGAACTCGAAGCGCATCGTCTTGACGAGGAGTTCGTCGGGGGTCTTGGGGGAGATCCTGGAAAGTCGCTCCAGCGCTTCTCCGGCCCTGGCACGAGTGCGGTCCTCGTCCAGGGTGTGCAACAGGTCATGGGTGAGACTCACCAGATCGGTCAGTTCGGGGTTGTCGGATTGGCTGCCTCCGAGTGGGTCGTCGCGGAAGGAGTCAAGGATCTCCATGACCGCGTCCCGCCGCGCGGTGCGCGGATCGGCCGGCTCCCCGCCTGCTGCGGATACGCGATCCTCTGCGTCGGGGTCCGGCCCGTCCAGGTCGTCCTCCTCGTGGGAGTCCTCCTCGAACTCGATGTCTGGTTCGTCGTCCTCTTCCGATCTCTCCGGTGCTGCCCGGTCCCGGAACCAGTCTTCAACCAGCTTCTGTTGGAGCGTCCACGTACTGAAATAGTCTGCCTGCACCCAAGCCCGGAGCTTGGAGTGGCGCATGAGCATGGAGTACAGCCGATTGGTAGCGGCAATCGACGCGGTCAGGGAGGAGGACCAGCGGTCCACATCCGCGCTTGACAGCTGTCGGCGTCCCTGGCGGGCGAATTCGGCGGTGGTGTGTGACTGAAGCTCGTCGAGCCAGGAATCCGGAGCGCGACCGACCAGGGTGGCGGAGGGTACGAACATGGAGTCGAGCTGCATTTGCACGCGATCTGCTTCGTCCACGATGATCAGGTCGCTGCGGACACACGCGACTTCCAGGAACCTGGCCCGCTCCCTGTTCTGGTGCCGGGGTGTCAGACCGTAGATGAGGCTGGCGGGGTTGGCCACCCAGATGTCGGCATCGACCAGATCGTGGGCGCCGCGGTGTCGGGGGCAGTCGGCCCACAGAGGACAGCCCTGCTCACCGGAGAGATGGACGTTTGTGTCGTTGACAGTTGCAGCAGGCGGTTCGACCGGCGGCTCCACGGCACGCGAACCCACCTCGTCCGAACCGGGTGTGGATGTTTGGGGGTCTGCCGGGTACAGACGGACGCAGGGCGACTCGCTCAGGCCGAGAGGGCGAAGGGCTTCGGTACTGCGCAGAGCATCGAGCGGGCAGGCCGTGCTCAAGTATGTGAAGCGCTCGGCCGCGTGGCTGAGCAGGGACACCGCTCCCGCGCTGGCTAGTCTGCGGTGCATGCGCTGAGCGTTCCGCGCTCTGGTGGAGGCTCCCAGCACGGGGGCGACCTTGAGCTTCAGCGCACTGAACAAGGCCACCAGCATGAGCTGTTCGGCTACGTCTCCTACGACGATGGCCACCCTCCGGCCTTGTCGCACGGCATGGACGGTGAGCACGTCTCGCAGGGTGCTCTTGCCAGCGCCAACCATGCCTACGAGGTGGAAGAGGCCGGTGACGGACAACTTCCGGCTGGGGCGGTACTCCTTCTCTTCTTGGTCGAGCACATCCAGATCGATCCGAAGCATCCTGTTGCACCAGGTCTTGCGGGGGTCTGTGATCCTCAGTTGTCTGTCCATCCACTCGGCCGTTGCCAGTAGTTCGGCCCAGGTCGCCTCGATCGGCCTGCCCGCCTCGGGAGGAGGTACGAGGCTGTGGGGATGAACGGGGCTCACCGGGAGATGCTCGGGCAGTCGGACGGAGGTGAGGAGTTTCCCCTGCGGGAAGCGGTACGACCTTCCCGGTTGGGCGATCATCATCCGTTTCCGGCGGTGAAAGGGAGGTGTGGAGGTGAGGGCCCGTTCGTACACTTCCCAGCGTTTGGAGGCTATCGACACCTCCTCTCGCTGGGCCGGCGCGTCGAGGTCGGTGATCCGGTAGCCGCGTACCTCGGCGGGGAAGGACGCGTACTGCTGCAGTGCGCGTTCCCAGGTGCGTCGTCGCCTGAGCATCCACAACAAGTGGCGTGCCACCCGGAGGATCCTCTCCCTCTCTGGTGCGCGGTCCCGTACCAGCGCGAAGGGGTAGCCACCCAGTACTGTCCACGCGGAGATGGCCGGCTCCCCGGGGCAGAGGCGTTCCAACAGGTAGAGCCCTAGCTCCACGCGGCACAGGCGAGTCGGGCGATTCGGTCCGCCGTCCACGGGCCAGGTGGCACGGATCGTGGCGGCTGTCTTGGTGAGCCAGGAGTTCCGGTCACGCATCAGAACAGCCCCTCCCTCGGTTCGTCGCCCCGATCCAGGGCCATGCCTGTGTGTCGATTCCTGAGAGCGACGGGCCCGACGAGCTGCCGCACGGTGCCCACCAATTCCCTGTCCGTTATGAGGTCAGGTGACGAGGACGACCGGTAGCGTTCAAAGGTCGCGCGGAAGCCAGGACGATCGCGAAGCCGGGCGGACGGCACCACCCAGGTGCAGCGGTCGTACGGAGGGTCGGGGGGCGGTGGCTTCGCCTGTCGTCCCAGCAGGGCGGGACTTGCCCAGTCCTTGCAGTCGACAGCCAAGGCAGTGCCGTCGGGGAGTCGTACACGCATGCCGTAGTTGCCGAAACCGGGCCACAGTTCGACATCCGCTCCGTTGTTCGTCAGTCGGCGGGCCATCCGAATCTCCCAGGTGCCGGGCTCGGACACCCATTGGCGCAGTGGCCGGATCAGGAGGTGGATACCGCCACCGTGATCGGCCCGATACTCACGGCCGCGACGAACGGTGCCCATGTCACGGCATCGTTGCCGCTCGCACCACAGTCCGCCCTCGGTCGTGGGGTGCAACAGAGTGTGACAGCGAGCGCAGGCGGTGTAGGTGCGCTGCTCCTGGTCGAGGTAGCTGGCCGGTGTCGGCTGGTAGATGTCGCGCAGCAGGTCGCCGAGTGCTTCCAGCTCACCGTTCCCCGCCGCGGGGAGGGTGGTGAGTTCGCGGTGGGTCAGTACGGGGCGCCGCACCAGCAGCCGTCGGAAGGCGTGGTACGCCTCCGGATGGACTTCCTCCTGGCAGCGTTGTGCCGCGATGGTCATGTAGCGCTGCTCGGAGTAGAGGGAGGCGGAGTCCTCCGCGTCCACGGCCCATTCATAGCAGAGCTGGGTCGGCTGACGGGTCGCCTTGTCCAGGAGCAGCGACCCAGGGGGCACTGCGTCGGGCGGCAGCGCGGCGGGCCATCTGTCCACGGGGCGGTGTGCCGCCCACTCGACGAGCTTGAGCAGACTCGTGGGCGGCTCTGCCTTAAGCAGCAGGCAGGTGAGGATGGTGCTGTTCAGAGCACGTTGCGCCTCGTCGGGGTACGGAAGGGTGGTTGCCCCCGTGTTGGCCACCTGGCTGAGGCGGACCATGCCGGTGGCGATGCTACGGAGCAAGAGGATGCCTTCCGCCTCCGCCCAGCAGGCCGGCGGAAACTTCCGTTCAGAGCTCATCCAAGTCCTTCGCGACGGATATCGGGGAGTACGGGACGGCACCAAACGGCCATTTCGCAGTCCTGGCAGTGAGAACCCATTCGAGCGACGGCAGTGGTGTCCGCGTGCCAGTCGGCAGCCAGGGCCTGCATGGTCTGACGTGCTGCGGCGCGGATCTCGGGATCGAAGGGGTCTATCAAGGTGAGCCGGGCACCGTGCGGTCCGAGGATTTCAAGCTCCACCCGTGCTGCGGAGACGTCCTCGTTGAGGACGGGGCTGGAGCTGAGGAGGACGGCGAGTGCGAGTTGCGGCCGTTCGCGGAGGACGTCGGCGGTCTCGGGTGGATAGCGTCGGGAATCGGTCTTCGTCTCCCGGTAGACCCAGGAGGCCCCATCCCGGTAGAGCATGTCCGCCTTGGCGATCACTATGGTGTCGGCTGCGGTGTCGTGCACCACGAGGGTCCGTTCGTGGACCACTTCGGTGACCGTGGAGAGTTTGTACGGGCAGTAGCGGGCATGAGCGGCAATCATCCGCGAGCCGAGCTCTGCCTGTTCCTGCGGAACTGTCCACGATCCCGCCGTCCAGGCGATCCGGCCGTCCGGTGCGTCGGAGGGGCGACAGGCGATTCCCGGATGTGACTCGTGGTGCTGCTGGATCCAGGTGTGTACGGCGTGGCCGCGAATAACGGGCGGGGTGAGTGCGCGCCCGTCGCGGTCCGGCAACCGGAGCCGACGTAGCCGCTCGCGGGCGGGGCAGCCCTCATCGAGGCCGGGGCGGCCGACGTATGAGCGACCGTTGGTGACCGACCAAGTGCGTCGTGGTCGGGTCCGGTCCTCGATGCCCAGGACCCCACCGAGGCGGCTCAGCGCCGGACAGCTCGGGGCGAATTTGCAGTCCTCGCAGTCGTGGCCGGGAAGGAAGGCATCGGCGGAGATGGCGGTGGCCAGCCCCGGAAGGCCATGGGCCGCGTAGCCTCGTGCCACGTCCTCCGGACCTTCTCGGAGTACTTCGCTTCGCTGCCCGTCCAGGCAGCTCACCTCGGTGATCCTCACCTCCTCGGGCTGCCGCCAGGCGGCTTCGCCGGCGTCCAGAACCGGCTGGGCGTCCTTGCCCCAGTGGAAGCGGTCCGGCAACCGGTGAGGTTCGCCACGGGCCACGATCTGCGCGATTGCTGTCAAGCCTGCCCGCTCGGCCGGTTCGACATGCCCAGCGGTTCCCGGATCCGTCTCGCGCAGCTCCCTGGCGACCGGTACGCGTAGCTCCCGCACTCGGCCGTCGGCCGAGGCGTACGGGCGACCCCAGACGCACTGTTCGTAGCGCTTGGCACCACGGCTGTCGGGTTCTCTGAGCCGGGTGACGATGATCCAGGAGTGGGATACGGGCTGAAGATCCGGGATGTTGCCCTCCAGATAACGGTCGAGCGCGAAGCGTGTCCAGGTGGCGAGTCCCGGATCGGCCTCGGGCCGCTCCCTGGTGGCCGCGAGGGCGCGATGGAGGGCTTCTTCGGGGCCGGCGCCCTTGTACTCGATCAGATCGAGTGCGTTTTGGAGTGGACCGAGGTTGAAGCCCTCGCGTGCGTCGGCTTTGTACGAGGGAAGGGGGCCCGGGGCCAGTTTGAGTCCAGCTCGCGCCTTGAGCGCCCCTTTGTAAGGACAGTTGCCCGTGCTCGGGCGGAGCAGTGATCCGGAGAACACACGGATCAGTCCGGTGGTCCATGTGCTCTCACGCGGTGGCGTCCATGCAGGCATGCAATCTCCACGGCATCGGCCTCGAGGGTTCACCATGGGAGCACATTTTTGTGAAGCTAGTCAACCAGCTCTTTTGGGTGACTTGCGCTAACTGGTCTTCTCGGTATGATCCCTGCGCAATGTCGCGCGAGGAGGGTTTGATGACGAGCGGAGCCACGGTCACAGCGGCTGAGATCGCCCGCATGGCCGGGGTCGGATCGGCGGCGGTGAGCAATTGGCGTCGGCGTTACGCGGAGTTTCCCACCCCGGCGGGCGGCACTGCGGCCAGTCCGCGGTTCTCCTTGCGGGAAGTCATGAATTGGCTCGAAGCCCATGGCCGTCCGGTTCGTCTCTCGCCGGTCGACGAGGTGTGGCGAGCGATGGAGGTCCTACGGGACCCCGGGCGACCCGGCGGAATACTGGCCACGGTCGGGCTCCGGTTGCTCGGCGGGGATCATTCCCTAAACCTCGACCGGCCTGCGGCGGCAGCTGGGACCTTGCCAGCGGAGCTGGGCGTTCGCGTCGATGGGTTGAAGGACCAGCTAGGCGCTGCCGAGGCGTTCGAAGCGTTGCTCAGCCGTTGGGTGGAGGCGCACGCCCGCCAGGTGGAAGTGACACCGGCTCCGGTCGCGGCGCTGATGTGCGTGCTGGCGGCTTCCGTGGAGGGCGAAGCCCCTCGCTCTGTATTGGACCCCGCGTGCGGCACGGGCAGTCTCCTCCTCGACGCCGCGAAGAACGGCACCGCCGTCCTGCTCGGCCAGGAAACCCATCCCGACCTCGCGGAGATCACGGCCGTACGGCTGCGGCTCCACGGCTGCCACGAGGCCTCCGTCACCGCGGGCGATTCCTTGCTGGCGAACGCCCACTCCGCTGCACGGGTGCAGGGCATTGTCTGCAACCTCCCGTTCGGCCAGCGCGATTGGGGCCGGTCCGAATTGGGATACGACACTCGATGGTCCTACGGCTTGCCACCCAAGGGAGAGCCCGAACTCGCCTGGGTCCAGCATGCGATGGCTCACCTTGACGAAGGGGGTCGGGCGGTCCTCCTCATGCCCGCCGCCGCGGCCGCCAGGCCCTCGGGCCGACGCATTCGTGCCGAATTGGTGCGGCGCGGCGCGCTGCGTGCAGTCGTGGCTCTGCCGCCCGGCTCCACGTCCAGCCACGCGTTGGGGACCCACCTCTGGCTTGCCGGGCCCGGCGAGGAGGCGGCCTCGCGCGACGTGCTCTTCGTCGATACGGAGCGGCTGGACCTGTCTCCCCTCGAGAGTCGCACCAACGGCACGGACTGGGAGGCCGTGCATACCGCCGTCTCCGTGTCGTGGCGTCGGTTCCAGGAGGGAACAGCGGTGGACCCGGCCTTCTCCCGCGCGGTCCCCATCACCGAGCTCCTTGACGAGGACGTGGACGTCACCCCGGCGCGCCATGTCCGTACGGATCTCGGCAAAACCGTCGATCCGGTGCAACTGGAGGCGGACCGAGCCAGTTGGCGTCAGTCGCTGACCGGACTGGTGGACGCTTTGCCTGCCGTACGGGAAACGCCGCCGGGCGGTCCGGCATCGACTGGCCCGCAGGCGCTGGTCCCGCTGGACGACCTCATCCGCTCTGGCGCGTTGAGGATGTGGCGGGGTGCCTCCGGTCGGGGAACACCCACCGGGGCGATGACCCGGGCGCCGCTCCTCAGCATGCGCGAGGGGCTGTCCTGTACGGCGCCCAGCGGTCAGACGTACGTCACCGAATCCGAGTCCATCCGTGAAGCGGATGTCCTGGTTTTCGCCGGTTCGCCATACGGCGCGCGTCCTGCGGTACCACAGGAGTACGGCGCTGCGGCCGGACAGGGAATTACGGTGCTGCGTCCCGAACCGGATTTCCTGGACTCCTGGTTCTTGGCCGGTTCGCTTTCCGGCAGCCCCGGCGTCGGAACCGCGGGGGCCACCGGGCGGCCGAGTCGCCTCGATCCGGGACGCCTCTTCCTCCCAGTCAGGGGTTTGGAGGAGCAGCGCCGGATCGGTCGGGCTTTCAGGGACATCGCGCGGTTCGAAGAAGCCTTGGAGCAGGTGGCCGACCGTGGTCGCCGCGTCGCTCACCACTTGGGGGAGGCGTTGACCGCCGGGTTGGTCGATCCGGCCGACGATGACAAGCAGTACTGAGTTGTTCCGGAGAGAGGTCGACACCATGTTCGATATCCACGCAGGTCTGGTCCTGCGCTCCCGCTACCGGCTGGACGGACCTCTCGACCGAGGTGGCATGGGAATGGTCTGGCGGGCCTATGACTTGATGCTCAGTCGTACGGTCGCCGTGAAGTTCGCGGATCCCTCAGCGGCTTCGACCCTCGAGGGGCGAAGCGACTTGCTCAAGCGCTTCCAGCAGGAGGCCGGGGTGACCGCGCGATTCACGAACATCGGGGTGCCTGCGATCTACGATTTCGGTGAGCAACACGGGCTCTTTTACCTCGTCATGGAGCGGATCCACGGCTCGACCCTCAAGGAGCTGAGGGTGGAGTGCGGAATGCTCGAACTCCCCGTCGCGGCCAGCATCGTCGTGTCCATCTGTAATGTCCTTGCGGAGGCGCACCGTGAGGGAATCGTGCACCGTGACCTGAAACCCCACAACGTGATGGTCTCTGAACAGGGCTACACCAAGGTCCTGGACTTTGGCATCGCCCGAGTGCCGGGAGCTGCCGGGGACACCCGACTCACCGGCACGGGCACGAATCCCGGCAGCCCCGCCTACATGTCACCCGAACAGGTCAGGGGCGAGGAAGTGACCGGACGGTCTGACCTCTATGCCCTGGGCTGCCTGCTGTACGAGATGCTCGCGGATCGTGAGGTCTTCCCTCACCACAGCGAGTACGCAGTCCGGCACATGCATAACACCGTCACTCCCGACCCACTGGACACGCTCCGCGCGGGGCTTCCTGACGAGGTGCTATATCTCGTCGCCCGACTGCTCGCCAAGGACGCCGCAGAGCGGCCAGCCACCGCAGACGAAGTGAACCGGGTTCTCCGCGCCTACCTGCCCGCTAGGGGCGACGGCCCGCCGGCCGACCACATCCGGCCCGATCCTACCCGGCCCTTCCGCGAGCTGTTCGCACCCGAGGACAGGTCGCTGACCGGCCCCCGTGGGGAACTGCCCACCACGGCTCCGCACATCTTTCGGCCGCGGGCCGATGCCAGGGACCTCCATCACGAGGTACGGGGCCTGCTCGCGACGGAGCCGGCCAAGGCGGCCGACCTGCTCACCGAGCGTTTGCCGGTATTGGAGAAGCAGTACGGTCTCCGATCCGTCGAAGTGCTCGATCTCCGTTTCGATCTGGCTGAGGCACTGCTCGCCCAGAACGACCGTGGGGCAGCGCAGACCGTCTACACGGGGATCTTCCGTGACACCTTCGGTGTGAGCGGGTTAGAGCTGTATCTGGGCCGAGCGGAGGGGGGCCTCAGCCGGTGCGACTGAGGCTTCCGGACACATCACAATTCCGCTTCCGCGTTCTTCGCCTGCTCTACGTAGCGATCGCCCCAGGCCGCGACACCACGGCTGACCCAGTCGAGAGTGTCCCGTACTTCCCTCACCTGAGAAGGCTCCCAGCCCTCCTTCGACACGTAGCTGGGGCCGCCTTCCTCCGTGGGAACGGCTGCCATCTCCTCCACCTCCCTGCGTAGCTTGTCGACGGACTCCCGCACTCCCGCCCAGCTCATAGAGGCCGCTTTGAAGCCCACTCGGGCGTTTTCGAGCGGCGACGGTCCACCACTGTAGGTGTGGCGCACGAGGGCATCGGTGAGATCTCGGGTTCGCCCCTCAGCTGTGACCAGCGGCTTGCCCCTCTCATCCACCTGGCGAAGCCGTTCGCCGGCTCGTCCCGCCCGGATGGCCTCGTACGCTTGGAGAACACCGTTGCGCCGGGACAGCATGGCCCGCAGTACCGTCGCGGCGCCCCTGTCGTCCTCGTCGTCGCTGCCTCCGAATACCTCGCGCTGCAAGGCCATCGGACTGGCCATTGCCATGTAGTAGGCGGCCTTCACCGCGAGTTCGGTTTGCGCGGGTCCGAGCCGACCGCTGTCGCCCAGACCTTGTTCCGTCTCGGCTAGGCCTGCGTCGCGCAGTTCCTCCAGCGTGCAGCTCCCTGCTCCGGCGCCCTCCAGCCGGGCCTCGGCCGACAGTTCCTCGATCTCGGGCAGTCGGTACGCGCGCTGGAGCACCGCGCGCCGCGGGCGGACGAATTTGATGTCGTCCTCGTCGTTGTCGCTCAGCTCAGTGCGCACCGGCCGCAGGATCAGCTCCACCGCGACGTCGACACGTTCCTCGCGCTTAGGGCGTTGTTTCGCGGTGAGGGATCGGATTCCCTCATTGACTCGCCGTGCTGTCTTGATCCCGCCCCCCAGCAGCGCACGGAGGATTTCTGCCGCGCGAACGTCCCGAAAACTGCTCAGTTCGGCTGATTCCGCCTCCTCCTGGGTAAGCGTGGCGTTGAACCAGAGTTTTTCCTTGGCCGTGATGTGGGCGGCTCGGGACCGCCCTGGCTCAGCGAGACTGTCCAGGACTGCGTCGGCCTTCGCTTCGTTCTCCACGGCTGCCCCGTAAGGACGCGGCGGACGGATGTGAGTGAGGCCGATGAAGTTGCGTACGGCCGTGTGGAATGCCTGGTCGGCGTGAGCGTTCGGCCGGAACCCGACGACCACACGGGCAGGGACGGTAAGTACGCGGAGCGTGCGGCGTTCTTCCTCGGTCAACAACTGCCAGTCCTGTCGCTGCAGTAGACGAGTCCAGCGGCTGATCTCCCCGCGGAGCTTTCGCGGGTCCGCGCCCCACTCGTACGCGATCTTCGACGGGGCGTATCCGAGCAGTTCGTGCACCGCGCTGATCCGGCTCGATCCGTCGGCCGCGATGAGCATGGCGCAGTCGGGATGATCGTTGTTGTGTGTTACCGCGAGCGGGACCACAGTCAGCGGTTGGAGTACGCCTTCGACGGCGATGTCTTGGGCCAGTGGGTTTTCCCTGACCAGTCGGCCCTTGGCGTTTTCCAGACGTTGGGCAAGCACGGTCGGTGTCTGAACGTGCATCTCCAACTCCGCCGCACCGAAGGGAGCCGACCCGGGCTCGGTCATCGTCGGCCGCCTCGCCCCGGGGCTCCCCAGCGCGTACCGGCGGTGTCCGTACTCCCGAGGATTGGTGGGATGGGGCAGCACCGTGGCCGACCACAACCGTGTTTCCGCGATGAGCAGGGTGCCACCCTGCACTCGTAGTTCAGCGGGGTCCGCGAGTCGCCGTCGCATGTCGTCCGGCCGAACGGCGGCTCGCGACACCGCCTGAGCTGTGCCTTTCGTGAGCCCGTGCCCGTGCAAGACGATCGCGAGTTTGTCGACCGCCGCTGTACGGGGCAGCGTCCATGGGGCGGGGTGCCACCCCGGGACGCTGTCGTCATCCACCAGGCCATGGGGCACCGAGGGCTCGTCAGCCACTGGTGACCTCCGTGATGCGGTCCACGAGGAGCAGCGCTTCCCTTGCCCGCCTCCGGTTGTCGTCTACTGTCGGAGGGTGTGCCCTTGTGAGTGTCAGACGTGCCGCGTATTCGCTGAGTGCTGCTCGCACTTGATACCACTCCTCCAAGGAGAGCGAGACGTTGTACAGCCGTTCGCCATGAACATTGACGACGTCGCAGTACTCCTCGCGCTCCGCGATGCCTGCCCACCGTGTCGCTACGCGCCCGAGTGTGACTACTGAACGGTCTTCTGCCGGGATGTCTGGTGTGGTGTCCACGGCCCGGCATTCCTCTGCGGCCTGGTGCAGTACCAGGGCCACGAGACTGACCTGTGTCTGGTCGAGGGCGATGAAGAAATCATCGGTCGGTTCTGTCACTGGACCGCGCTCCGCTGGGTCGGCCGATGTCTCATCGGCGATGCCACCTGGCTGCCTGGCCGCAGGTGCGTCGGGCAGAGCGAGAGAACGCGGGCGTGCCCGGCCGCTGACCTCCACCCGTGTCAACCCACGGCAGGAAGCAATGCCGTAGGCCTCTGGTGCCGCGCGAGCCATACACCATCCGGCCCGGGGGTGGAGGTGGTGATCAGCCTCATTCCCGAGGAGCACGGCGAGACAATGCGGCGACTCGGAGTTGGGGGACCGAGTGGGCCGCGCCGTCATAGTGCTGAATCATCGAGCGGGTCGCTGCGCGGGACTGTAGTCATGCGCATACAGACAGTGCAAGTCCGTCTCTGTCTCGTCCCACTGCTCACCGGACCGCTTCCGTGCCCCTGAAGCGTGGTGCAGGTCATGGGCATCGCTGCCCGGCCTGTGCTGCAGTCCGAGGTTGCCGACCTGATGCGTTGTCGGGGCCATGTGACTAGTGCTGGCCCCGGAAGCGAATCCAGACAACAACAAAGCCCCGGGCTGCTGGCCCGGGGCTTGAAGGGTCCTGCTGCGTCGAGCGGGAGACGAGAATCGAACTCGCGCTCTGAGCTTGGGAAGCTCAGGCTCCCGCCTGCCGTCACACGCCTGGCGGCTGTCCGACCAGTTCGCGCAGCACGTCCTCCATCGTGACGAGACCGGCCAGCCGGCCTTCCTCGCCGATGACGGCGGCGATGTGCGTGCCCGTGCTGCTCATCGCCGTGATCACGTCGTCCAGCGGCGTCGCGGCCCGCACCCGCGCGATGGGGCGCACCCGGTCGACGGGCAGCGGCAGATCCCGCGGCTTCGCGTCGAGCGCGTCCTTCACATGCAGATAGCCCAGAATCCGGCCGCCCGCGTCGAGCACCGGGAACCGCGAGAAGCCCGACTCGGCCGCCAGCCGCTCCAGGCCCTCGGGCGTCACCCCGATCCGCGCGGACACCACCCGCTCCACCGGCAGCACCACGTCCTTGACCGGGCGGCGGCCCAGCTCCAGCGCGTCCCGCAGCCGTTCGGTGGCCCGGTCGTCCAGCAGCCCCGCCTCGCTGGAGTCGGCGACCATACGGGCCAGCTCGTCGTCCGAGAAGGTGGCCGCCACCTCGCCCTTCGGCTCCACGCGCAACAGCTTGAGCAGCCCGTTCGCGAAGGCGTTGACCGCGAAGATCACCGGGCGCAGGGCGCGCGCCAGGCCCACCAGCGGCGGCCCGAGCAGCAACGCCGTGCGCACCGGCTCCGCGAGCGCGATGTTCTTCGGCACCATCTCGCCGAAGAGCATGTGCAGATACGTCGCCACAGCCAGCGCGATGACGAAGGAGATCGGATGGATGAGCCCGTCCGGCACGCCGACGCCGTGGAAGACCGGCTCCAACAGATGCGCGATGGCCGGCTCCGCGACCACGCCGAGGATCAGCGTGCACAGCGTGATGCCGAGCTGTGCCGCCGCCATCAGCGCCGATACGTGCCGCAGCCCCCACAGGACGCTGCGGGCCCGCCGGTCGCCGTCCTCGGCGTGCGGCTCGATCTGGCTGCGCCGCACCGAGATCAGCGCGAACTCGGCCCCGACGAAGAAGGCGTTGACGACCAGGGTCGCCAGGCCGATCAGCAGTTGGACCGCGGTCACCGGCCGGCCCCCTTGTCACTCTTGTCGCTGTCGCCGTTCTCATCGCTCTCGTCGTCGGCGCCGAGCAGCGGCGCCGTCAGCCGCACACGGGCCGCCCGGCGGCCCGTGGCGTCCACGACCTCGATCCGCCAGCCCGCCGCCTCGACGGTGTCGCCCTCCGCCGGGATGCGGCCCAGCTCGGTGGCGACGAGCCCGGCGAGAGTCTCGTACGGGCCGTCCGGCGCGCGCAGCCCGATCGCCTGGAGCTGGTCGGTACGGGCCGCGCCGTCCGCGTCGTACAGCTCGCGCCCCTCGGCGTCCGTGCCCGCCGGGGCCAGGTCGGGGGTCTCGGCGGGGTCGTGCTCGTCGCGGACCTCGCCCACCACCTCCTCGACGATGTCCTCCAGCGTCACGACGCCCGCCGTGCCGCCGTACTCGTCGATGACGACCGCCATGCTCCGCTTCCCGGAGATCCGGTCCAGCAGCCGGTCCACGGTTAGCGACTCCGGTACGAGCAGGGGCTCCCGCAGCAGCGACGCCACCGGGTGGCGGGGCCGCCGCTCGGCCGGCACGGCCAGCACGTCCTTGATGTGCGCGACGCCCACGACCGTGTCCAGGCTGCCCCGGTACACCGGGAAGCGGGACAGGCCGGTGGCGCGGGTCGCGTCGGCGACGTCCTCGGCCGTGGCCTGGATGTCGAGCGCCGTGACCTGGACGCGCGGCGTCATGACGTTCTCCGCCGTGAGGTCGGCGAGGTTCAGCGTCCGTACGAACAGCTCGGCGGTGTCCGCCTCCAGCGCGCCCTCCTTGGCGGAGTGGCGGGCGAGCGCTATGAGCTCCCGCGGGCCGCGCGCGGAGGCCAGCTCCTCGGCGGGCTCCAGGCCCATCCGGTGCAGCACGCGGTTCGCGGAGTTGTTGAGGTGTTTGATCAGCGGCCGGAAAGCGGAGCTGAAGACGCGCTGCGCCCCCGCGACCCGCCGGGCGACCGGCAGCGGCCGGGAGATCGCCCAGTTCTTCGGCACCAGCTCGCCGACGACCATCAGGACGACCGTGGAGAGCACGGTGCCCAGGACGAGCGCGGTCGAGGCGGCGGCGGAGGCCGGCAGGCCGGCCGCCTTCATCGGGCCGGTGAGCAGCGCGGCGATGGACGGCTTGGAGATCATGCCGATGACCAGGCCGGTGACGGTGATGCCGAGCTGCGCGCCGGACAACTGGAAGGTGAGACCCCGTACGGCCTTCAGCGCGCCCTCGGCCTTGCGGTCGCCGCGCTCGGCCGCCCGCTCCAGCTCGCTGCGCTCCACCGTGGTCAGGGAGAACTCGGCCGCCACGAAGACCGCGCACGCGAGGGTGAGCAGCAGGGCGACCACCAGGAGGATCACTTCGGTCATCGGTTCACCTCCGTCCCATGATCGGGCAAGGGCGGACGGATCGCTCGATGTCGACTACTGGGAGGCTCGCCCATGGGCGGACGCTCACACCTTTCACAAGAGGGTGACAGTGGGTGAATCATCCATGGTAAAGGAGGGGCAAAGCGCGCGAGGGTGCCGAAGCGCCTCGGCGGCGCCGCGTTCCGACGGACCGGCGTCTCGGCGATCCCGTCGCCCAGGGCCCGTGCCCGCGCCGTCCGGCGTGTCTCTGCCGCCTCAGCCGTCTCGGCCGCCCAGCGGCTTCGTCCAGCGCCGCCACTGCCGCTCGCGCGCGTAACCCGCCGCGCCCCAGGCGCGCTGCGCCACCACGTTGTCCTCCAGCACCATCGCGTCGCCCCGCCGCCCGCCCAGCTCCACGAACCGCCGCTCGGCGGCCGCCAGCAGCGCGGTGGCGATGCCCTGCCTGCGGGCGCCAGGGTGGACGGCCAGCCGGTACAACGAACACCGCCAGCCGTCGAAACCCGCGATGACGGTGCCCGCCAGCTCGCCGCCGACCTCGGCCAGCAGCAGCGACCCGCTGTCGCGGGCCACCAGCCGGGCCACGCCGTCCCGGTCGTCGCTGATGCTCGTACCCTCGGCGGCCTCCTTCCAGAAGGCCAACACGGCATCGAGGTCGGCGGGGCCCGCAGCCCGTATCCGAAGATCGCTCATGCCGATATCCCACCACCGGACGCGCCGCGCGGTCGAACATTTCCCCCGTGGCGCGGCACGGTCGGGCCCCGCGACGCACACCACGACCAGGCCCCCGAGGCTCCGCGGTCAGGTGCCCCGCAGCACCCGGTCGCCGTTGCCGCCGAGCCCCAGCTCCAGCCGCCCGTCCGTCAGCAGGCCGGCCGTCGCGACCTCGCGGGCGAGCAGCGCCGGGTTCCAGAACCCCGCGTTGAGTTTCTCAGCTTGTCCTACCTTCCAAGCGTGGGCCTGAGACGGTCATTCGTAAGATCGTCGGGCCCAGGGGTTCCGGGTATGGCTGTGAGCTTGTCGCCGTCCG
>NZ_JBFAIS010000050.1:0-31072 GCF_040654795.1 Streptomyces sp. NPDC050617 | reverse complement strand
CACCGAAGGCATCGTCAACGAACTCCGCATCAACTGGGTCTGGATGCCCCCCTGGGGCCCCGACAAGATCACCGACGACGGCCGCGAACAACTCCAGGCGATCGGCTTCCACCTCTGAGGCATCAGCTGTGGCGGTCCGGGAGGCGCAGCCGTACCCGCCAGCCGCCGTCCCCGGACGGCCCCGACTCCAGCGTGCCGCCCAGCAGTTCGGCACGCTCGCGGAGGCCGACGAGGCCATGGTGTGCGCTGGGCAGCGGCAGGGCGGGGCGGGCCGGGATGCCGTTGGTGATGGTGACCCCGTATGCCGCGACGTCGTGCCAGAGCTCGACGGTCACGGCGGCGCCCGGGGCGTGCTTGCGCACGTTGGTCAGTGCCTCTTGGACGGTGCGGTAGAGGGCGCGCTGAGCTGGGGCGGGAACGGCGTCCGGGGCCGTGAGTTCGCCAGTCAGCCTGACGTCCAGGCCGCTGTTGTCGACGAGGGGGCGCAGGTCCGCCAGGGTGGGCTGCGGGGCCAGCTCCGTGGTGGCGCCGCCGGAGGCGCGGAGCAGCGTGACCATGGTGCGGAGCTCGTCGAGGGTGACAACGCTGAGCGTGCGGATCGTACGGGCCGCCTCGCGGGCCTCGTCGTCGGTGGCGGTGACCTGGAGTGCTCCTGCCTGCACGGCGATGAGGCTCACCTGGTGCGAGACGACGTCGTGCATCTCCCGGGCCAGCTGGGCCCGTTCGTGGGCGAGGACGGTCTGCGCGTACAGCTCCCGCTCGTGCTCCTTGGCCGCCTCGGTCTCCACCAGCTGTCGCCTCAGGTCCCGCCGGGTCTGCACCAGCTGGCCCAGCAGTATGGGGGCGGCGGCCATCGCGAGCATGTAGACGAAGGTGACCAGCGTCCAGGTGCACTCCTCGCCCGCGACGTCCGTCAGCGGCCAGGGAGTGGCGGTGATGAGCGCGAAGAGAGCGGCGTACAGGGCGAGCAGCCGCCGGTCGCGGGTGCACGCGGCGAGGGTGTAGAGCACGACGATCGGCGCGATGAGGACGTCCTGGACGAGGGAGCCGGGGAGGCAGAGCAGGAAGGCGGACAGGGGGAGGCGGTGGCGCAGGGGCAGAATCACGCAGGACAGAACGCCGAGGGCGAGGCCGTAGGGGGTGTGGTCGTCCAGGTTGAGCCAGAAGTCGAGCCCGGCGAGGACGACCAGGGCGGCGTCGGCGAGTGCGGTGGGGAGTCTGTTCACCGCTGTCCCAGCAGCAGCCCTGCCCGCTGCGCGAGCGGCACCGCCCGGACCCGTCCGCCGACCTTGGTGGGGATCGCGCCGGCATGGTCCTTGACCGTCCCGCTGCTCAGCTGGGGCCGGTCCCCGGTCTCGGCGTTCGGGAGCCCTTCGGCGACCAGCACGGTCCGGATCATATGTGCGGTCTCCTGTACGTCGTCACCTCCCCAACCTACGACTCGTACAGGACCATCGGTCACCCGCCGGTCGGGGGGCCTTGCCCACCGATCGGCAGGTACCGGGCATGAGTCACGGAGCGGAAGGGTGGGGCCATGATCGACACGCGTCCCACTCGGCGCCCCCTCGTCTTCATCGCCGCTCTCGTGAGCGCCGCCCTGCTGGTTGCCGGCTGTGCCTCGTCCTCGTCCGCTGAGGCGCGACAGCCCGACGAGCGCCCTCTGGCAGTGATCTATGACGGCCCGCAGGGCTGTGACGACTGTGCGCCTGCGGTGGCCAAGGTGTTGCGCGAGGCGCCGCAGGGCTACCGGATCAAGTTCGTCAAGGCCCCGTTGAAGGCATCCGACCTCGCCGGGGCGAAGCTGTACGTACAGCCGGGCGGCGGCGCTGACCTGGAGCGGACCTGGCAGGACCTGAAGGGTTCCGCCGATGTTCTTCGCACGTGGGTCCGTGAGGGCGGCAGCTATCTGGGGCTGTGCTTCGGCGCCTACTTGGCGGGCCGCGATCCGGGCTTCGGCCTGCTGCCCGGTGACGCGGGCGGCTATACCGACTCCCGCGGCGCCGTGGTCGACGACGATCGCGATACCGTCCTGAAGGTGGCGTGGCGGGGCAAGCCGCGTCACATGTACTTCCAGGACGGCCCGGTCTTCTACTTCGACCGGGGCGCCGACGCCAAGGGCGTCGAAGTCCTGGCGACCTACCCCGGCAACAATCTCCCCGCCGTGGCCGTCGCCCGCTACGGCAAGGGCCGTGTCGGGGTGAGCGGACCGCACCCGGAGGCCGACGCTTCATGGTACGAGCGCGCAGGGCTGAACAACCCCGACGGCGTCCGTCCTGACTTGGCGTACGACCTGATCAAGGCGACCACCGGCTGATACCGGAGGAGAAGGAGGGGAGGGTCCGCATATCCCGTGGTGGTCGGCGTATGCGGCCCGTACCGGCTTACGCTCGTCGCGGCTTCGGACGCCGTCACCACTCCGGCCGGTACACCCCGTTCCTGGACTCCAATGGGCTCACCTGCCTGATCGCTGCCTACCGCACGGCCGACAGCACCGGTGCACGTCCGGCGCTGATCGCACCCGGCGAACGCGTACGCCTCATGCCGGCCCTGAGTGGTACTGGCCAGGCCCTGCACAGCTACCCCACCTTGGTCGCCGTCCCCGTCGGACCGGCTCGGTGATCGTTCGGCATCGGCAACGGCGGGGCGCGGCCCCACTGCCGGTGGGAGGTGCGGAGCCTTGCGGCCGCTCACGGGGGGGGCTTCGAAGCTGCCGCCTTCCTCGGCATGCCAGACCAAGATAGGAAAGCGGCTTGACTGATCTGCGATTCGTTGTGCTCGGGCCGATGCGGGGACACCTGGGGTCGAGCGATCTCCACCTGGGCGGGCCGAGGCAGCAGGCCATGCTCGCCGTTCTGCTGCTCATGCATCCCGGTCGGCCGGTCGGGGCCACGGACCTCATCCACGGCATATGGGGGGCCGAGGCGCCCAACTCGGCCATGACCACGCTGCGTACGTTCGCCTGGCGCTGGCGCAAAGTGCTGGAGAGCGACCGGGCTGCGCCCCGCGTCCTGGTCTCCGACGGTGACGGCTACCGTCTGGTCCTGCCCGCGGACTCGGTGGACGCGCTCCGGGCCGAAAGCCTGGCAGCGCAGGCTGAACGGGCCCGAGCCGCCTGCCGGTTGGAGGAATCACTCGACCTGCTGAACAGCGCACTGGCGCTCTGGGCGGGGGAACCACTGGCCGGTATACCCGGCCCTTGCGCGGAGTACCATCGTCAGCGGTTCAACGAGCTGCGGTTGATCCTGCTCGAAGAGCGGATATCCCTCGACCTGGAACTCGGCAGGGCCGCTTACTGCATACCGGAACTCACGAGCATCACCGCACAGGACCCCTTCCGGGAGCGCCCCTACTGCCTGTTGATGCGCGCGTTGTACCTGACCGGGAGACAGGCGGAAGCACTGGCCGTGTTCCGCTCCGCGCGGCAGACGTTCATCGACGAACTCGGCGTCGAACCCACCGCCGAACTGCAGCATCTGCACCGGCGCATCCTCGACGGCGATCCCACCCTGGTGCCGAGCGCCGCCGCCACGCGCGCGCCGCGGCCTGCCCCTGCCCCGCCCCCGAACGGCGCCGCCGCTGTAACCACCGGACAGCACAGCGGTGAAGCGGACCCGAGCGACGCCCAGGGGCAGCGATCTGGCGCCCCGGCGCTACCTCAGCCTGCGCAACTCCCGCCCGACGCAGTCGATTTCACCGGTCGCGCAACCCTCGCCGCAGCCCTGTGTTCAGCTCTGACCGCCCCCGGCCGCCAGGCTCTCGCAATGATCAGCGTCGTCGGCATGGGCGGGGTGGGGAAGACGACGCTGGCACTCCACGTCGCACACCGGGCGCGGGCTTCCTTCCCGGACGGACAGCTCTTCGCCGACCTGCGAGGCAGTGACACCGTTCCTGCGGACCCGGGGGCGGTACTGGCCGGCTTCCTCACCGCCTTGGGCATCGCCCCCGAGAGCCTGCCCGACGACCTGGCGGCCCGAGGCGCACTGTTTCGGTCCGCTGTCGACGAACGCCGGTTGCTCATCGTGCTGGACGACGCGAAGGACGCCGCCCAGGTGCGCGCTCTGCTGCCGGGCTCGGCGAGCTGCGCCGTCCTGGTGACCGCCCGGCGCCGACTGTCCGGGCTGCCCGCCACGTTGCAGTGCGGCCTGGAGGGCTTCCAGCCCTCCGAGGCCATCGCGCTGCTCAGCCGGGTGATCGGTGAGCACCGGGTGGCCGCTGAGCGGGAAAACGCCCTGGCTCTGGCCAAAGCCTGTGGGTCCCTGCCGCTGGCCGTGCGGATCGTCGCCTCCCGGCTGGCCGCCCGGCCCAGATGGACCATCCGGAGTCTGAGCGACCGTCTGGCCGACGAACAACGGCGCATCGACGAGCTGCGCGTCGGCGACCTCGCCATCGAGGCGACTTTCGAGCTGGGCTACAAGCAGCTGCCGGCGGAACAGGCCCGCGCTTTTCGGCTGGTCGCCGTCGTCGACGGCCCGGCGGTCCCCCTGGCATGGGCCGCCGCTCTGCTGGGCAAGTCCGTCTTCGAGACCGAGGGCATACTGGAGCCCCTGGTTGACGTGGCCATGCTGGAATCCCCCGGCGTGGGCCATTACGGCTATCACGACCTGCTCCGCGCCTTCGCCCAACGGAAGGCCAAGGCTGATCCGGTCGCCACAGCGGAAGCCGTCGACCGTCTCCTCGACCATCTGCTGGCCACGGCCTGCTCCGCGTTTCAACAGGCGGTTCCCGGAGACCCCATTGGCAGCGCCCTGCGATCGGCCCGGTCCAGCGGTCTCCCCCTGACCAGCGCGGCCGAGGCACGTGCCTGGGCGGCGAGCGAGGGCGAGAACGTCTATGCGCTGGTGGAGCAGATCACCCGAGTGGTGGTGGGCAACGGTGTGCAGGACGGTCACCGCACAGGCGGTGTGCCCGTCGTCGGCCAGGTCATCGACCTGCTCATCGCGCTCAGCCCGTTCGCCGCGGACATCGTGGTGAAGCTGTCCGTCAGCACCGTGCGGCACCTGGCGGAGGCGGCCGCCAGGGCAGGAGACCGCAAGGCGGAGGGCCGGGCCCGGTTCCTCTGCGGCAATATCGCGTTGAGCCAGTCCTGGCTCGGCGAGGCCAGGAGGGAATCCCTGCTCGCGGTGCGGGCCTGCCGCGAGGCGGGCGATGCCTTCATTCTGCGCCAGGCGCTCAACGACCTCGGCCTGGCCTGTGCGCTGGCGTTCCGCCACGAGGAGTGCATCGGGTACTACGAAGAGGCCATAGCTATCGCCCGGGACCTGGGGCACCATTCGGGAGAGGTTGTCAGCACGGTCAACGTCGCCCTCGCGCGCATCCGTTCCGGCCAGGCCGACGAGGCGGTGCGGACCTGCCGGGGCGCTCTTGCCCTGCTGGAGACCTTCCATGACGAGGCGGGGGAGGCGTACGCCCGCTATGTTCTCGGCCTCGCCCACCATGAGCTGGAACGGTATGAGGCGGCGGCTGCCGATCTGACCGCCTGCCTCAAGCTCTGTGTCGCCATCGGCCTGCACCGACGTGAGGCCCAGGCGCGGTTCCGGCTCGCCGATGCCCTGCGGCTGCTCGGGCGTCCGGGGCAGGCGGCGGGACAGGCGCAGCGGGCTCTGCTGGGCTGCGAGGAGTTCGGCGACCAGCGCGATCAGGCCAACGCGCTGGTAGTGGCCGGTCGGGTGTACATGGACCAAGGACGATCGGGTGATGCCCGTGCCGTCCTGGAACGGGCACGGGACCTCTACCTGAGTCTCGGCCTGCCCGACGCCGACACGGCCGCATCGCTGCTGGGCGAGCTGACGGGGCCGGCAGCCGGACTCGCCCCCGATCGCTGAAGAGAAAGAGGCATGCCGATCCCTGGCGACACTCTTCGGCGCTCGTCCGCCGGGCCCTCGATCACCACGGGACGCACGGCGGACGGGAGCCGCACTTCTGTCGCGGTGCTCGCGTGGTGATCGGCCGTTGATCGCCGCCTGCCACCGTCGGATCGACGGCAGGCCGCGCGTGCCTCTGCCGCTCGAAGGGAATTGCCTGATGATCAAGTACATGCGCGAGCGCATCGATCACTGTGGGCTGTGTCCGGCCGGAGGGGTGGCGGAGGGCAGCCCTCGTGGCGGGTCCGCGAGTCCGACGTCCCAGGCCGGATATGAGCCTGAGACATGGAACAGCACCGGTTCAGCAGTGCAGCCTCGTATTCCGCGTCACTGAGGTGGTGGGCGTGATGTCGTCGGGGCACATGGGACACACGGATCCGCGACAGGCCATCTCCTGCGGAGGACGCGTGCGGGTGGACGGCCCCGCCCGGCGCAGCACCGTCCGGTACTGAAACGGATCGCTCCCACAATCGTCACGATATTCCTCCATAATCTTCGGGGCAGATACTTCCGGGACCTTTCCCCCGTCTAGGCTGGAACGGCCGGACCGCATGGAGGCCGGGTGATTCCGCGTACATGGGAGTGCAATGAGCGGCCCGCTTGATCTGCCGTCGCTGGAAATGGACGTACTGGAATTCTGGCGGCAAGCCGGCATTCCGAAGATTTTCGCCCGGCGTAATCCCGAGGGCAAGCCGTGGGTCACCTACGAGGGGCCACCGACCGTCAATGGCTCACCCGCCCTGCACCACGTCTGGACCAGCACCTACAAGGACGTCTACGGACGCTTCCAGACCCTGCGCGGGCGCCGGGTGGACCGCCGGGCCGGCTGGGACTGCCAGGGCCTTCCGGTCGAGATCGCGGTAGAGCGGTTGCTGGGCCTCAAGAACAAGCGGGACATCGAGCGCTACGGTATCGGCGCCTTCGTGGAAAAATGCCGCGAACTCGCCGAGGGGAATATATCGACCTTTTCCGAAGTGTTTCAGCGTATCGGTTACTGGGTGGATTACGAGAATTCCTACCGGACCATGGACGATTCTTTCCTCGAGTCCGTGTGGTGGCAGCTCAAACAGATATGGGACCAGGATCTGGTCTACGAAGGCTACAAGGTCGTCCCCTATTGCGTCCGGTGCGCCACCGGTCTGTCCTCCCACGAACTGGGCCAGCCCGGGGTGTACCGCGAGGTCACCCACCAGTCGGTGTACGTCGGCTTCCCGTTGGAGGAGGGGGGCGATCAGCTGCTCGTGTGGACCACCACGCCGTGGACCCTCCCGGCGAACACCGCGGTGGCGGTTGACCCCGAGGCCCGCTACGGACGCTATGAGGTCGATGGGCGAACCGTGATCGTGGCCGTCGAACGTGCGGCCCAGGTGCTCGCGGGAGCGGTGGCCGCCGACACCTTTCCCGGCAGTGATCTGGTCGGCAGTACCTACCTGCGGCCGTATCCCGACGTGGAGCCCGCCGCCGGCCGGTGCGCAGTCGTCGTCGGCTGGGACGGAGTCGCCGGCGACACGGGAACCGGTCTGGTGCATATCGCGCCGGCCTTCGGCGAGGAGGACAACGACCTGGGGCTGCGCGAAGGACTGGCCGTCGTCAATCCCGTCGACGGCAACGGCGAGTACCAGACCTCCCCGTTCCAGGGCCGCGGTGTCCACGAGGCGACTCCCGCAATCCTCGACGACCTGCTGGCACGAGACCTCGTGCTGCGGATCCAGCCGCACCAGCACCAGTACCCCCACTGCTGGCGGTGCAACTGCGAGCTCATCTACTGGGCCAAGCCCAGCTGGTTCATCCGCACCTCCACGCGCAGGGATGACCTGCTCGCGCAGAACGAGAGTGTGACCTGGCACCCTGCTCACCTCAAGGACGGCCGCTTCGGCAACTGGCTGAGGGAGAACGTGGACTGGGCCGTCTCCCGCGACCGGTTCTGGGGCACCCCCCTGCCGATCTGGCGGTGTCCGTCCGATCACACCGTCTGCGTGGGCTCCCGGGCCGAACTCACCGCGCTGACCGGTCGCGACCAGTCCCGCCTTTCGCTGCACCGACCGCATATCGATGACATCACGTTCCCCTGCGCGGAGTGCGGTGAGACCGCCACCCGGACACCGGCGGTCTGCGACGTCTGGCTGGACTCGGGTTGCGTACCCGCCGCCCAGTGGGGGCATCCCCACAACCCGGAAAACGGTTTCGCCGGGGCGTATCCAGCCGACTTCATCTGTGAGGCCGTCGACCAGACCCGCGGCTGGTTCTACTCCCTGCTGGCCGCCAACACCATGGCGTTCGGCGAAAGCCCCTACTCCACTGTCGTCTGCCTGGGACACCTGGTCGACGACGACGGCCGCAAGATGTCCAAGTCGGTCGGCAACGTCATCGACCCGCAGGAACTCCTGCCCGAGTACGGGGCCGACGGCATCCGCTGGTACCTGCTGTCCGCGGGCGCCCCCTGGGGAGCCCGGCGGATCTCCTTCGAGGCCATCGGCCAGCGCGTCCGGCGGGACCTGCACACTCTGTGGAACGTCGTCGCCTTCCACGCCCGCTACGCCGAGATCGAGAAGTTCTCTCCCACTCCGGGCCACCGCAGCGAGCACCTGATGGACCAGTGGATCAGCTCCCGTCTGCTGCGGCTCGTCCGTGACGTCACCGACGACATGGAGAGCTACGCGGCCCACCTCGCCGTCAACCGGATCGGCGAGTTCATCGACGAGCTCTCCAACTGGTACATCCGACGCAGTCGCCGCCGCTTCTGGGAAGGCGACCGGGACGCGCTGGATACCTTGGCGCATGTCCTGGAGACGCTCGCGGTGCTCCTCGCCCCGTTCTGTCCCTTCCTCGCGGAAGCCGTCCACCAGCGGATCACGGGACCCGAAGCCGGATCGGTCCACCTGTCCGACTGGCCGCTCATCCCCGCGGCGGACGCCGTCGATGAAGCCCTGGAAGCGCAGATGGCCGAGGCGCGGCAGGCCAGCACACTGGGGCGCGCCACTCGGCGTGACGCCGGACTGCCCGGACGCCAGCCCCTGCGTACGGTGGTGGTAGCCGGAGTCTCGGACTGGTCCCAGGCGATCCGGGACATCGCCGTCGAGGAACTCAACGTGCATCGGCTGCACATCGGCGCCGAGGCCGAACTGCCGCTCAGCCACCGGCTGCGCGCCAACTGGAAGATCCTCGGCCCCCGTCACCGCGAGGCGGTCGCCCAGGTCGCCGAGGCGGTGTCGGCCGTCACCGACCCCGAGCGGATCGCCGCGCTCCGTGCCGGACTGCCGATACGGCTGGCGGCCGGCGGGCGTGAGGTGACGGTGGCGCCGGACGAGGTCGTCATCGAGGAGGTGCTGGAGGGCGGCTGGCAGATCTCCGCGTCCGACGGCGTCACCGTGGCACTGGAGACCACCGTCGACGAGGCGCTCGCCCTGGAAGGACGTCAGCGCACGGTGATCCGCCGTATCCAGGTGGCTCGCAGGGACGCCGGGCTGAAGGTCCTGGACCGCATTCGTCTCTGGGTGGAGGAGGAACTCCTCCCCGGGGCCGCCACCATCGCCGGCGAAGTGCTGGCGGAGTCCGTCGAAGGTCTGCGGAAGCTGCCCGACGACGGCATCACCGCCCGCGGCGAGGGATTCGCCTTCGCCGCGGCGCACACCAGTTGACGGTCGGCCGCAGCCGAGCCGCACACGCGAAAGGACCAGCATGGCCGACTCAGATGTGCGGCTCCCGCACCTCCTGCTCATCGTCGGAATCGGCGGGCCCGGCCCCAAGCTCCTGGCCCCCGGCCTGGCCGGCCTGGCCCGGCTCTCGTGGCTCTTCGACTCCCGGGACCTGACCAAGCCCGAACGGGACGTCCCGATCATGGCGGAGGCAGGGCGGGCCATGGCCGTCTCCTCCGAGGAGGGCATGATCGCCGCCGCCGCCGCGCTGCACGCCGAGTGCCCCGTCGACGGTGTGCTCACCTTCTCCGAGAACGTCCTGCGCTCGGGCGCCGCCGTGGCCGAGAAACTGGGGCTCCCCTTCAACTCGCCCGCGGCCGCACGGCGGCTGACCGACAAGTACCTCCAGAGGGAGGCGCTGGCCGCTGCTGGGGTGCCCTGCCCCCGCTTCCACCCTCTTCGCACGGCCGACGACGTGAGCGCTGCCGCCGAGACCGTCGGCTTTCCGGCCGTACTCAAACCGATCAGAGGCGGCGGAAGCGCCCTGACCAGCCGCGTCGACTCCCCGTCGGAACTGCGCGCCGCCTGGGAGGCGGCCACCGCGTTTCTCGGAGCACTCGACGGCCTGGACCGCACCCACCGGCTGCTCGCGGACACCGAGTACCCGTACATGATGGTGGAGGAGCTGCTGACGGGGGTGGAGCGCGCCGACGACGCCCGCTACGGCGACTACGTCAGCGTGGAGTCCCTCGTCAGCGACGGCGCCGTGCACCATCTCGCCGTCGGTGACAAGCTGCCGCTGTCTCCCGGATTCCGGGAGAACGGGCAGGTCCATCCGTCGGTGCTGCCCGAAACCGCACAGGCGCGGGTCACCGACATGGCAGCTGCCGCTCTCGTGGCGCTCGGTGTCACGGAGGGCGTCACCCACACCGAGCTGAAGCTCACCGCCGAAGGCCCCCGCGTGATCGAGGTGAACGGGCGTGCCTGCGGGGGCCTGTGGATGACGCTGCTGCACTCGGCCGGCTACGACGTGATCGCGGAAGCCGCTCGAGCAGCCCTGCGCGTGGAGCCGGTTCGGCTGCCGCGCTTCAGGGGGTACGCGGCCATGCTCACCCCTTGTCTGGACGCGTCGCTCGCCGACCGGTCCACGGAGGTCCGGCTCGACCCGTCCTTTGAGGAACGTGCCGGCGTGCACAGTGTGCACGGGCTGCACTCGGGGACGTTCGATCTGTCCCTCGGCGGCGGCCACGGGCTGCTCGCCTATGTCAGTGCGGCCGACGCCGAGGGGATTTTCGCCCACGAGAACGCCCTTCGCGACGCGATGCGGATGGTGATGTAAGGGTGGCGTGAGCGCTGGTCGTCCTGCGCCCCGTCGCGTCAGCGGCGCGGTGCGGGACCCTCGCGTCGCGCCCAGGCCGCGGCCTCGTGGAGCAGTCCCGGTGTCGCGGCCGTCACCAGATGGCGGCGCTGGAAGATCCCGTCCCCGAACCGGCCGGGCGCCCGGTGGAGCGTGGCGACGGCGGCTCCCGCGGCGTTCGCGATCAGGAGGCCGGCGCTGTGGTCCCACGACTCGGTGCCGCTGCGGGAGAGGTCCATCGACACATGGAAGCCTCCGCTCGCCACGGCGCACAGATCCAGGGCGCTGGACCCCAGGTTGCGCACCGTCGTGCAGGGCACCGGCCGGGCCGGATAGCCCGAGTAGAGCACCCTGGCTGCGGCCAGCGATTCGACGGGCGCCACGGCGAGGCGTCGCCGGCCCGTTCCGTCGAGCGCCCAGGCGCCGCCGTCCCGGATGCCGAGAACGGATTCGCCGGTGGCGAGGTTGCGTACCAGCCCGATGGCCGGCCGGCCGTCCGCGATCAGGCAGGCGCTGAAGGCGTACCAGGGCACGCCCAGGCGGAAGTTGTACGATCCGTCGAGCGGATCCACGATCACGGCGTGCCGGCCCGCCCTCGGGGGAACGGTGGTGCCGCTTTCCTCGCTGTGGACGACCATGCCACGGCCTGCCAGCAGGGGCACCACGGCCGCGTCGATGCCTTCGTCGGCCAAGACGTCGTCGCGCGGGCCCTGGACGGCGGAAGAACGTATGACGTCCAGGGCCGCGTCCGCCGCCTCGATCAGGGTCTCGACGAGTTTCCGGGTCGTGTCCGAACTCATGGTCTTCCTCACGGAGTGTTCAGGAGGTCGCGCAGGCGAGTCAGCGGCCCGTGGGCGGGCCGGCCCGCGGACCTGGCCCAGGTGACGTCGCTCATGGCGCGGACCAGCCGCTGGGCCGTCACCGACTCCGCATGGGCGTCGGCGCCGTATCCGCGGAGCAGGTCAGGGGTGTGGTCGACGTCGTCGAGGGTCAGGACGGCGATGTCCCACATGGGGTCGGCGACGCGCACGTCGGCCCAGTCGATGAAGCGGACACCGGCACGATCGTGGAAGACGTGCTCACGCTTCAGGTCGCCGTGAACGACTGTCCGGCTGCGGGGGAGCGTCTCAAGACGCTCCCGTAGCCGGCTGGCCGCGCGGGCCGGCAGTGCACCCCAGGAGACGAGCAGCCGGGCTTGGGCGGAGGCGAAGTCGGTGAGGCTCGGAGGGGCGCCGAGGGCCGGTACGGTTTCGGGGCCGAGCGACACGAGCGCCCGGTGCAGGATCCGCACGCGCGCCCCCAGCACTTGGCGGCCGACGGCTTCGTCCCCACCCGGTGGAGCCGGGAGGCCGGCCGGGTCCGGTCCGACGGCTTCGGTCTGGAGGAACGCCGTGCCGTCGGGCAGGAGCCCGTGCCGTTCGACTGCCGGAACCAGATGAGCGGCCGGTCCTTCGGCGAGGTGGGTGAGCACGGCCCCCTCGCGAGCACTGCGTTCGGGCCGTACGTCGAACTTGATGACCGACGGGCTGCCGTCGCCGTCGGTGACGCGTACCACGCACCGCCCCGGTCGGTCCTGCAGCAGACGGTATGCGCGCCGGCCGGTGATCCGGTGTACGGCCTCGGCCAGTTCACGCATTCAGAGCTCGTAACCGAAACGGGCGGCGGTTTCGCGCACCTGCCGCGTCCTGAAGGAGACCGCCAGCGACGCCGTGTACCACTCTCCCCACTCTCCAATTTTGCCGCGCCTCATGATGCGTGCCGTCGAATCGTGCGCCCGTATGTTCTCGTGGGCCTGCATGGCCTGGAAGGAGCTGCGGCGGGCCGCGTCCGCGAGGCGCGCCGGGTCGCTCGCGATGCCCAGGGACGACAGCACCGTCCGCACGGCCTGCACGGGGTCGCGTTTGACGTCCTCGAAGCGCAGCGTGGGGACCGGCCCACCGGGCAGGTCCGCCCAGCGGCGGTTGAACTCCGCCCAGTCCAGGGCGGGCGTCAGGCCGCCGGCCGCGGGACGGCCCAGGAACTCCTCGAAGCTGCCGTGTTCACCGCTCTCGGAGAAACCCTGACGCCAGCGGTAGTACGAGTGCACGGCATCGCGCGGATCTCGAACCAGCAGGACGGCGGCGCGCAGGGGGCCGCCGCCGAACTCTTCCGGATAGCGGTGCGTCTTGACGAAGACGGGGCTGGTCGCGCCGTCGGGCTGCGCCACGTCCCCGCGCCCGCCGCGACCCGCGCGGTCCCGTAGTTCCGAGGCCGCCAGTCGGCTGCGGTAGGCGACCCTCTCCTCGGCCGGGGTCACGCTCCCGTCTTCATGCACCACCTCGGTATAGGGGTCGAGGTAGTCGAAGCCGGCCTCCAGCAGGATGTTGCCGACCAGCGCTGCTCCCGAGCCGGGGTAGCCGGCCACGACGACGGCGCCTTCCCGCAGCCGGGCCACGTTCGCGGCGTGCAGTGCGAGGGGATTCAGAGCGTCGGTTTCGCGCATGTCTCAGCCCTCTTCCCGACGGGCGGCCCATTTGGCCAGCCGCGCCATCGCCTCGTCGAGCACGGACTCGGGCAGGCAGGGGCTCAGCCGGACCAGACCGGGGCCGCCGGCCACGCACAGCAGTCCCGGGTAGGTCGACACGCCCGTCTCGCTGATCAGACGCCGGTAGGTGCGGTAGCTGGGCTCGTTGCCGAACCGGGCGAGCAGGTTGATGGAGTATTCGGGCACCAGCACGGGCACTCCCATGGAGTCGAGCGCGTCGACCGCATGGCGCCGACAACGCAGGACCCGCTCGGTCATCTCCTCGGTGGCCCGCAGGTAGTCCGCGAACCCTGCCTCAAGCGTCGCGGTGTTCAGCCCGTAGTCGTCCGAGAGACGCCCGAGCACGGCCGGGACGTCCATGGCGCCGCCGAGCCGGGCGGCTTCGAAGAGTCCCAGCATTTCGATCAGCAGGTAGAACAGTGAGGGCGGGCCGCCGTAGGTGGTGGACGCCTGGCCGTAGAACTCGTCGATGACGTCGGGAGAGGCGACCAGCCAGCCCGCCTTCAGGCCCGGAGCTCCCCAGCGCTTGGAGACGCTGCGGATGGATATGACGTTGTCGGCCATACGCGCGGGCGTCAGGGGCACCTCCGGGCCGAAAGCGTCGTGGCACTCGTCCAGGACGATGTAGCAGTCCGGGGGCGCCGCCTCGATCAGCTCGGCCAGCCGCTCCTCGGGTACGCGCAGTCCCGAAGGGTTCGTGACGGTCTGCAGGAGGATCATCCGGGCGCCGCCGCGGGCCCGCTCGATGAGCGCGGTGATGTCGGTGCCGCCGTAAACGATCGGGGTCTCGACGCAGTGCACCGGCATCCGGCGGGCCATCGCCGCCATCAGCGGCGGGTAGTTGGGGACGGCGCACAGGGCCGGCCTGGTGTCGTGCGGCCGAGCTCCGGCCAGGAGGTCGACGATCGAGTCCAGCGCGGCGGTACCGCCCAGGGTGACCGCGATCCGGTCGGCGCCGACGGTCAGCCGGCCGCCGAAGCGTACGGTCTCCAGGACGGCCAGCGCCTCACGCGCCGAGGCCCGGCCCAACGAGTCGGAGTATCCGTACCAGTTGCGGTCCAGTGCGTACCGGATGCAGTCCTTGAGCGAGGCGGGCAGACCGAAGACGGTCTCGTCGAAGGAGCCGCTGGACAGGATGATGGGCTCCTGGCCGGCCCAGTAGCCGTAGAGGTCGTCGCGGAAGTAGAAGTCGAACACCGACTTCACCAGGTGAGGCAGAGCGGGCTGTTCGAGAAGCTCGCGTGAGGACAGGGTGCGCCGCCGCCGCGAGGACACCCAGGCGTCCCGTGCCGCGTCACGTCCGACGGGTGGCACGGTCGCCTCCTGTTGCCCCACGAAGAGTTCCAGGAGTCGGCCTGTGTCGGCCGGGTCGGGGGCGCGCTCGAAGACGGAGCGCAGCTCGTCCACCGGGGCGTGGCCGTCGGTCCCGCCGAGCGGTGCGGCGACGGCGGGCGCGGTCCGCGGTCGGCCTGCCTGCGATGGGGTGCTCCGGGGGGCGGGCAGGTGGGCGAACAAGCCGCGCGCCGGCCTCTCGGTCTGCCAGGGTCCCGTTCTCACCGAATGGACCTCGTTTCTCGGTCGGTCTGCGGGGTGGGGTGCCTGTTCGCGTGGGTGACGATGCGCAGGCGCTGAAGGTGCCGACCGGTGGCCTGGGTGCTGCTGCGGGTACGGCCGTGAAATGCGCGGTGGTTGTCGAGCAGGACCAACAGTCCCGGCTGCCACGGCACCGCCGACACCGTCTCGGTGTGGTGGACGGCGGCGCACAGGGCCGTCACCGCCGCCCGGACCTCCTGGGCGGTGACGCCGGGATCCGCGTCGAGGACGAGGGGGTGCGGTCCGGGGTCGCGGAAGGAGAACACCGTGCGGCCCTCCTCAACACGGGCCAGCGGGTGCCGGGCACCGCGGTAGCGCAGCCGGGTGAGCGTGGTGAGGTCCGCTGGATCGAGCCGGTCGGCCACGCGGTCGAAGGGGATGACGATGGTTTGGGCGTCGGCGGGGGAGGCCGCGGCGAACAGGCACTGGAAGAGGAGATACCGGGGCTGGCGGGTGAGCGGGCGAGCGCTGCTCTCACTGTGGACGAGCAACCAGCCGGCTGCGAAAGGCTGTTGGTCGATGTCGGGCGTGTCCGGTGTGTCCGTCACCAGATTGAGGATGCGGCCGGCGGTGACCCGTTGCCGGACCGCGGGCGCGGTCTCGAACACGGGATCGCCCAGCGCCTCCCCCAGGGTGAGGAACTCCTCGGGCCGCAGCGGGCTGTCCAGTCGCACCGCGGCCACGCCGTCCGCCGAGGCGGCGGGAACCAGCTCCGCGAGCGCCTGTGCGGGGCTGGTGCGCCGGGGCACGGAGGGAAATGGGTAGCGGTGCCCCGGGGCCAGGACCCGGGAACGGGCGGCCGCCAGCTCCGGGCTGTCCAGGATGACGACGTGCTCGGTCATGCCGCCCCTCCCGGAACGTGGCCATCGGTCTCCAGGGCATCGAGCGCGGCGACCACGGGGCGGCCGAGCGCCAGATCGTAGACATGGTCGAATTCGAACCACGGGTGGCGCAGGGGAACGGTGGCCACGGGCAGCCGTCCGGCGCGCACGACACGGGCCAACAGGTCCGTCATATGGGCCGCCGCGGGCTCCGTCGCGAGGACGCGGCGCACCTCCCGCCAGCCCTCTGGCGTGAAGCGCAGCAGCCCGACGTACTGGCCGGTGACGTCCTCCAGCCGGGAGGGCCTGCCGCCGATCTCGGTCAGTCGGCCGCCGCTGTCCACTGCGAAGGTCTCGGCGTCCGCCAGGGGATCGGTGAAGCGTCTCTCCCACAGCGTGCGCCACCGCGGGTCGTACGCCACCGCGATCGGGGCGTCGAGTGCGGCCAGCGCCGAGGCGTCCGCCGCCGCGTAGACGATGTCACCGTAGCTGACGAGCGTCGTGTCACAGGTCAGCCATGCCTCCGCCCGGACGAGGGTGTCCACCATGGTCGTGTCGGCCCACCGGGGGTTGTGCCAGCGAGTCAGCGGGAGGTGGGCGAACCCTTCGGCCCGCCAGCCCGTGATCACTCCGACGGAGCGCGCGCCCGCGCGGCGCAGTGCGGTGACCTGCCGGTCCAGCAACGTCCGGCCGTCCACCTCGATCAGGCACTTGGGGCGGTCGTCGGTGAACGGGGCCAGCCGAGAGCCACGGCCCGCGGCCAGTATCACGGCTTTCACGCGACACCCCCGAACACCGAGCGGAACAGGGCCAAGTCAGCCTTATCGGGACGCTGCTCGCGTTCGGGGTGCCACATGATGCCGTGCACCGGGGCGGTTCGCGCGCGCAGCCCCTCCACCACGTCGCCGCGGCGGGCGGTCACCGCGAGGGGTTCGGGAAGCTCCACGGCCGCCCACCGGTGGTAGCAGGTCACCGTGCGGACGCTCTGGCCCTCGTGTACGTCGTGCCGGGCGGCGACGTGTCCGTTCACCTGGTGCAGTGCGGCGCCGAAGTGGTCCGCGACGACCTGCATGCCCCGGCACACCCCGAGCAGCGGCTGCCCGGTTCGCAGGCACCGGGTGAGCAGGGCGCGTTCGGTGGCGTCCCGCTCGGGCGCGTCGCCGCCGTAGCGGCCCAGGTCCTCGCCGCCCGACAGCACGATCCCGGCCAACGGCACGGACTCCACGAGTGCCGCAGCCATACCGGGGTCGTTGGGCAGCGGAACCGCGGCCAGACCGCAGTGGGCCAGGAAGGCCGGCCAACGGACGTCCAGCGCGGTCCTGCGCTCGCCGAACCGGTCCGGTCCGGTCAGACGCTGGGTGATGCCGACGTTGATCACGACCGCGCCTCCGTTCGCGCGCCGACAGCGCTCATGACAGCACCTCCACCATCCGGTTGGCGCAGTCGAGATCGAGGACCTCGGCTCGACGCCACAGCGCGAACTTCCGCTCCCCGACGCCCATGACCGCCGGGATGCCCAGTTCCTGGGCACGGATCGCCATGTGCGAGTTCATGCCGCCGTAGGCGGTCACCAGCGCGCGGATGCCACGGGCGAAGAGCCAGTCGTAGCCGGGATCGGCGCTGGCGACGAAGGCGATGGCGCCCTCCGGAGCGGCGCCGCGCTCGATGTCCGCGACGGGTGCCTGGACCCGAAGCTGTGTCACGAAGTTCGGCACCATATCGGGCAGTTCGAAACCCCACGCGTCCTCGGGGGAGAGCAGCAGCGGCGGCAGGAGCACCGAGCGGGTGCCGGCGTGACGCCCGCGGCCGCGTTCCACGGCCCGCTCCAGGGCCGCCCGGTCGGAGGCGTCGCCGCGCAGCGCGGTGAGCGTGTCGATCTCCATATAGGAGATGTCCTCGTCCGTGAATCCATGGCTGTGGCCGGTGCGGCGCGCCGTCACCAGCACGTCGCTCAGCACCCGGGTGAACTCGAACTTCGCCCGCTCACGCTCCTTGACGGACTCGCCGATGAAGTGCAGGAGTTCGTCGGCCGTGCAGGTGAAGCCCGCTTCGCGGAGCAGCTCGGTGATGTCGCGGCGCTGTGCCGCCGATGGGCGGAAAGCCTCCGCCCCGGCCGGGGGCGACGCCCCCCGGGCCCAGTCGAAGTAGAGGTCGGGGGCCTCGTCGTACCGGGGCGAAAGAATGTCGTACGTGCCGGGACGCAGATGACCGTAGCGTTCGAGGAAGACGGCCCGGTCCAGGGTGGCGAAGTCCTCGGTGATGGCGCTCGCGACGGTGCGCAGACCGCCCAGCACCGCGGCCCGGTCGGGCTGGGAAAGCACTCCGGCGGCGACTAGGCCGTCCAGGAGCTGCACTCCCACGAAGCCCGCGCGGGCCAGGCCCGCGAACGGCAGCGCGCCGTACTCCACGCAGGCCGTCAGGGCGGCCCTGATGCCGTCGCGGGCGGTGGGCAGCAGCTCCAGCCGGCGCACGTCCCGCCGCCAGGCCCCGTCGGGGGCCAGCAGCCGATTGGTCAGCGTCACCAGGCTCTGCCGGACGAGGGCGCGGTCGGCGGCCTGGAATCCGTGATCCGCCAGTTCCGCCAACCGCCTGCGCAGATCGAAGCTGTTGCAGGACAGGACGATCGTGAACTCGACCTTGTCGTGCAGGTGGAGATTGTCGGCGAGCCGGGCGGTGTAGTGGTCCACCAGGCGTCCGGCGAGCCGGTCGGGCAGGGCCGCGGGCACGAACGACGAGAAGCTGGCGCGGATGTCGACGTAGGGAATGCCGGCGAACTCGGCGAGCAGCGGGACGCCGGTCAGATCCCGGTAGCCGTACGCCGCCCGCGAGCGCGCCCAGGTGCGGTCGGTGATCAGCCTGCGGTACAGGGACAGGGCGAGGGGCCGTGGGCGGACCCCGATGATCTCCGCCGGGTTCCAGTCCGGCATGACGCCGTACAGGGGCCGGCTGCCCAGTACCTTCCCGGCGTCCGCGGCACTGTGCGCCCAGCGGTCGGCCACGGCGCCGAGCAGCGCGCTGTGGGCTCGCGCCCCGACCTCGCTCGGCTGGACCACCAGAGGCCGCGCCTGGAGGAGCACCGCGTCGCCGTCGGTCGTGACGGCGAACTCCACCTCGACACGGTCGTGGCCGGTCAGGGTCACCACTTCGTCCACCAGCGCCAGTACGCCTTCGAGACCCGCCACCGGCGGCCTGGCGATACCGGCCCGCACGGCTTCGACGGCTCCGTACCAGGTGCGTACGCCGTCACCGCGACCGCTGGTCACCGCGTCGGTCTCACCGCCGTCGAGCCAAGTGAGGACCCGGTAGGGGGCGCCGCTGCTGGGGTCGCAGGAGCAGGCCACCCCACTGGCCACGACGTTCGTCAGCTGCGGCTGGACGAGGACCTGATGGTCGCCGTCCGGTCCGTCGTACGAGGCGATGACCGTCTCCACCGCACGTTCCAGGGTGACCCTGCCCACGACGCCGAGAGAGGTGTGGAACCGTCCGGCCTGGGAGGCCAGCAAGGAGTCCTCGCCCCGGGCGCTGCTGCGCACAGCGAGTGGTGCGGCGGCCCAGGGCGACCGCAGGATGCGGCCGAGCACACCGGCGCGGTCCTCGGACCAGTCGCGGACCGTGAAGTGGACGGCGGGCAGCACCTTGCCGCTCGCCAGCAGCGGGTCGAGTGCCTTCAGCGTTTCGGCCTTGGTGCCGAAACGCACTTGGGTGGCGGTCACGGCCGGTCCGCCTTCGACAGCACCTGCGCCGTCCAGCCGCGCGTCACATACGGGATGTCCATGCGGACCGCCCCGCCGGCGCGCACCAGACGGCCGATGGCGTCCACCACGGCGTCGAAGTCGTCGCCCGCCTGCCGGGCGAGGGTCGCGTGCGACCGCCACGCCGCGCACCAGGTCTCGACGTCCACTTCGTGCACCACCTGGTGCTCCAGGGCGTGTACCTGGCCGAAGAGCCCGCTGGCGTCGATGACGGTGCTCTGGTCGGCCCGTCGGCTGCCGTAGGAGTAGCCGGGCACCCGCTCGACGATCAGCTCCTCGATCGCCGACTGCAGGGGGTCCGTCACGTCCCGGTGGTTCCACACGCACGCGAACCAGCCGCCGTCTGTGAGGATGCGTGCCGTCTCCGGCAGGGTGAGCGAGGGGTCGGCGACGTTGAACGAGGAGCCGAAGGTGACCAGCCGGTAGCGGCCCGAGGCACGGCCTGTGCACTCGGCAGTGCCGTCGAACCATCGCACTGAGGGGTGCGCGGCGGTGCGGCCGACGCCGAGCGCACGCATCTCGGCGTTGGGTTCGACCGCGTCGACGCGCAGTTCTCGCTCCAGCAGGGGCAGGGTGAGGTGGCCGGAGCCCGCGCCGATGTCGCAGGCGAGGTCCTCCGAGGCGGCGCCGGTGAGGCGCAGGATGGCGTCGACGGCCTCCGGCGCGTAGTCCGGACGGTCCGCGTAGGCCGGAGCCAGTCTCGTATAATCCCAGTTCGTCGTGGTCACAGCAGTTTCCTTCGCTGGAGAGTGTGCAGGACGGTGGCTGCCGCCCGGTCGGGTGTGGTGTCCCCCGAGTTGTCGATGACGAGGTCGGGCGCATCGGGGAACTCGGCGGCTTGGCCGACCCCCGCGAGGCCGCCCGATGCCCGTCGGTAAAGGCCTTTGGGATCCCGGCGTCGCAGCTCGGCCTCGGGAACCCGCAGCCACACCTCGACATAGCCGGGCAGGTGGGCGCGGTTCCAGCGGTGCACGTCGTGGAAGAGGGAGATCGTCGAGCACAGGACGGTGTGGCCCTGCTCGGCGAACTCCCGGGCGAGACGCCCGTATCCGGCGGCGAGCGCTCGCCGTTCCGGCGGGGTGTGGCCGAACTCCCCGGGGAGCGCGGCCCGGATGCGGTCACCGTCGAGGACGACCGGACGGACGCCGCGTTCCAGCAGCAGGTCGCGCAGGCGGGCGCCGACCGTGGACTTGCCCGTCCCTGACAGGCCCGTCAGCCAGACGACGGTTCCGTGTCGGTCCATGAGTGCTCCGTGGTTGCCTGAGAAACGATTTCGCTACGAGTGGACCGGCGCCCGGTGTCGCGCGGGGCCGGTGACCGGGGTGTGTGAAGCGTTCGCCGGCCGCCGGTGTGGTCACCGGGGCCCGCCGGGGCGGGTCAGGTGAGGTAGAGGGCTCCGGTGCGCCGCCCGCGGGTCTCCTGTCGCCGGAAGGTCAGGTAGGCGGCGGCGAACCAGCCGGCCGAGACCAGCAGGGCCAGCCCGGACTCGGTCAGGGTGATCCCCATGCGGCCGGCGCCGGCCAGCTCGCGCACGGCGGACAGCGTGTGCGTGAGCGGCAGCGGCCATGCCAGCACGCCCACCCACTGCGGCCAGAAGGACACCGGTACCTGGACGCCGCAGACCGCCATCATCAGCAGGTACGCGCTATTGGAGACGATGTTGCGCAGTCCCGGCAGATTGACCACCACCGCGGCCAGGAAGAGCCCGAAGCAGTAGGAACCCAGCGCGGTCAGCAGTACGAGCAGCACGACTGCCGGCGTCTTGCCGGCCTGCCAGTGGACGCCGAACGCCGGTCCCAGCGCGAACAGGGCCACGAGGGAGGTGCCGGCGCCGCTGAGCGGCCACTGAAGGCTCCGGCCGAAGAACACCCAGACAAGTCTCGCCGGGGAGGCGGACAGCAGGGACATGGTGCCGAGGAACCGTTCCCAGCTGGAGGAGGCCACGACCATCATGGACTCCACCACGCACGTCATCACGGCGTTGCCGAGCACCAAGTAGGTCAGGGCGCCGGGCCGGTCGAGCATGGTGGCGACCAGCGCGAAGAAGGTGACCTGGGCGAGCATCCGGCCGAGCCAGCCGAAGGTCCAGGTCTTCCAGGTGTAGACGGCGCGGAGATCGGCGAGCGCGTTGGCCGCGCTGTGCAGGACGATGTGTGCCGGGCCGGGCGGCCGCGGGAACGCCCGGGCGGTGGTCGGGTCGGTGGCCGGGGCGGTGGTCCGGTCGCTCATGTCCGTGCCAGCGTTCCGAGCATGCGGACATGTCGCAGGACTTGTTTCAGCAGAACCGCGCCGATCGCCGCGCCGGCCGCCCCGAGGACGGCCAGCGTCAGCAGCCGCAGGGCGACGTGGTGCACAGGCGGGTCGAGCAGGCTGTCGCGCAGCAGGTCGGCCGCCCAGGACAGGAAGACCACGGCGGACGCGGGCCGCAGCCAGGCCGGGAGGTGGGACACCGGTACCATCACGCCGCCCAGCAGGTAGAAGGGGTAGGTCAAGGTGTTCTGGATGGTTCGCGCGTTGGGTGCGAGCACGAACAGCGTCGACAGCACGCTCGCCGTACCGGCCGTGGCCAGACCGGCCGCCGACAGGGTGATCAGGAAGACGGCCCCGTGTGCCGGGACGATCCATCGTCCGAAGGCCGCCCCGGCCACCAGCCATGCCTCCGCGAAGGCCACGAGTCCCACGACGGTGACCGCGGACAGGCGGCTGATCACCAGTACCCACAGCGAGGCGGGCGCGGCGACCAGTCCCTCCAGCGTGCCCAGGATGCGTTCCTCGGTGATGATCTGACCGGCGAGGTTGAGCGCCATGGTCCACAGGGCCATCAGCGTGGGCGCCACGACGCCGTACGCCGCCAGGTCGCCGCGTCCGCCGTGCTCGGTGATGGCCAGCAGGATCAGGGTGTATAGAGGAGCGGTCACGCAGACCAGCGCGGTGTCGGGGGAGCGCCTGATCATCCGTAGCTGGAAGGCGAACCCCACACGGGCGATTCTCACCGGCTCACCGACATTCCCCGGTCCCCCATCACATGCAGGTAGGCCTCCTCAAGGCTCGGACGCCCGGTGTTGATCCGGGTGACGCCGGCCGCGACCAGCCGCCCCAGGACTCGCGCGGTGGCCGAGGCGCCGTCCGTCTCGATGCGCTGCGTGGCGTCGGCCAGCCGTACGGCCGAGATCACGCCCGGCGTGCCGGGCAGCTCCGCCCACAGGGAGTCGGGCACGCCGACCGCGTCGATCCGCTCGTGCCGGGAGACCAGGGAACCGATGGCATCGGGGGTGTCGGTGACCAGCAGGCTGCCGCGGTCGATCAGGCTCACCCGGTCGCAGACCGCGGTGGCCTCGGCCATGTCGTGGGTGGTGATCAGCAGGGTGCGGCGCTCGGCGCGCAGTTCGGCCACCAGGCTCCTGAAGTCCCGGGCGGCGACCGGGTCCATGCCCGCGGTCGGTTCGTCCAGGATCAGCACAGGCGATTCGGCGACCATTCCTCGGGTCAGGTGCAGGCGCTGCTTCATGCCGCGGGAGAACGTGTCGACTTGTTCCTCGGCGCGGTCCGCGAGACCGGTCCGTTCCAGCAGGGCGTCCACGCGCAGGCGCAGCGCCTTTCCGCGCAGACCGTACAGAGCCGCCCAGAAGTTCAAGTTCTGACGAGCCGTCAACTTTCCGTAGAGGCCCTTCTCCCCGCCGAAGACGATGCCGACCGAATGCTTCACCGCCATGGGATCGGCGGCCACGTCGTGGCCGAGGACCGTGGCGGTCCCGGAGGTGGGCAGCAGGATCGTGGAGAGGATCCGGCACAGGGTGGTCTTGCCCGCGCCGTTGGGGCCGAGCAGACCGCGGATCTCGCCCGGTTCGACGGTCAGGTCCAGGGCGTCGAGGGCCTGCACGGTACGGGCCGTGTCGCCCTTGCCGGTCCGATAGGAGCGGGTCAGTCCCCGTGTGACGACCGCGGCGGTCACGAATGTTCACCGTCCCATGCCGCCAGGGCGGCGGTCGCGGTGTCGTACGCGGTCCGCGCGACCACCTCGCCTCCCGTCAGCAGGTAGTCCGCGACCGGGGTGAGCAGCAGTTCGCCGGCGTCGCAGGGCACGATCCGCGCCGAGTCCCAGTCCCGTCGGGCCGGCGCCCGGCGCAGCAGGAGACCGTGCCGCGGCACGACCGGGGCCGCCCCGGCCTCACGCCGATCCAGCTCGCGGGCGATCTCCGGGCCCAGGGCACCGCGTACGGGCTCAAGTCGGCCGAGTGGGACGTACCTGGCGGCGAAGTCCAGCAGTCCGGCGGCCTCCGGCGCGAGCCGGTACTCCCCCACCGTCGCGGCTGTGGCCTCGGCGTCGAAGTCCGCCTCGGAGAGCATCAGGACGTCCACGGCGTCCCGATGGCGGAATTGGCGCTGGAGGCCCTCCTCGGCCAGTGCGATCAGGCTTTCCACCTCGTCCGGGGCGGAGAGCACCGGGCGCACCGGTACGGCCGCGAGGTCGCCCACCAGGGCGGCGGTGCACACCTCCACCTTGTACCAGGGGTCCACCAGCCGGTCCTCGGCCGGCCAGAACAGGGTAACCAGTGTGTGCCGCGGTTCTCCGAACACCGTGACGTCGATGTTCTCCACCTGGTTCGCGGCCACCAGATGGTCGACGGTCCGCCACAGCATGGTCTCGGTGCGGGCGATCAGGTCGAGGTCTCCCATCGGGCGCAGCAGGTCGCGCGGGTAGTGCTCGGCGAGCTGGAGGCCCTTGATCGTGCGCACCCCGGTCTCGGCCTTCAGCTCGGCGGCCAGTTCGGCGTACCGGCGTGCCCGGTTCTCGGCGCGGACCAGTTCGGCGCGGGCGTGCTCCCCCATCGCCGCGCCCTCCCGGGCAAGGGACGACAGGACCAGATAGGGCAGTTGGTAGTGGGTTCCCCTGGCGCGGAACAGCAGCTCGGCGGGGCCGGAGTCGGGGTCCACGTCAAGGAGGTCGTACAGCAGGTCTGTCTTCACGGCGTGAGCCTCCAGAAGGAGTGGTCGACGGCCCAGCCGGAGGCGAGCAGGCCGCGCAGGACACGCTCGCCCTGACCGGGGGCAAGAATTTCGTCGGGATGGTGCACCTGGCCGAGCAGCGGCTCCCCCGGGTCGAGCCGGCCGATCGCGGTGGCGAGCAGGGCGGTCGAGGCCGCCTTGCGGAGTTCGGCGGGCTCCACCAGTACGTCGTACAGCTCGGCGTACTCCTCCCCCGTGACCTCGTCGCGCCGGCGCCGGCGCAGCGTGAGATGGCCGACCGGGCGGCCGTCGTCCAAGGCCACGTAGGAGAGCCGTCCAGGGGTGTCCAGCACTTCCTCGGCGATGCGCCGCACCACAGCGGGGTCGCCCGACCGTCCACGTTCGTCGGCCGCCCTGACGAGTGCTTCGTAGATCCAGCCGAGCAGGACGCCGAGATGTTCCGGCCCAGCCGGCACCACGGTGACGCCGTCGCCGCTCACGGCCGGCGGCGGGCCGGTGCGCCGGACGTATGTCTGATGCCGATGCCAGGGCGCGGGCAGTTCGGCTTCCCCCTGGACGCGGACCACGATCAGATCGGTGCCGGAATGCTCGGACCGTACCCGTGCGGTCAGCCATTCCAGCGCCCCTACGGCCAGCAGTGCCGGGTCGCAGTACTCGACGTAGTACTGGAGCTCGCCGGTCGCCGGGTCGGCACCGCGGCCGGCCACGTAGGGAAGGCCCTCATGGCGGTGGAGCAGTCCGCACGCGTCGGCGTCGGCGAGGTACGCGGCCGGGAGCAGGGGGATCACCGGCATGGTCAGACCTCCGGAGAGACGGCTACGGTCAGTTGGCCGAGCACATGGGCCGCGGCCCGGCCCACTGCGTCGGGGGTGACCGTGTCCAGGGCGGCCAGTTCGCCGTCGAGCGACCAGGGGCGTGTTCCGGCGCAGGTGCGTTGCGCCATGCCGCGGACGAACTCGATGGGCTCCTCGTGCCCGACGATCAGTGAAAAGCGCGCCTGCCTGCGCGCGGCGTCGAAGTCTTCCGGGGCGAGCCCCTCCGCCGCCTGTTCCAGCACGGTTCGCACGGTGTCCACCACGGCGTCGCCGTTTCCGGGTTCCACGCCCACCAGGACCCGCCACGCACCGGTTTCGCGGTAACTGCGGTTCCACGCCTGGAACATGTAGGCAAGACCGCGCTCGCTGCGCAGGGTGCGGTAGAGCAGGGACGAAGGGCTGCCGCCGAGCAGGTGTGCCAGCAGTTCGAAGCTGTGCCGGTCGGGGTCGGCCAGGCCGGCGGAACGAGACCCGATCGCCGCCCAGGCGTACTTCCCGGGCCAGGTGACCGGCGCCGCCCTGTCCGCGGTCGGGGGAACGGGCCGCGCGGGAGCAGTGCAGTCGTGTGCCGGGGCGGGGGCGCCGGTGAAGGCCGCCGGGACGCGAGGTCCGGTCACGAAGACCGTCATCGGGGACGACCGGAAGAGTTCGCGGTGACCGGCTGTCACGGCGTCCAGTTCCAGCGCCTCCACTTCGGCGCAGCTTCCGCCCACCGGCCGCCCCAGCGGATGGCCGGCGAAGAGCAGGGAGAGGAAGCGGTCCTGTACCACGTCGCTGTCGTCGGCCTCCGCGGCCGCCAGCTCGCTGAGCACCACGCTCCGCTCCGACCGCAGCAGGTCGCCGTTCCAGGCCGGGGTGAGCACCGCCCGCAGCAGCTTGCGGCTGGTCTCGTCGGCGTCGTCGGCGTGCACACGTGCGTAGAACAGCATCTGTTCGAGGCCGGTCTCGGCGTTCGCGTACCCGCCGAGCCGTTCCACGTGTTCCGCGAAGGAGGTCCCGCCGTCCGTCGAAGCCGCCATGAGCAGGTGCTCAAGCAAGTGGGCCAGACCGCCTCGGCCGGCCGGGTCGTGACGGGCGCCGTAGCCGACCGCCAGGCAGATGGTGGTGGTCGTCAACCGCTCGTCGACGCAGGCGACGACCGGCGGTGTGCCTTCGAAAGCCATGCGGGTCCCCTCGTGTCCGGGGGCTCGCCGGGGCCGGTCGTCGTACGGACGACCGGCCCCGGCTGCCCTCATGCACTACTTCACTTCTTCTTGGCCGTCACCTTCTCGAGGCGCGGACGCATAGCAGCGGCGTGCTGACGCATGAAAAACACCTCCATTCAATATTCGTTATTTCTGGCCGGGCCATGTGATTGCCTGCCGGGATTAATTAGACGGAGGTTCCGGAGGCGAGTCAAGGAGAATTCTGCGTAACTCCCATCCAGCCCGGAAAATATGCAGAGTCGGCACCTGATCTCATCCAATCACCCCGAAAAGCATGGAGATGATGCCCGTACTCCGGAGAGGAGAACTGCACCGAGAAAGATGGAGTGGCGGTCAGCCGTGCGCGACGACCGCCTCCCTATGTCTCCCGGGGAGACGTGACAGACGCGCATTACCAATCGGCTTGCAGATCCTCCGCATTTCGATGGCGGCCGGATCAATTCACGAAATCCTCCGCAGTCATTCTCCGGAGAGCCCGGCCGCCCCGCTGTGTCTGCCGGAGACGCCTTCGCGCATGCCGCGGTCAGCCGCCCGGCGCCACGGCCACCCGCAGACCACGCCTCGTCAGCCGGTCCGCCAGCGCCTGCGCCTGCGGGCGGGCACCGGCGAAGACAGTCGCCGAACCTGCCTGGTCCACCCTCAGCACCGCCTCCAGCGTGCGTTCCGGGGGCAGCCGTGGATGCTCCTCGTACAGTGCCGATGCCGCGTAGTCGAGGGAATGCGCATCGTCCGACACCAGACTGACGCCCCACTCACCACGGCGCGTCGGCCAGGACCACAACCCGTCCCAGCCCACCTCCTCCAGCCTGGCCCACACGGTGCTTCCCAGGGCGTCGAAGTCGGCTTTCGCCAGGTCTCCCTCGACGCCGGGGACCAGATCGACGGGGGCCGAGGCCGGGATGCTCCCGGTGTCCCGGGACCACTGAGCGGGAGCACCGTGCTCCTCGGCCAGCCAGGCCAACTGGGCTGCGGCTTCCGCCGAGTCGGCCGCGGCGTGCAGGCAGTTCGCCAGGCCCGCGACGGCGTGCCGCTTGCGTACGACGCGTCGGATCCGCCGTCCATCGCCGAGGGCGTCCACGCCGCTCAGCACCATGATTCGAACCGGCCCGCTCGTCATGTACGACAGCAGCAGTGCCCTGGTCAGGGGATAGCGAACCTCGTCGAAGGAGGGGAACAGCGTCCTCGCGCGTTCGCGGGTGAGTCGCGTGTCCACCGTCCGGCACACCATCACAGCAGAGGACGCCAGCTCCTCCTCGATGTCGGCGAGCACCTCGGGGCGCCGCATGCCGTCGGGTTTGACCATCAGGAGGCTGTAGGGCACGAGGCGGCGTCCTTTCCGGAGGCAGAGCCGTGCCGGGCGTCGCCCAGCAGCCGGCGCAGGGAACGGGAGACGTCGGCAGGGTCGTCGGAGCACAGAAACGGGGCCGTGCTGCCCCGCAGCCGACCCGACAGCTGTCCGTCGGAGGACACTTCGCAGGAGACAGCGGCGCCGATATATTCGGCGAAACGGCTGCGCGCCACGACCGGGCGGTTGACACGGTCGTCGAGTGCCGTGCGCACACCACTGGCCACGAGTACGTCGTAGAGGTGTTCGGCCGAGGGCAACGCCGCGGTACCCGAGGGAACCAGGACCACCTCGAACGGACGCAACTCGGCGGGAAGGGCGAAGCCCAGCGAGTCCCTGTGCTGGTCGAAAACGGCGTACAGGACCCGGTTGGTGCACAGCGCATAGGTCGCCACGGAGGCGCCCGCGAGCGTGTTGTCGGACGAGCGGTAGTTCACGGCCGGCGGCAGGCCCACGCCGTAGTGGTAGCCGATCGCGAGGCTCAACGCCTTGCTCCGGCCGGTCAGCGAAGAGGCATCCGGAACGTTGGTGCTCCCTTCCGTCGAGGCGCAGAACAGCTCGACGTGAAGTGGGTCCTCGCGCCATGCGGCCGTAATGCGCAGCCCGAACCGGTCGAGCGTGCCGACGGTGGTCCGCACCAGGTCCTCCAGGGCATCAAGCACCCCGGCCGGTTCGGGGGTGAGGGCGAGACCGCCGAGGACACGGAACTGGCGCAGCCGCAGGATCGACCGGGTGTTCTTCATCTGACGGAAGATGTCCGCCAGATAGCTCACCCGGACGGGCAGATCGCGATGCGACAACGGCGCGTCGACGAGCGCGCCGGTCAGCAGCATCTCCGGACTGGTCATCAGGTGGTAGCCGCTCATCGTGTCGGACAAGAAGAGGACCTTGCCCAGGAATTGCTCTCCGACCTCCTGACCCGCCTCCAGGTCACTGTCCTTCATGATCGAGGGTATGTGGACCCGCGAGAATCCGGCTCGCTCGGCCCCGTCCGCGAGGGCTTGCTCTATCCGGTCGAGGATCTCCCTTCCCATCGCCGTGTAGGTCGGCAGCCCCGGAGAGCCGAGGTGAGCGAGCAGACCTCCACTGAGCAGAGCGGAGGTTCGCAGATGTCGGAAGCCCGACGGAACGTTAAGACCTGACTTGTGCAGCTGCGTCGAGAATCTCATGGGATCGCTTCTGTTCTCTGGGAGGGACCGAGCTCAGGCCGGACCGTTCCCCAGCCGACGGGCGCCCGGCGCAGGCCCGGCGCGCCGCTCGCGCCGGACATCCCCGCCCGGCGCATCAGCCGCTCGACGGTGCAGCGGGCCACCTCGACGCCCTGCTCGCGGAGCACGGTCCACACCCGTCGCGCACCGAACGTCTGGCCGCTCTCGTCATAAACCCGCCTGATCGCCACCAGCAGCTCGGTATCACGCCGTCCGCGGGCCGACAGCGGTCTCGACCGGGCCGCGTAATACGTCGACGCAGATATGTTCAGCGTCCTGCAGATGCGCTCGACTCCATAGAACTCCTTGTAATTCTCAATGAAAGGAATCACCTGCGCAGTGGGGGGTCGAGCTCCCGGACGAAAAAAAGGGAGGCCGCCTTGAGAATGTCGTTCTCCCGCTGCAGAGCGTCGATGCGGCTGTTCAGCACGGCAACCTCATCGCCGTTGGCCGACGGCGCCGACGTACCGGTGCCGGCTTGTGCCACCCAGGACGACAGAACGTGCGGGTCGAGTCCCAGCCGGTCGGCCACCGCGGCGACGGCGCCTGTGCTCCGTCCGGTCCGCTCCCGTACATCGGACACCATCCGGACCGCGCGCTCGCGCAGTGGCGTGGAGTGTTTGCCTTCTCTCACCGTGATCATCCTCCAGCTCGGGTGGGCGCTCCGCGCCTCGCTGACCGGGCGCCTCCCCAGACGCTATGGGGACTGGTTCAACGCGCGATCACCACACGTTCACCGGCGATCACCGTGCCGTGTCGGCGCCCCGTCGTCGAGCTCCTCGCCCACCTGCTCGCCGCCCACCGGTGCCGGGCGTGCACCCGGGGCGGCGGCGTCGGTCACGACCGCGGCGCCGGCGGTCGTGTTACGGGAGCGGCCCGGATGGAATCGGCCCGCCGGGTGTCCGGAGTCCTCGGTGGCCGCGCCACCGCGCGTCCTGCGAGACTTACTGCCGACGGCGGGCGATCACCGCACAAGAGCCTCATCCCTGGCGGATGGCGTACGGGTCGCCCGAAACCGACGCAGTCAGGCAACAGTAAGGCGGACCGGGTGTGATCCGGATAGTGGTGGTGGACGACGAGGCGCTGGTGCGGTCCGGCTTCAAGCTGATCCTGAACGCGTCCGACGATCTCCAGGTCGTGGCGACCGCGGACGGGGCGCACGCGGCCGAGGTGATCCGGCGCGAGGCCCCGGACGTCGTACTCCTCGACATCCGCATGCCCGACGTGGACGGCCTGACCGTCCTGCGCGAGGTCCAGACGCTGCCCAAGCCGCCGCACGTGGCCATGCTGACCACCTTCGACACCGACGAGTACATCCTGACGGCGCTCCGCTCGGGCGCCGCCGGCTTCCTGCTCAAGGACACCGAGCCCGAGCAACTGGCCCAGCTGGTGCGCACCCTGGCCGCGGGCGGAGTGGTGATGTCCCCGAAGGCGTCCCGCGCCCTGCTGCGCGCCCACCCCGGAGCAGGCGCGCCGCCGGACGCGGGTGCGGCCCGGGTGACCCTGCTCAGTGACCGGGAACGCGACGTGCTCGTCCTGATCGCGGAAGGGCTGTCCAACGCCGACATCGGTACCCGGGTCCACCTCAGCGCGGGCACCGTCAAGGACCACGTCAGCTCGATCCTCACCAAGCTCCGGGTTTCCAGCCGTGTCCAGGCGGCACTGCTCGCCGAGCGGGCCGGGCTGCTCGGCGGCAATACGGCACGGGGCACCGGGTGGTGAGCGTGGACAAGCCGCTGTGGCGGCGCGTACCGCCCCGGGCCTTCGGCACACGCCTCGGGCGACGCCATGGCGTCAGCGCCGCCGATACGCCCGGTCCCATCCGGCCTTGCGGACCGTCTCGACCAGCAGCACGGTATCTGTCCCGGTCAGCCCAGTTCGGGGATGATCCGTTCCCCGTACGCGTCGATCGTCGTCTCCTTCGCGTCGTGCATCGCGTACAGCGCGAACTGGTCGACGCCCAACTCCCGTAGCACGCGCAGTTTCTC